>NZ_CP102578.1:6019021-6327826 GCF_042230915.1 Archangium gephyra | reverse complement strand
TGGAGGGGTTCGTCTGGGCCTGCTCGCCCGCGCCGAAGACCATGCCGATACCGTGGGCGGCGGCCACCTCCTGCGGGTGGTCGAAGAAGTAGTCCAGACGGTTGTCCCTCCAGTGCTGGTCGTAGCCGGGCATCAACATGTTGCCCACGGGGATCTGCCACCACAGGTTGGGCCGGCCCATCCGCTCCGAGAGCGCCTTGGCGAACCGGAAGGCCTGGCGGAAGTGCGGGAGTGTCGTGTTGGTCGTATCCCACCAGCTGTTGCGTCCCAGGCGCACCTGGTAGTACTGGGCGTCGCGGTCGCTCGTCTCCACCGCGACGAAGTCTCCGCCACCGCACTCCATCAGGAAGTCGGCCACCTTGCGGGCCTCGGCCTCCACGTCGAGCGCGGGATCCCTGTTCATCATCGCGTCGATCTTCGTGGCCCACGCCGAGGCATGCAGGCCCACCTTGGCGTTGGGGGCGTACTTGCGGACCATGGCGATCATGCAGCGGCCCATGCCGGCGATGGTGTTCTCCACGTTCGCGCAGTCCGTGGGATTGGCCGAGGCGACCGCCGCCGGAATCATGTGAGGATTGGTGTTCACCTGCTGCGCATACGCCCAGAAGTCTGGCTCGATGTGAAGCAATGCGGTGGAAGTACCAATCTGCTTCAACACGAAACGCCAGTCATTGAAGTAGCGCTGCATCAGGGAGACGTTCTGTGCCGCGGCCACCTCCTGTGCGCCCTCCGAGACCCGGCTGGTGTGGAGCATCTGGTAATAGGTGATCATGGGGATCTGCCCCAGATCGAGGGTCTGCCGGAAGTAGTCGCGCAGGTACTGGCCCGGGGCGACCTGATCCCACTGCCAGCATCCCCACCAGCCGCAGCCATTGGGATTGGAGTTGGAGCAGGACTGCCCGGCGGCGGAGCAGCTGGTGCTGCACGAGTTGCACGGCTCCGCGCTGTCGAACAGGCCGCCCGCGAGGTAGATGTAGCGGAGGTCGTACGGAGCCAGCGAGGCCACGGCGCTGTCCGTCTTTCCACCGACGAGTACGTGGTTCTTTCCGAGCGACTCGAGCAGCGGCTGGCCCAGGCAGCCCGTGGCCGGCGGCGTGCCACCATCCGAGCCGGTGCCCGCGTCCGGAGTGCCCGCGTCGGAGCCGGTGCCCGCGTCGGGGCCGCCCGTGCCCGCGTCCGGCGTGCCAGCGTCATAGCCCGTGCCGGCGTCTGGGGTTCCAGCGTCTGGCGGACACTTCTTGCAAACGCCACCACCGCGGGGGGCCGCCTCGGCCTCGGGGGGTGCTCCGCTCAAGGTGTAGAAAAACAACAACCCGGGGACCAACAGCAACAACCAACGCGCGCTGGATCGCATGAGGAGCCTCGCGAATTCGGGTTCGAAATCTTTGACATAAAACCAGACTCACGATCCACGGCGACGGCCACGATCAATCCCTCTTCTTCACGGTATTTGATGATAGGGATTGCGCTGGGGATAGAAGTTTTCGCGGAAATACGCGAAACTCCGGTGCTGGCGAAAGTTTTCAAGGAGAGCCCCCGCGCGAGCGCACCTTGGATGTCCCGGACCTACTTCCGCCCGGGGAGCAAGCGGGCAGCACTGCGCCTGAACGGAGGCTCGCGTGCCTGTCAGGCAGCCAGGAGCCTGCGCTGGAGCCCGGCCGTGTGGGTCCGGGGCGCCCGCTTGCGCTACCCCGTACCTGCGTTACCTCAGATCAATGACCGACGTCTCCCATGTCCATGCGCCGACGCGTGACTACACGCTGCCCGAGGGGTGCCCCTCGTGCGGTGCGGATCTGCCGGTGCGCGTCTCGGCGGCCGGTACCCACGGCGTCTGCAAGCACTGCGGTTGGTTTGGCCGGCCACTCCTCACGGTGACCCATCAGGGTCTGCGCATCTCCTATGAGGGCGCGAAGGCCTGAAGCGAGCACTCGCCTCGGCAAGGAGCCTCCGCGTCTGACGGGCCGCCCGAGGGGCGGTCAGGCTCCAGCCTCTTCCAGGCCGGCATGGTGCCGCGCGGTGAAGAGCAGCGCGAGCGCGCTCAGGCCATGCCAGGCCGCGTGTCCCTGCAGCCAGTGGTTGTCCGGGTCGCACCACACCCGCGTGACGTCCGCCACCGAGCACGCCGCCGCCGCGGCCATCAGCCCCACCGCCAGCCAGAAGTCCCGGTACGACTCGCGCGGGGCGGCCCGGCGGGAGAGGTGTAGCTCGGTCCCCACGATCACCAGCACCGCTCCCAGCACCACGAGCTGGTAGGGGAACCCGGCGAGCCTCAGCACCGGCACGAGCAGGGTGCACCCCACCGTCAGCCCGGTGTGTACCGCTCCCACCCGCTCGCGCGGCAACCAGCCCACGCGGTGTAGGTTCAACGCCACCAGCAGGAAGGCGAGCACGTACATGCCCACGAAGTCCAGGAGCTGGGTGGCGAAGTTGTTCGTCGCGTGGAAGACGAAGGAGAACGCCCCCACGAGCAGCGTCGTCCATGCGAAGCGCGCCATGGTGCGGCTGCCCGTCCTCCGCCACTGCCACGCACACCCCAGCGCCACCGCCACGTAGGCCAGGTTGGACCAGGCATTCGCGGGCTCGTTCACCCAGGCGCACACCGTGGCCTCGCACCACTTCACGTTCGGCTCGCCCCAGGCGACTCTCATGTCCCACCAGGGACACCCTGGCTGGAGGAGTTTTTCGGGCGCTGCCATGCCGTTCATGGCTCGAGCCTAGTCCTCCACGGAGGCTGAAAGAGGACGGATATCGTGCCTACATCCCCACACAGATCCCCGTGCTCCAATAAGACCCCTCACGCCTACATCTCACGACATTCTCGCGCCTGATATGTCGTGCCTACATTTGCATCTTCTGTATGGATTTGTAAACAAGAGCCCCATCCATGATCAATCAAATACATTAAATGATAAGCCGATTTGATGTTAGCGATTGAGGTTGCGTGGTATTTTTTGAGCTTGTTTGTGTTTTTATTCGCGTGCGGCTTGATCTGTATTTGTGTTTGTGTTTAAGTGTTTTGATTAATTGTCATACATGTATTATGGATGAGTTTGTTTGTGTTTTGGCGTAAAGACAGACGCTGGAGAGGCCATTGAATCCCACGGGGCTCGACGAACTCGCCGAGTACATCGACCAATTGATAGGTGTTTCCGCCGAGACGGGCGAGCGCTCCCAGATCGTGGCCGCACGAGCGCGACCCGTGAGCCGCCTGGGGTTGGCGCTCGAACCGTGGGAGGGGCTTGCCGAGTGGGCGCGTACGGAGCGGCTCGATGCGCTCTTCCTCCACCGGCACTGGCGGCTCGACACGCCGGCGCTGCCGCTGGAGCTCGGCGTGGTGGCCAACCACGCGCCGTTCGACGAGCGGCTCGGGCTCGGGTTCAACCGCCAGCTGGCGCAGGTGCTGGGACTCGAGTCCCTGGAGCCACTCGGCGAGCGCGCGGGGCAGCCGCTCGGCATGGTGGGAAGCCTGGCGCCCTTGTCTCCCGGCGAGCTCGTGCAACGGCTCGAGCAACACTTCGGCGCGGTCGAGGACGTGGTGCCCGGGCGTCCGGAGCGGGTGGAGCGCATCGCGGTGGTGCGGGCGATGAACGATGCGCTCGTGCGTGAGGCGGCCGGGCTCGGGGTCACTGCCTATGTGACGGGCCAGTTGCGCGTCCCGGCCCGGCGGGCCCTCGCGGACACGGGGATGTATGCCATTGCCATCGGGCACGCGCGCTCGGAGCGTTGGGGCCTCGGGCTGCTGGAGCGGCTCCTGCGCGAGCGGTGGCCCGGCCTGAGCCTCGTCATGGCCCCGCCACGGGACTGAGAGGGTTCAGTCCAAGGGGTTGCTGGCGCCGCGCAGGGCTTCGTCGATGAGCCACGAGGGCACGGACAGCGCCCCGGCGACCTGCCGCAGCGCCAGGAAGCCCTCGTTGTCCACGACTCCGTCCGGTGCCGTCTGCAGGGTGAGGTGCTGCACCAGCCGGGCCCGCTCGGACAGGGGCGCCCCCTGGAGCTTCTGCTCCAGCACCGGCAGGAGCTTTCTGCTCGTCAGGGCCAGTTTCAGCAGCTCGGGATGCTCGAACTTCTCCATGTACGAGGGATCCAGCTCCCGGAGCTCCCACGCCAACAGGGTGTCGGCCTCCTCGTCCGACAGGCCCTCCTCGCTCGCGTAGTGGCCCGCGCTCTTCAGGAAGGTCCTCGTCTTGGAGAACGCCGCGAGGGCACGCACCCGCCACGGGCTGAAGGCATGGGCGCGGAAACCACCGAGTGCCTCCTCGTCCTCGCTGCGCCGCTCGCGGGCCGATGGATCGGACAGCAGGGCGTCCACATGGCGCACCGCCGCCTGCAGCTCGGACTTCACCGAGCCGGAGGTCCACCCGCTCACCCGTGCGAGCAGGACGCTCGCGGAGGCTTCCAGCTCCCTGGCGCACAGCAATCCCGCCCGGTCGGCGCTGGCCTCGGCCGCCCGGTTCCACCGGTACAGCCCGAGGGCCGTGGCGGGGGAGACGCACCTTCCGGGCTCGTCCCAGGCGATGGCCGTGGCCGGCAGGGGGAGGGTGAAGTGCTCGAAGGCGAGGTGCCCGAGCTCGTGCCCCAGGATGAAGCGCAGCTCGGCCTCCTGGAACACCTCCAGGAGCCGGGAGGACAGGACGATGGCGGGCGTGTCCGGCGGGGCATACACCGCCGCGGCCCGGAGCATCGGGTCGGGGTTGATGAACACGTCCACGGGTCCTTCGTGGCCCAGGACCTCCTTGCAGGCGGCCAGTGCATCCAGGACCCGCGGGGCCACCGGGCGCGTCAGCTTGAAGGCGTTCGAGAGCAACTGCCGTCGCCTCGTGACGAAGCCGAAACCACCCGGTGCCTCGGCCACGCGCCGCAGGGCTTGCTGGGTGTCCTCGCTGGAGAGCAGCTCGTCGCGCAAGCGCCGATCGAGCGCGGACTGGAAGATGCTCGGGTTCACGTGCGCCATGGTGGGGGACTCCTCCGCCGGCCAGCGTACCTCAACCTCGCCGTGCGGCGAGCCGCTCGGAAGGGGGTCTGGACGTACCGCCGGGGACCGGGGAGCATGGGGCACCGCTCTTCGAGACACTTCATGGCCCCTTCCGATGCCGCACCCGGGACGCTCGAGTTCTCCACGCCGCTCGTCTGCCAACAGCTCTGGAATGGGGACCACCAGGTGTTCCCCGTGGCCGCGCCGGCCCTGACGAGCCATGCGCCCACCCTCGAGGCCTGTCTGGGCGAGCAGCGCCTGTTCCTCGAGGAGCACCTGTCCAGGGTGGAGCCCGAGGAGCTCGCCCGCTTCTCCTTCCCCGAGCAGGTGCGGCTGGAGATGCTGGAGATCCTGGCGCCCCGCGCCGATCTGCCCAAGCGGCTCGTCAAACCCGTCACCGTCGAGCTGGCCACGATCGTCGTGCCGCTCCCGGAGGAGACCTGGGTCTTCGTTCCCGCGATCGATCACACGGTCTACGTGGGCAAGAACCAGGACGTCCGGGAGACGGTGCGCGCGGACGTGGAGCGGCTGCTCGCCGCGCGGGAGCCGGCCGCCCATGAGTACCTGCGGCTGCTGCCTCCGAAGTCCGTGACGCTGGAGACGGTCCAACTCGCGCTCCGGCGCCAGGACGCGAGCGACAAGGCCCGGCAGGCGAAGAAGAAGCTGGAGGAGAAGCTCAAGCGGGAGCAGGCGCACCAGGTGCTCCTCTCCGTCTCCACGCCGCTGCACGATCGCGACGAGGCCCGGCACGGACCGCCCCTCATCTCCCGGGACACCGAGCTCGCGCTGTTGTCGGGCCTGCTCGGCGGCGAGAAGCGGCAGGGCGTGCTGCTCGTGGGTCCGGAGCTGGTGGGCAAGACGGAGCTGCTCCTCGCCTGGCTCCGCGCCGAGCGGAATGCCGGACGCGAGCGGCGGGTGTACGCGACGAGCGGCTCGCGGTTGATCGCCGGCATGTCCGGCTTCGGCCAGTGGCAGGAGCGCGTGCTGCGGGTGATGCGCGCGGCGCAGGACCTCGACGCCGTCCTGTATTTCGAGAACCTCGGCGAGCTGCTCGCTCAGCACTCCACGGAGCACGTGGACATCCCCGGCGCGATGAAGCCGTTCCTGGAGGAGGGCCGGGTGCGGTTCCTCGGCGAGCTCACCCCGGAGTCCTTGGATCTGCTCGAGAACCGGCATCCGGGGCTCTTCGCGGTGCTCGGTCGCGTGCGCCTGGAACCACTGGGGACCCGGCAGACGCGCGAGGCGCTCCGGACCCGGTCGGCGTGGCAGCGGCAGGCGGAGCCCTCCCGCTCCTCGCTGGCCGAGGACGCGGTGGATCCGCTCGTGGACCTGGCCGAGCGCTACCTGCCGAGCCGCGCGCTGCCCGGCAAGGCGATCCGGCTGTACGAGGAGATGCGCGCGGGCCTGCAACAGGAGCGCACGGGCACGGGCCAGGTGCCCATGCTCACGCGCGAGCGCGTGTATTCGCTCTTCAGCCTCAAGACCGGAGTCCCCGAGTTCCTGCTGCGCGAGGACCGCGCGCTGCTCGCCGCGGAGGTCGAGGCGCACTTCCGCCGCCAGCTCGTTGGCCAGGAGACGGCGGTGCGCCGTGTCGTGGAGACTTTGTGCATGGTGAAGGCGGGGCTCCAGCCCCAGGGCAAGCCGCTGGCCACCTTCCTCTTCGTGGGCCCCACCGGCGTCGGGAAGACCGAGCTCGCGCGGCTGCTCGCCATGTTCCTCTTTGGCTCGCCGGAGCGGATGTTCCGCTTCGACATGAGCGAGTTCATGGATGGCTGGGCCGCCGAACGGCTCATCCGGGGCAACAACCAGGGTGAGGGGCTGCTCACGCGGCGCATCCGACAGCAGCCCTTCTGCGTGCTCCTGCTCGACGAGATCGAGAAGGCCCACCCCGCCGTGTTCGATCTGCTCCTGCAGGTCTGCGGAGAAGGGCGCCTCACCGATGCCCGGGGACAGACGGCCTGGTTCCACAACGCCATCATCATCATGACGAGCAACCTCGGGGTGGCGCACCGCCGATCCCCGCTGGGCATTGGCGCCACCTCGGTGGATGACTCCGCGTACTACCTGCGCGAGGTGCACCGGCACTTCCGGCCCGAGTTCGTCAACCGCATCGACCAGCTCATTCCCTTCCATGCGCTCACCTCCGAGCAGGCGGCGGAGGTGGCCCGGCTGGGCGTGGACCGGCTGCGGCAGCGGCGCGGCCTGTTCGAGCGCGGCGTCTCGCTCCACGTGCCTCCGGAGATCACCACCGCGCTCGCCACCTCCGGCTACCAGGAGGCCTATGGCGCCCGGGCCATGCGCAGGCACCTGGACCAGCAGCTCGTCGTCCCCATCGCCCGCGCGCTCTCCGCCGCCGGTCCCGAGGCCCAGGGCGGCCGTGTGGTGATCGCCTCCCGTCCCGAGGGGATCGCGGTGGAGCTGACCAAGGGCAGCCCGAAGGCGGCACGCAACCAGCTCGGCCTCGTGCGCGACATGCAGGAGCAGCGGCGGGTCATCGACAGGCTCTTCCGGATGGATGCCGTGGAGCATGTCGGGGAGCGGATCCACTTCCTGGTGGCCCAGCTCGCCCAGGGCGACCAGAAGAAGATGCGAGGGCATGAGGCCGCCACGCTGGGACAGCTCCAGCACGAGCACAGCCGGCTCGAGGCGCTCTGGAGCGAGGCGTGGCGGTTGCGCTCGGCGCTCCTGGCCGCCGAGGAGCTGGCGTTGATGGCACTCTTCGAGCAGCAGGATGCCGCCCCCTTCGTGGACGAGGCGCACCAGCAGATGAAGGCCATCCGCCAGCTGATGCCCTCCGTGCTGATCGCGCTCCAGCCCCGGCGGGATCAGATCACCTTGATCCTCCAGGAGGCCGGTGAGACGCGCGGCCTCGAGCGCTGGCTCCTCCCGCTGATCGAGGATGCGCCCCGGCGCGGCTGGTCGGTCGAGGGCCGCCTCTCGGTCACCCAGAAGGGCAGTGAACGCAAGCGCAAATGGAGTGACAAGCTCCTCAGCGCGGAGCAACTGCGGAAGGAGCTCGCCGGGCCCACATGTGCCTTCCGGGAGGTACTGCTGTTGGTCAACGGGACGAACGCGGGAGCCTTCCTGGCGCTCGAGGCCGGGTTCCATCGCTATCCCCCCACGGAGAAGGACGAGCTGGTCCAGATCGAGGTCAAGCCCGTGGCGATGTCCACCCAGCTGTTCCAGAAGGAGCTCGATCTGCCGGCCATCGCCCCTCCGGCCCAACGGGCCCTCAAGGAGCTCCGGTTGATGCCCGCCATCCGTGAGTACCTCCCCGGCGGGGAGCTCCAGCTGTGCGATGGCGCACGCAAGCTCCAGCTCGACTCCTGGGAGCACTTCCCATCGCTCGAGCGGATCCTGCTCGAACACATCCTCCTGCTCGAACACGCCGGAAACTTCGACCCCGAGAGTGGCTTCTCCTTCGTGCTCGACGTGCTCAGGAGGCCGGCGCGATGAACCTCACCATCGGCGTCTACCAGAGCCGGGACTCCTCCGGTGCCTACCGGTGGACCACCCTCGCGCTCGGCCCGCATACCCGCAGCCGCGAAGGCCGGAGCACCGTCAAGCTCCAACAGAAGCTCGTGGAGGACCTGCGGAGCGTCATCGGCGAGCTGCCCGTCCAGGACCTGTCGTACTTCCAGCTTCCCCGAGGCCTCCAGCTGGAGCGAGTGCAGCTCGAGCTCGACTTCAAGCGCGTGCGCACCGGAACCGAGACGCCGCGGCTGTCCGGCCTCTTTCCCCTCATCCTCGAGCCGCGCTGGCGCACGCGCGACGAGCTGATGACCATCGCCTACCACCCCTCGCGCCAGCACGAGTGGTTCCCGGTCGACACCGGTGCCAGTCTGGAGGAGCAGGCGAAGGTCTTCTTCACCCGCGCCTGGGCCGCGCTGGAGCCGCACGAGCACGACGAGCTGCGCTCCAACCGCAAGGACACCCTCAAGGCGCTCGCGTTCATGGCCCGGCCGAAGTCACTGCTCGACATGCTCGGCAAGAAGAAGGGGCCCTGGGACGATCTGGAGGTCGAGGACCGGCCGGACCGGCACGGCAACAAAAAGAAGAAGAAGGCGGGCGGCGGCACCCAGGTGCTGCACAAGCTGGGGACGAACCTCACCCTCCAGGCCGCGGAGGGCACGCTCGACGCCGGCATGCCGCGCGGCCCCTATCGCGAGCAGCTCCAGTTGCTGCTCGGAGGCGAGCGGCGCACGCCGGTGCTGCTCGTTGGTCCTCCCGGCTGCGGCAAGCGGACCCTGCTCAAGCGCTTCGTGGCCGAGCAGCTCGAGGCCGAGGGCTTCCAGACGCACCGCAACCTGGACAAGGTGACCGAGGTCTGGTCGATCGCCGGCAAGCGGATCATCGCCGGCATGAGCTACGTCGGCGACTGGGAGCAGCGCTGCCTCAAGGTGCTCGAGGACACGAGGGGAGGGCGGCGCATCCTCTTCGTCGAGGATCTGCATGCCTTCGGCCGCATCGGCCGCTCGCGTGACAGTGACACCAACCTGGCGCTCTTCTTCCAGGGGGCGCTCTCCCGTGGGGAGCTCACGCTCATCGGCACGGTGACACCCGAGCAGCTCCAGCGGCTCGAGACCGACGCCCCGTCCTTCGCCGCGCTCTTCACGCAGGTGCACGTGCGCTCCACGAGCACCGACGAGACGCTCCGCATGCTGCTGCACGAGGCGCGCGAGCTGGAGTCCAAGCACCGCATCGCCTGGTCACCTCCGCTCTTCCCGGTGCTGCTGGAGCAGGCCGGTTCGCTCTTCGCGGGGGCCGCGATGCCGGGCAAGGCGATCGATCTGCTGCGCGAGCTGGCCACGGACCAGGGGAGCCCGGGCGCGGAGATCGACGTCGGCGGACTCTTCGAGCACCTCTCGCGCAGGACAGGCCTGCCGGACTTCCTCCTGCGCCCCCAGGAGCGGCTGGTGCCCGAGGAGATCCACGAGGCCCTGTCGCGCAAGGTGATGGGACAGCCGGAGGCCGTCCAGGCCGCGTGCGATCTCGTCACGCGCATCCACGCGGGGCTCACCGACCCCCGGCGCCCCTATGGCGTCTATCTGTTCACCGGCCCCACGGGCACCGGAAAGACGGAGCTCGCCCGCGCGCTGGCCAGCTACCTGTATGGCGATGCGTCGCGCTTGATACGGCTCGACATGGGCGAATTCCAGACGCCGGATGCCGTCGCCCGGCTCACGGGAGATGCCTGGCAGCCCGAGGGCCGGCTGACGCGCCTCATCCGCGAGCAGCCCTTCTCGCTCGTGCTGCTCGATGAGATCGAGAAGGCCCACCCCTCGCTGCTCAACCTGTTGCTGCAGACGTTCGACGAGGGCCGGCTGACGGACGCCTCGGGCGAGACGGCGGACTTCACCCATACCGTCATCGTGATGACGAGCAACCTCGGGGCCCGGCGCAAGCCCGCGGTGGGCATCGGTGAGCCGGACGTGCGCGCCCTGGAGCTGGACGCGGACCGGGCCGTGCGCGAGTTCTTCCCGCCCGAACTCTTCAACCGCATCGATCGCATCGTGCACTTCTCGCCGCTCTCGCGGGGAGTGGGCGAGAAGGTCGTCGAGAAGGAGCTGGCGCGGCTGCTGTCCCGGCACGGGCTCGTCTCTCGCAACATCTTCGTGGCCGCCGACGAGGAGGTGAAGCGGCGCATCGTCGAGGAGGCGTTCGATCCGCACCTGGGCGCGCGGCCGCTCAAGCGCTACCTGGATGAGAAGGTCGGGCAGGTGCTCTCCGAGTCCATCATCCGGGGACCCCAGGCCCTCATGCGGCTGTTCCAGCTCTACACCCGCGACGGCCGCTTCGAGGTACAGGCCGATGCGCTCATTCCCCGGGAGCCCGTGCCCCAGGGCTTCGCGCTGGAGCCGCTCCTGACGCTCCCCATCGCGAAGCTGCGCGAGAAGGTGCTCGAGCTGCGCGAGGTGGTGCAGGAGATGCGCGAGAGCGAGGCCCTTGGCGCGCTGTCCGAGCAGGTCCGGTTCCACCTGGAGCGCCTGAAGGCGGGAGAGCGCGAGCACGCCGAGTCGCTCTTCACGCTCGATGCGATGCGGATGTACCTGGAGGCCTTCGCGGCGCAACTGGAGTCGATTGCCCGCGCGCCCGTGGAGGAGGCGCGGGAGATGATCGAGGCCGAGCGCTTCGGCGTGGAGCGGGTTGGCGCCGACCGCTGGTCCCAGGGGACGCGCATCCGCCTCTTCTCCCGGCGCGCGCTCGAGCCGGTGAAGGCCGTCTCCCGCGAGCAGATGCTCGACGCGCTGTCGGAGGTCTACTTCCTGCAGCGCATCCTCCGCGGGCTCTCCAGCCCCGACCAGCACGTGGTCATGCTGGAGCTGCTCCCGCTCGGCCAGTGGCGCCAGGGCGCGTCCTCCGGCTCCCTGCTCGCCCGGTGGCTCTGCTCGGCCTATGCGCACTCGCGTGGGGAGATCGAGTCCTTCGCCGCGCACCTGCCCAGTGGGGCCGTGGTGTCCGGTGGCTTCGCGCAGCTCCGGGCGTTCCTGCACCACTCCTCCCAGGAGCCGGTGCACGCCGCGATCAAGCTGGTGGGCCCGGGCGTGCGGCCCTTCTTCGAGGGAGAGGCCGGGCTGCATGTCTGGCAGTCCTCGGGCCGGCTCCCGGAGATCGTCAAGGTCCGCGTCCACGAGGCGAGCGCGCCGGAGCCCTCGGAGCTGCTCGCGCTGCATGGGGTGAAGCTCCAGGCCTTCCACAAGGCGCGGCAGGAGGGCGTGCGTCCGCTCCCGGAGGATCCCGAGTCCGCCGCCCCGGTCGTCCGCGCCTACCGTTTCGAACTGCCCGCCCGCCCGGGACAGGTATCGGTGCTGGAGCTCGATGACTACCTGCTGACCCACAGTGGCAGCCACCGTGTGCGGTCTCCCGAGGAGGCCCTGCCGGCCCTGTGGCGGCTGCGGATGAGCGAGCGGGTGACTCCATGAGCGACAAGAGCCTTCGCGTCTACTTCACCACCCACCACGATGGCCGGCTCACCGGGCAGCTCCTGCCCGTCTGGGACAGCTTCTTCGATGAGGCTCCGCCCTCGGCCTACGGCAACAACGAGGCGGAGATCTACGCGCTGCTGGAGACCCGGATCCGGTTGATGCTGCTCGAGAGTCCCGCCTCGCTCGAGCGGTTCCTCTGGGAGGAGACCCTGGATGCGCGGACGATCACCGTGGAGATCCATCCGCAGACGGTGCACAAGAAGCGGCCGGTGATCGCCAAGGCGCTGGTCCCGCTGAAGCTGACGTACGTCTACGGGAAGATGGAGAGTGGTGCCTGGCGCGTGAGGGTGCCGCGCTTCGGCTGGTCGTTCGTCATCGAGGATCTCTCCATCGCGCGCGAGGTGTTGCAGAACGCGCTCACCACCGCGCTGCTCGGCGAAAAGCCCAAGGGCCTCTACGACTTCCGCCACGAGGGCGCCGAGTACGTGAGCAGTTGGGACCTGGGCTGGTTGCAGCGGGACAGCCGGCGCGGTGAGGGTGAGGAGCGTCCGCCGGAGGTGCTCGATCAGATCAGCGAGGAGCTGACCTCGCGCGCCCTGGGCGGCAGGCAGCCGGCCCTGGTGTACGACGCCGAGTCGATGCGCTCCTGGCTCGACCACGCGCAGCGTCAGCCGCCGCAGTCCCTGCTGCTCGTCGGTGGCCCGGGCTCCGGCAAGACGAGCCAGGTGCTGAAGCTCGCGCGGTTGATCGCCGAGCAGCGGCGCGAGGACAAGAAGGCGAACCTGCCGAAGATCTGGCGCACCAGCGCCGAGCGCATCGTCGCCGGCATGGTGTACCTGGGCATGTGGCAGGAGCGCTGCCTGAAGATCGTCGACGCGCTCTCGTACGAGAATGACTACCTCTACGTGGACCGGCTCACGTCCATCCTCGCGCCCCAGCCGGATGGCTCGTCCATTGGAGATCTGCTGCTTCCCGCGGCCATGAGCGGGGAGATCTCCCTCATCGCCGAGTGCACCGAGGCGGAGCTCGAGCGCTGCCAGCGGCGCTTCCCGGAGTCGCTGCGGTCCTTCCGCATCGTCCGCATCGAGCCGCCCCCGGCCTCGCAGGTGCCGGAGCTCATGCTGCGCTATCAGGCGGCGAAGCGCAGCCGCGTGAGCATCCACGCCCTGGGCCTGCGGCAGCTCGTCGGACACCTGGAGACGTTCCAGCGCGACAGCCTGTTCCCGGGCAAGGCCTTCCGTTTCCTCGACTGGCTGGAGCAGCAGGGAGAGCGGGGCAAGGCCCGGACGCTCTATCCACGCGACGTCTCCGAGGCCTACGCGCGCTACACGGGGCTGCCGCTCCAGCTCATCAGTGACGAGGTCCCCGCCGAGCAGACCACGCTCGCGGAGCAATTGCGGCAGGGCGTCATCGGCCAGGATCGCGCCTGCGAGCTGGCGGCGGGCGTGCTGGCGCGCTTCAAGGCGGGGCTCAACGATCCGGAGAAGCCGGTGGGCACGCTGCTCTTCGCCGGGCCCACGGGCGTGGGGAAGACGGAGCTGTCCAAGCAGCTCTCGCGCACGCTCTTCGGCAACGAGGACCGGATGATCCGGCTCGACATGTCCGAGTACATGCTGCCCGGCTCGGCCCAGCGGTTGATGGAGGTGGGCCCCGGCATCACCAGCCTCGCCGAGCGGGTGCGGCAGCAGCCGATGTCGCTCGTGCTCTTCGATGAGATCGAGAAGGCGCACGCCGAGGTGTTCGATCTGTTGCTCGGCATCCTGGGGGAGGGGAGGCTCACGGACAGCCTCGGGCGGCTGGTGGACTTCCGGATGGCGGTGGTCTGCATGACGAGCAACCTCGGCGTCGAGCAGTCGGAGCCCGCGGGCTTCGGGGCCGAGCGCGGCTCGGAGGACTTCATGCGCGCCATCCGCCAGGCATTCCGTCCGGAGCTGTTCAACCGCATCGATCACGTCATCCCGTTCCGCCGCCTGTCGGAGGCGGACGTGCTGCGGATCGTGGACCTGGAGCTGGAGAAGGCGGCTTCGCGGGCGGGACTGCTGCGGCGCCGGCTGCGGCTGGTGGTGGAGCCGGAGGCGCGGGCCTGGCTGGCCCATCACGGGTACGACCCGAAGCTGGGGGCCCGGCCGCTGAAGCGGCTCATCGAGGCCCGGGTGATGGCGCCCATCGCCGTGAAGCTCTCGGCCGAGGCGGGGCTGGAGGGCGCGATGCTCCCGGTGGTCGTGGCCGGAACAGAGGCCGAGCGGATGCTGCGGCCGGAGTACCGGGCCCTCACCACGGTGCTCGGAGACTGACGCGGAGAAGATCCGACCTCGGGCTCAGGCCTATCGGAGACGACGAACGGCAAGCACGAGTGCTTCGGTGCCGAGGCGCGCGACTTCAACCGCTCGCTCGTCGAGGGGCGCAACGTGCGGCTGGAATACGGCGAGGCGTGTACCGATCGGTACGGGCGGCTCTTGGCGTACGTGACGGTGGACGGGCGCGAGGTGAACTCCCTGCTCGCGGAAGGCGGGGACGCGTGCGCCCTGTACGTGGCGCCAGCGGGCGGTTCGAGACGCTCGGAATTCGAGTTGACGGGAAAGGGGCTCGTGTGTATTAAACCAATGAGTTAATTAACCAGTCGGTTCAATACGATGACCTCCGAGCAACTCAACGCGACCTTCGCGGCCCTGGCGGACCCCACGCGGCGGGCGATCCTCGCGCGGCTGGCGTCGGGCGAGGCGTCGGTGCAGGAGCTCGCTCAGCCGTTCGACATGAGCCTGCCCGCCATCTCCAAGCACCTGAAGGTGCTCGAGCGCGCGGGGCTCATCGCGCGCGGCCGGGATGCACAGTGGCGGCCCTGCCGGCTCCAGGCCGCGCCGCTCAAGGAGGCCTCCGATTGGATCGAGCAGTACCGTCGCTTCTGGGAAGAGAGCTTCGACCGCCTGGACGACTACCTGCTCGAGCTGCAGGGGAAGACGAAACCCGAGAAGCAGCCGCCGCATTCAACGACGAAGGAGAAGCGCCATGGCCGCAACGACAAGAACCGGACGTGATACGCAGAACCCCGTGGCCGTGGCCGCCGCCGCGGCTTCCACCTCCACCTCCGACCGCGAGCTGGTCATCGAGCGCGTCTTCGATGCGCCCCGCGAGCTGGTCTGGAAGGCGTGGACCGAGCCCAGGCACGTGGACAAGTGGTGGGGTCCCAACGGCTTCCGCAACGAGACCGCCTCGATGGACTTCCGGGTCGGCGGCACGTGGCGGTACGTGATGCACGGGCCGGACGGCCACGACTGGCCGAACTGGATTCGCTACGAGGAAATCTCCCAGCCCGAGCGCCTCGTCTACAGCCATGGCGGCGAGAGCGACGTGCCGCACTTCCACGTGACCGTGACCTTCGCGGCCGAGGGCAAGCGCACCCGGGTCGTGATGCGCTCGGTGTTCCCGTCGGCGGAGGCGCTGGCGGAGGTGAGGAAGTTCGGCGCCGTCGAGGGCGGCCAGCAGACGCTGGCGCGGCTCGCGGGGTACCTGCCGTACGTCGTGGATGGCTCGGCGGACCGGTCCATGGTCGTCACCCGCGTGTTCGATGCCCCGGTGAAGCTGGTGTTCGAGGCTTGGTGCACGCCGAAGATGCTCTCCCGGTGGTGGGGCCCCAAGCACTTCACCCTGCCCGTGTGCGAGGTGGATTTCCGCGTCGGTGGCGCGTACCGGATGGTGATGCAGGACCCGGGCGGCGGGCAGTACCCCTTCCACGGCAAGTACCTGGAGATCGTCCCGAACGAGCGCATCGTCTTCAACGCGGTCATCGCCGACATGCCCGGCAACGACGTGGTCACCACCGTCACCTTTGATGACGAGAACGGCAAGACGCGCGTGACCGTGCGGCAGGACATCCCGGCGATGGCCCAGGCCGCGAAGGGGCAGCGGGAAGGGTGGAGCGGAAGCCTCGAGAAGCTCGCGGCGGCCCTCGCCGCGGCCTGAGCGGGCCCGCCACGCGGGGTTCCCCTGGGATGGCTGCTCGGCATCCTGGGGGAGGGGAGGCTCACGGACAGCCTCGGGCGGCTGGTGGATTTCCGGATGGCGGTGGTCTGCATGACGAGCAACCTGGGCGTCGAGCACCCGTAGGAGGGCAGAAGGACATGTTCTACGGGCACTCGCTTGACCTGCCTCACCGACGTGGAGCTTGCGCGCCTGTACACCGCGCACCAGCGAGACTGACGCAGCTATCGTCGCAGCGCGCAGCCCGGCAAATTCCGCCGATTCACCCTCTGGTACAAGGGACGTTCGACTCCGTGCCCAGCCGGGGCATCATCTTCGCCCGCAGTTCCTCGATGGTGAGCGTGAGCCCTCGCCTTCGGTGAACCATGCGGTGGCAGTTCGCGCAGAGGGGCACGAGATCCTTCGTAGGGTCCGTGGCGCGCTCTCCATCAGCGATGGGCTGGAGGTGGTGGACCTCGATGAAGTCCGCTCCCCATTCGCCATAGGTATCACCGAAGGAGAACTCGCAGGCCACACATCGCGCCCCGTGCACCCTGATGGCAGCGGCTCGGAGCGAAGGGTCCCGCTCCGCTACGTTCGACAGGCGGACACGCACCCTGCCCTCGGTACGCGAGAGGATCGTCACAGGCTCGTGCCAATCAGGGGCGCCCGGCTCAATTGCGTCCGCTCTGCCCCTCGATAGGAACTCTTCGATCTTCTCGGGAGCCACGTTGAGCCCCGAGAAGAACAGCCGGATCTGCCGAGTTCTGTTGCTGATTTGCTCGCGGCAAATGCGCGTCTTCACCTCGTGGGCATCGGCAGTTCGCAGATCCACCGGAGGCACATCGAGCACCCGCTGCTCACGCAGGGTTTCTAGGAGCACCTGATCAAGACGAGCACCGCCCGCACCTAAGCGTGCAATGATGATCTCTAGCGCAACGAGGTAGTCCCGATTGCGCTCGTTAGATCCACCAATGGTGCCCCCCCGGCTGTAGAACAGGATCGTTGTTTTCCCGTCGCGCAGTTGGAAGCTGAAAGTGGCTTGGAGCGGCGTGCCGTCGTCTTCCAGGACTTGGGCACGGGAAGCGGGCGTGAAGCTTTGGCTCATGCGCGCAGATTACCCGAACACTCCTCGCAGCAGCGGCCCCCAGCGGGGAAGAGGGGCCAGCGGCAGCGTCATCAGCGCTGGGCAGGGGCGGGAGGCGCCACACCACGCCAGCCGCGCTGGCTCCTGCGCCGGGGCTTGATGAGCAGGCCGCGTGGGCAGTCCCAGGTGCTCCACAATCGCGCGCAATCCTCCGGGCGCCGTCAGGTATGCCAGCACCCGGCGCCAGCCTCCACAGCGAGGGCAGGCGAACACGTCCAGCGCACGAGTAGCGCGGCGTCCACTCGTTGCGCGGTCACGAGGCGCGGCCTTCCCACTCCGGGGCCGCGCCGCTTCGTCTTTCGGCTAGGCTCTCCGTTCGACCTTCATCCCCCCTGCACCCATGCTCACCACCGCGCTCCTCGTCCTCCTCGCCGCGACGCCGTCCGGCACCGACACCCTTCGCGCCTCCCTCCAGGAGCGCATCGCCCAGGTGAAGGGCGCCTCCGTGGCGGTCGCGTACCAGCACCTCGGTAACTCCAAGGACTCGCTCTACCTGGAGGCCGATCGCTCCTTCCATGCGGCCAGCACCATGAAGGTGCCGGTGATGATCGAGTTCTTCCGCCAGGTGGATGCCGGCAAGCTGTCCGTGGGCCAGGAGCTGACCCTGGCCAACCAGTTCGCCTCCATCGTGGATGGCTCTCCGTACGCACTGGACGCGAAGGACGACGAGGACGCCTCCCTCTACGAGCGGCTCGGCAAGCCGGTGCCGGCACGTGAGCTCGTGGAGCGGATGATCACCCGCTCGAGCAACCTGGCCACCAACACCGTCATCGCCCTGGTGGACGCGAAGCGCGTCACGAAGACCCTGCGCTCGCTGGGGGCGCGGCAGATGACCGTGCTGCGCGGCGTGGAGGATGGCAAGGCGTACCAGAAGGGTCTCAACAACACCGCGACGGCGCGGGACCTCGCCACCCTGATGACCGCCATCGAGAAGGGGAAGGCGGCGTCACCTGCCTCCACGCAGGCCATGCGCTCCATCCTCCTGGCCCAGGAGCTGAACCTGGAGATCCCCGCGGGACTGCCGCCGGGCACGCCCGTGGCGCACAAGACGGGGCAGATCTCCGGCGTCCTCCACGACGCCGCCATCGTCTACCCGTCTGGCCGTCCTCCCTACGTCCTCGTGGTGCTCACCAGCGGCATCCCGGACGAGAAGGTGGCCCGCTCGCTCATCGCGGACCTCTCCCGGCAGGTCTACGCGCACGCGACGCGGTGACGCTACTCCCAGGACACCGCGAACTCGACGTCGAGGGGGCCAATCTGCCGTGAGGCCACCTTCGCGCTCCGGACATGCGTGGCGTCGAAGATCGCCTGCAGCGCGCCCTCGATGAAGGGGGCGGGGGCGGAGATCCGCTCGATGGTGAGGCGCCCGCCCGTGGGGCTCGACCATTTCATCGAGCACTCTCCGCCTTTCATCACCATCCTGTGGACCACGGGGATGTTGTTGAGCAGCCGTTGGGGATTGCCCTCGACCACCAGCTGCAGGGCCTTACCGGCGGCGGAGTCGAGGAACTTCATGATCGTCCGCGCTCCCATCACCCGCAGGGCTCCCTCGAAGCCGCCGTACCGGGTGCCGAGGAGATTCGCCGCCGTATAGAGCAGCCGGACATACGTGCTGGTGGGGTAGCTGAAGAAGTCGAGGTACCGCGTCTCGCCCGTGCTCTCCAGGCAGTGCTTCACGGCGCTCTCGTCCTCCAGCAGCCGAAGCACATCCAGCACGGAGTTGAAGAAGAGGCCGCGCATGCTGTGCTGAATCGGCATGGCGGCCAGCCGCTGTTGCATCTCCTCCTCGGAGCCGACGTGCATAGGCCCCTAGTTTTTCACGGCTCGGGGGGACGGCCAACGGATCCACTTTGGGAGTGGTCTGCCTTCGACGCGGGGTGCTGGTGAGTGGCCGGCTCGCCCTCGGGCCGCATCGCGCCCACCAGCGCCATCATCTGCGCCACCAGCGTGGTCAGCGCCTGGCCCTCCTGGGCGCCCGCGCCTCCGCCGATGGTGACGGAGCGCAGCTCCTGGGGCCGAGGCATCTTCTCGGCGATGGACGGCAGCAGCTCCACCATCCGCGCCTGGAGGTTGGCCTCGCTGAGCCCGTTGAGGATGCGCTGGCGGTTCTCCAGCAGCTCCAGCTCCACGCGCTCCTGCCGGTTGGCCCCGGCCCGCTGCAGGTCGAGCAGCTCGATGGCCGCCACGGCCTCGCGCTTGCGCTGGGCGGCCTCGGCCTCCTGCTTCTGCTTCGCCAGCTCGGCCTCCACCGCCAGCCGCGCCTTCTCCAGCTCGGCCGTCTGGAGCGCGGACTGCTGCCGCTCGACGGCCAGCTTCCGGGTGTCCTCCTCCTCGCGCTGCTGGCGCCGCAGCCGCTCGGCCTGATCCCGGTCGTACGCCTCCGCCTCCTTGCGCGCGCGCAGCATGGCCAGCTCGCCGTCGGTCTCCAGCCGCGTCCGCTCGCGCTGCTGCTCCACCTCCAGCTCGCGGTGGGTGATGGCGTCCTCCGTCTCCAGCGTGGCCAGCCGCGCCACGCGCTCGCGCTCGGCCCGGAAGGGCTTCTGGAGGCTCTCCCAGAGCCTCGCCGAGCTCACCACCGCCTCCTTGATCTGCACCGTGACGATGCGCAGCCCGAGGCCCTTGTCGCCGCCGCCTCCGCCCTCGGCCACATGGCGCAGCCGTGCCGTGAGCTCCTCGATGATGGGCTGCTTGTCCGAGAGCACCGCGTCGATGCTCATGGTGGCCACCTTGTCCTTGATGGCGGCCTCGGCCTGCTCGCGCAGCTGCACGTTCACCACCCGCATCGGGTCCTCGGCGTCCGTGAAGTCGAGCTTCTTGTACGCGGTGGCGAAGTCCTCGATGATCCACTGCACGTAGCCCTGCACCAGCAGCCCCTGCAACTCGCGGCAGATGCAGTGCGCGTTGATGAGGATGGTCTGCATGGCCCCCGGCACGACCAGGAACGAGTCGATCGCCGGGTCGAAGCGGAAGGAGACACCCAGGCCGATGTGCAGGGGTTGGGCGTGGCCGCGGCGGGTGTGCACGACGTAGGCGTTGGGGGGCACCACGACCGTCTTCCACCGCCAGAAGCCGGTGATGCGCACGTCCACGGCGTTGCCCGGAATCTCGCGAGGGGGCGCGGCGAAGGCCCGGGCGGCTCTCGGTGCCATCTGGGCCTGCTGGACCGGCATCACGGCCTTGCGTGCCTTCAGGTCCACCTCGAGGCGCTGTTGCTGCTCGCGGACCTGATCCAGGTACTCGTTCCTCACCGGCTCGTGGTTCATCGACATCGAGGCCCCCTTGCTCCGGAGGGGCGCCGGTCATCGGCACGCCGTACCCGGAAGCTTCGGGCGCATCTAATCAGACTGTTGCCGGGAGCGGAGGGGGGCCAGGGGGGCAAGGCGGGGTAGGGCGATTCCGTCCATGCGCGTGATAGGTTCCGGGACGCCGTGACCGAACGTTCTTCCATCCTGGTGGTCGATGATGATCCGCACCTGCGCGAGGTGGTGGGCTTCGCCCTCTCGCAGGCGGGCTTCCACGTCGAGCAGGCCTCCAACGGACGCGCTGGCCTGGAGCAGGTGCGCCGCTCCGTCCCCGCGCTGATCGTCCTGGACATCATGATGCCCGAGATGGACGGGCTCGAGATGTGCCGCGAGGTGCGCCGCGCCCACGAGGTCCCCATCGTGTTCCTCTCCTCGCGGGATGACGAGGTGGATCGGATCCTCGGGCTGGAACTGGGCGGCGACGACTACATCGCCAAGCCCTTCAGCCCGCGCGAACTGGTAGCGCGCATCAAGGCCGTGCTGCGCAGGGCCCGTGCCACCGCGAGCCCCCCGGCTCCCACTGCCGCTCCCTCGCCCGCCCAGGTGCTGCAGCGCGGACCCCTGCGCATGGACCTGGACCTGTGGCGCGCGTACTGGAACGGCCAGGAGGTGGTGCTGACCGTCACCGAGTTCCACCTGCTCGCCGCGCTCCTGCGCGCGCCCGGCAAGGCCTTCACCCGCGACGAGTTGATGACGCGCGTCTACGAGGACGTGGTGGTGAGTGACCGCACCATCGACAGCCACGTGCGGCACATCCGGCAGAAGTTCGCCTCGGCCGGGGGCGAAGTCATCCAGACGGTGCATGGCCTTGGCTACCGGCTCGCCATCCCCTGACCGCCAGCGCGCCCGCCCGCGCTTGTGGATGGTCTTCGCCGCGGTGGGGCTGGGCGCCTTGATCATCGCGCTGCTCGGCCTGGCGTTCGTCCGCGTCTACGACAACCAGCTCATCCGCCAGACGGAGACCGAGCTCATCGCCCAGGGCGCCGTCGTCACCGCGCTCTACGGCGAGCTGCTGCGCGAGCAGGTCGGCACGGAGGACTACGGCCTGACCCGGCTCTCGTCCTGGCCCTTCGCCTCGCCCGCGGACTCGAACCTGCAACCCATCCTCCCTTCGCTCCGGGCCTCGGACGAGGCACTGCCCGCGGTGGAGGAGCCCCCCGTCTCCGCCATTCCCGCCGAGCCGCGCGCGCGGGAGGCCGGCAAGCAGCTCTCCCCGCTGCTCGCCCAGGTGCGGCGCTCCACGCTGGCTGGCATCCGCGTGGTGGACGCCCAGGGGGTGGTGGTGGCCAGCAGCTCCATGGGCCTCGGCACCACGCTGCTGGCCCGCCAGGAGGTCCAGCGCGCCCTGCGCGGCGAGCCCAGCAGCGTGCTGCGCCGGCGCCTCGCGGATCCCGAGGACGCACCGCTCGCCTCTCTCAGCCGCGACACCGGGGTGCGGGTGACGGTGGTGCTGCCGGTGCTCGTGGGGGAGCGGGTGTGGGGCGCGGTGCTGCTCTCCCGGACGCCCATGACGTTCGCCAAGGCGCTCTACGCGGACCGGTGGAACCTCACGGCCACCGGGCTGGTGCTGCTGGGCGTGGTGGCGATGATGTCGCTGGCCGCGGCGGCGCTGGTGGTCCGTCCGGTGCGGGCCCTGGTGCGGCAGACGCGGGCCATCGCGGCCAGCGCGCCCGAGGGCTTCGAGCCGGTGGCGCGCCCGGTGGTGGAGGAGCTCGCCGAGCTCTCCGAGTCCCTGGCCGGCATGGCCACGGCGCTGAGGGATCGCAACCAGTACATCCGCTCCTTCGCGGCCAACGTGTCGCACGAGTTCAAGACACCGCTGGCCTCCATCCAGGGCGCGGTGGAGCTGCTGCGCGACAGCGCCGACGGCATGTCCCCCGCGCAGCGCGAGCGCTTCCTCGCCAACATCGACGCGGATGCCCGGCGGCTCACCCGGCTGGTGCAGCGGCTGCTGGAGCTGGCCCGCGCGGACTCGCTGGTGGCGCGTCCCTCGCGGACGGAGGTGGCACCGCTGCTGGAGGGCCTGGCGGAGCGGGGACGGGCCCAGGGGCTGGCCGTGGAGGTGGGGGCCGTGCCCGCGGGGCTCGTCCTGGGCCTGCCCGCCGAGGTGCTGGAGGACATCGTCTGGCAGCTCATCACCAACGCCTCCCAGCACGGGGGCGAGGGCGTGCACGTGCGGCTGGAGGCGGACGTGGCGGGTGAGGGGCGGGGACGGGTGGTGGTGCGCGACGATGGGAAGGGCATCTCCGAGTCCAACCGGGCCCGCGTCTTCGACGCCTTCTTCACCACGGCGCGCGAGCGGGGAGGCACGGGGCTCGGCCTGACGATCGCCCAGTCGATGCT
This sequence comes from Archangium gephyra, assembly GCF_042230915.1. GTDB lineage: Bacteria > Myxococcota > Myxococcia > Myxococcales > Myxococcaceae > Archangium > Archangium gephyra_B. The sequence goes on along the minus strand of NZ_CP102578.1, from coordinate 6,305,179 downwards.
CCGGGCCTTCGGCGCCAGTCTGGAGCTGTTGCCGCCGGAGCAACAAGGAGGGGGAGCGGCCTTCGCGGTGGTGGCGGCGGCTCCCCGCTTGTCGCCGGGCCCTGCCTCGGGCTAGACCCACCCCGCTCGAGGTGGTCCCATGGTAGGCTTCGATCATGACGCCATAAGTGGGGTCCCTGCGTGCCAAGGGGGCCTGACCCGCGGGTCTGGGCACAGCAAGGAAGCAACACCATGTTGAAGAACGAGAGACTCGTTTTCGATCAGACCGTCGAGGGGCTTTTCGTCCGGGGAATCGGCCCGAGGATCACGCCCACCCTCAGGCAGCAGCTGAAGCAGGCGGGGCTGGACCTGGACAAGCGGCTGATGCCGGCCTACCCGGTCGAGGTCTGGGAGCGCTGCGTGGGCCTGGCGGCCAGGTCGTTGCACCCCGACAAGTCGGAGGCCGAGGGCTTCCGGCTGCTCGGCGAGCGGCACATCGAGGGGTACAGCGAGACGATGCTGGGCCGCGCCATCTTCGGCGTGCTGCGGCTGATGAATCCGAAGCGGAGGCTGTCGCGCGTTCGGCAGAACTTCCGCGCGGGCAACAACTACCAGGAGGCCCTCATCACGGATCTGGGGCCCACCGAGGTGGACCTGTGGTTGAACGAGCGCGGCCTGCTGCGCCACTTCAAGCATGGAATCGTCCAGGGCTCGGCGCGCGGCGCGGGTGATCTGAACATGCGGGCGGTGCTGCGCCACTTTGACGATGAGGGCGTAACCTTCCGCATCACCTGGACGGAATCGAAGCCCTGAGGCCTGTGACGCGTGCGGTTCTTGCCGGGCCATGTTGGCTCTGCGAGGCTTCACGTAACGGGGCACGTATAGGGGGGTGACGGTATGCCGACGAGCGAGCAAGCCAACCTGCCGCGCTGGAAGAAGCAGGCGGGGTTCTTCGAGATCTGGTTCCTGTGTGTGCTCGACCCGGGCGGCGAGCGCGCCTGGTGGTTGCGCTACACGCTCTTCACCCCGGCTCCAGGTGCGCCGGGCGAGCCTCGGGCCACGGTGTGGGCCGCGGCCTTCGATTGCGCGTCGCCCAACGCGCCCGCGGTGGCGGTGAAGGCCATCCATCCCATCTCCGCCTTCGACCCGGGGACGCCGGGCCGCTTCGGCATCCGCATCGGGGATGCGGAGCTGGCGCCGGGCAAAGTCCATGGCAGTGTCGCCTCGGGCGGGCACTCCATCGCGTGGGACCTGCGCTACACCCCCGAGTCCGGTGAGGCCGTCCGGCGCACGCCGCGGGGCGTGGGGATGCTGCCGCTGGTCACGCACGTCAACCACGCGCACGACGACATCACCTTCAGCGGCACCGTCACCGTGGACGGCAAGCCGTTCGAGGTGCGCGGGGCTCCGGGGATGCAGAAGCACCTGTGGGGCCACCGGCGCATCGAGGACCTGACGTGGCTGTACGTCCCGATCTTCCGCGAGGATCCGGAGGCCCGGCTGGAGGCCCTCACCGTTCGCCAACGGCGCAATCGGGGTCCGCGCCTCACGCCCATCTACCTGCGCACTTCGCAGGCGAAGCACACCTTCCATGAGGTGCCCGGCCTGCTCTTCACCAAGATGGAGACGCCGCGTCACGGCGAGCTGCTCTTCCAGGCGGCCTCGGCCACCGTGTCCGTGAAGGGGCGCGCCTGGTGCGACCCGCGCACGTTGGTGGGCTACGCATACCGGGATCCCCAGGGCTGGGACGTGCACGTGGCCCAGAGCGACGTGGCCAACTGCGAGCTGGAGTTCTTCACCCGCTCCCACCCCTACGCGGCCTGGAAGCCGGACGGGAGGAAGCTCACCTCCGCCGTGGGCGCCCTGGAGTTCCATGGGCACGAGCGGATCCCCGGCGTGCGCTACGTCGGGTGGGACGACACCGTGCTGCCGGACCAGGAGCCACCCCTCAAGGTGGCGGAGGGCACCTGATGCTGACGCTGGCGCCGCGCGCTGTCCCGGCCTCGATGACCGCGCTGGAGCCGGGCCGTACGCCTGGACGCACGCAGCCGCTGGCGTTGTCCCCCAAGCGGGTGCATGCGCTCGGCCTCACCTACGCGGCCCACATCAACGAGACGGGCAGCGACGCGGGCGGCCCGGCCGTCTTCGCCAAGGACGCCGCTTCGCTGCTGGAGCGTGGAGACTCGGTGGCGAGCCCCTCGCGCGACGCGATGCTGGCGGCGGTGGCGAAGCTGGACGCGGCGCTCTCCTCGCGGGTGGCCTCGCGCTTCCCGGAGCTGCCGCCGCTGCTGGACTACGAGGTGGAGCTGGGCCTGGTGCTGCTGGAGGACGTGCGCGCGGACGTGCTGGAGCGCCCGGACTTCGCGCCGCCGGTGGGCTACTTCCTCGCCAATGACGTGACGGCGCGCACGGTGCAGGTGCTGGGCGAGGGCCGGCCGGACCGGATGGCCTTCTGGGGCGCCGCCAAGAGCCTGCCGGGCTTCTTCGTGGCCGGACCCGTGCTGTGGGTGCCGGACGCGCCCCAGGCGAATGCGTGCCTGGACGTGACGCTCACCCTCACGGTGAATGGCGAGGTCCGCCAGCGCGGCCAGACGATGGAGCTCATCGCCTCGCCGCGCGAGCTGCTGCGGCTGGCCGCGCGTGCGGTGCCCTCGGGAGTGCTGGAGAAGGGGGATGCCGTCCTCACGGGCACGCCCTCGGGGGTGGCCTTCACGGTGCCCGCGTGGAAGCGCAAGCTGGCGGCGCTGCTGCCGGGCCCCACCGCGAGGCTGTCCGCCGCGCTGCGCACCCACGCCCCCAACCCGCGCATGCTGAAGGTGGGTGACGTGGTGGAGATGGACGGCGGCGTGCTGGGCCGCCGCCGCATCACCATCACCGGCTGATCAGCCCTGGGCGTCCAGCGCCTGGAGGATGACCGGGTAGGTGTCGCGCGAGGCGGTGCTGCCCATGAACGTGTCCAGGTGCCCGTACCCCTCGAGCACCTGGCGCTGGTAGAGCGCGGCCCCGTTGGCCTCCCGCAGCCACTCGTACGTCTGCTCCGAGGAGGTGGGCAGGTACGTCTGGTTGTGGCTGCCCACCACGAAGGTGATGGGAAGCTTGAGGTGCTTCGGATTCAAGTAGTCGGGCGGCTTCGCGCTGCCGTAGCGCCGGAGGTTCTCCTCCTTGCCGTAGTCGTAGCGCACCGCGTGCCCGGCCCGCGCCATCTGCGCCAGGTGGCGGAACGTCTGCATGTTGCAGCGGCCGAACTGCTCGTGCAGCCGCTCGTGCGTCTGGGTGTTGATGCGCGCGTGCCGGTACAGGCGCCCGTACAGGAAGGACAGCCGGTGGCACAGCGTGCTGCCGCACTCCCGGTACACCAGGTCCACCATCTTGCCGAAGGCCGCCTGGAGCCTCGGGTTCTGGGTGCCCTCGATGGGGGACATGTAGTCCACCGCCACGTCCAGCACGTCCGGCAGCCGCAGCCGGGACTTGAGGAGCGTGGAGCGCGGCACGCGGTGGTGCAGCGCCACCTGCGAGGCCACCACGCCGCGCACGTCCGGCAGGTAGCCCGCCGCCAGCGCCATGAAGAACATCACCGAGCCGGCGCAGTGCACCACCGCCTGCACGCTGTCCGCCTTCGTCACCTCGCGCACCTTGCGCACGGCGGCGGGCATGTCGTGCTCGGCCGCCTCGTCCAGGGAGAACTGGCGCAGGGGCAGCTGGGTGCTGGCACGCCAGTCCACCAGCCACGTGTCGTAGCCGTGGCGCACCAGGAACTGCACGAAGTTCTCCGAGATGGTGGGCAGCTTGAACATGCCGCTCCACACCCCGGCGCCGTGCACCAGCAGCACCGGGCCCTTCGTGCCGCCCCGGTAGCGGGTGAGACGCAGCGGGACGCCGTCTCCCGCCTTCACCTCGTGCCGCTCGGCGGCCGGTAGCGTGTCCATGATCCTCATGGCCCTCTCCTCGTTCACGGGGACGGCCCCTTCAGGGGCCGCCCGGGTTGTCTCAGAAGCTGCGCGCCGCGGCCTCGGCGATGCGCTCGGACACCGCGCTGATGGTCATCACCGGGTGGAAGCCGATGGAGCTGGGAATCACCGAGCCGTCCGCCACGTAGAGGCCGGGGTACTGGAACACCTCGCCCTGGGTGGACACCACGCCGCGCTCGGGGGAGTCGGCCAGGTGCGCGCCGCCCAGCGAGTGCACCGTGAGGGGCTTCTTGAAGAGCTGCCAGGTGACGAGCGGCGCGTAGGTGCCGCCGTACTGCGAGGCCAGCTCCTGCATGGCCACCGTCATGCGATCGACGAGGGCCTTGTTCTCCCCGGCGTAGTCCCACTCGATGTCCAGCTTGCCGCCCTTGAGCACCATGTGCCCGTTGGCGTTGTCCCGGCCGATGCCGAAGAGGTTCGTCGTGCGCGCCGGGTCCGCCTTGGTGCGGCCCGGCTTGCTGAGCAGCCCCTTGCGGAAGGCCAGGTCGAGCGCCGGCCCCAGCAGGGGCCACAGCGGTGCGCCCAGGCCCTGGAAGGGAGCGCCGATGTTCGGCTGCCCCAGGCCCGTGAGCACCTCCATGACGGGCTTGTTGAAGGTGGGGGCCGCCATGGTGAAGGAGGGCTCGGCGTCGAAGAAGCGCATCACCGTGGAGACGTCCGGACCCGCCCAGGGCTCCAGGTCCTCCCGGCTGTTGAACACCGAGCCCAGGAAGTCACCGTTGCCCGAGTAGCCATGGCCCAACCGCGCGCTCAGCTTGGGCAGGGTGCGCGTCTTGTCGCGGCTGCGCAGGAGGATCTCCACCGTGCCCAGCGTTCCGGCGGACAGCACCACGCGGGCCCCCTCCACCGAGCGCTTCTCCCCGGTGGCCAGGTCCTCGAAGTGCACCCGGTAGCCACCGCCCTGCGCCGGCTCCACGTGGGACACCTGCAGGCGCGGCCACACCGTGGCTCCGAGCGCCTCGGCCCGGGCCAGGTACGTCTGATCCATCGTCTGCTTGGAGCCGTACTGGCAGCCGAACTCGCACTCCGCGCACAGCTGGCACGGCTTGCGGCCCGGGCCGGGCGACTCCGTCCACGCCACGGCCTCGGGCGGATCGAACACCTCCCGGCCCATGCGCGCGGCGGCGGCGCGCAGCGCGTTGCGCTTGCGCAGGTTGATCGACTCGGGCATCGGCGTTAGCTTCAGCTCGCTGGCCACCTTGTCGTAATAGGGCTCCAGCGCGGCGCGGTTGTAGCTCCTGGGCCAGCGCGGATCCTCGAAGACGACGGCGTCCGGCCGCACGTGGATGTTGGCGTAGATGAGCGAGCCACCGCCCACGCCGCTGGCCACCGCCGTGCCGATGCCGGAGAGGAACCGCAGATCGTACAGGCCCTGGGCCTGCTCACGCGAGGCGCGGCGCCAGAGCAGCTCGTTGGTGCGCGTCACGTCCCGGGGGAACTGCCCGGGGGTGTAGCGCCGGCCGCGCTCGAGCACGGCCACCGACTTGCCGGCCTGTGCCAGCCTCAGGGCGGAGATGGAGCCTCCAAAGCCAGAGCCCACCACCACCACGTCATACCGGTTCGCCATCGCAGCCATGTGTCTCTCCTAGTTTTCCAGACGCGGGCGGACGAAGACGTCCCAGAGCGTGCCCATGAACATGGAGCCGAAACGCCAGTACGCGTCCGCCTTCGCCTGCGTTGAAGTGGTACCGAGCACCTCGAAGGTGGTGAGCTGCTCGGCGAAATCCTTCTTGTTCAGGCGGATGATGCCGCTGGACACCACCGGCCCGTTCTTGTCCTTGCCCCGGCGGATGACGGTGTAGAGGGTCGCCGTGGCGCCCCACACGTCGAAGTCGCCCCGGTCCTTCACTTCCTTGTACCCGTCGAGCAGGTAGGGCTGGCCGTCCTTGCCGATGAAGGGCAGCAGGTAGATCATCCGCCGCTCGTAGAAGCTGTCGGTGTCCACGAAGAGGTTGAAGACGCCGCTCTCCACCTTGGCGCCCTCGGGCGGGGTGAGGCCGGCGACGTGGACGGTGCCCTGGGCGATGCCACCGTGAGCCGGCTCGGCGAGGAAGCGATCCAGGTTGGCCAGGGTGATGGTGACGGTGAACTCGGCCACGGTGTTGGCTTGCTGGCCCGCCTTCTCCGCGCCCGCGAAGTCCTCGGCGGGCGCGTGGCCCAGGGCGTGGAAGCCCGTCATCCGCTCGGTGAAGCGCATGCCCACCACCGGGCTGGTGGAGGCCACCGTGCCTCCCACCGGGATCGTCACCTTGCCGACCTGGTCCTCGCGGGGCGTCGCGAGGGCCCGCTCCGGCGCCTTCCAGTCCGGGTTGCCGAGCAAGCCGCGGATGGCCTTCTCCACGTTGCGCTCGGCCACGGCGGCGATGGTGGACGCGGGGTTGACGCCGGTGCTGGAGGGCAGGGCGGAGCCGTCCAGCACGTACAGCCCGGGGTAGCCGTGCACCTCACCGTCCGGGTTGGTGACGCCGTAGGCCTCCTCCTCGGCCATGACGCAGCCGCCGAGGTTGTGCACGGACACGGGCACGTGCAGCCGCTCCCACAGCGGGTTGTAGGCCACCTGCGCGCCCAGGGCCTTGGCGATGTCCTGGCACAGCTGCTCCTGCGTGCGGTACAGCGGCAGGTTGGAGGGCACGTCCCACTTCGCCTGCAGCTCGCGCGTGAGGGGCACCAGCTCCAGCCGCCCGTTGGCCTTGTCCCGGCCCATGGCCAGGAACACCGACTGGAAGCGCCCGCGCTCGCCGTCGATGGAGGACAGCTCCTTCGCACGCTGGCGGAACACCTTCACCAGCTCCTGCTGCATCAGATCCGTGGGGATGCGGGCCAGGCTCTGGGCCGGGTTGAGCAGCTGGAGGAGCCCCGCCACCTGCGTGGGGTGTCCGCCCTCCTGGAAGAGGAACCACCGCTTGCCGGGCGCCTGGCCCTCGTCCACCACGATGCTGGTGGTTATGGTGGGGCCCACCGCGGGATCCCACGGCTCGCGCGTGTCGAAGGCGAAGGCGAGCAGATCCCCGTTGGCCGAGTAGCGGTAGCCCAGCGTGTCACTGAGCTCGGGCAGCGTGCCCAGGTCGTCCCGGCAGCGCAGCAGCAGCTCGGTGGTGTTCACCGCGCCCGCGCACAGGAAGACGCGCCGCGCATCCACCGTGCGCTCCACTCCGTCCGCGGCGTGGTCCTTGTAGGTGACGCGGTAGCCCGGCGAGAGCGGCTCGATGTTGATGGCCTCGGCCTGGGTGGTCACCTCGGCGCCGCGCTGCTCGGCGACGGCCAGGTAGTTGAGATCCAGCGTGTTCTTCGCCCGGACGTTGCAGCCGATGTCGCACTCGCCGCAGTAGTTGCAGCCCTCCTGCGCCACGCCGAACTTGTTGGGCATGGGCTCGCCGGCGGGGGCGAAGCGCACGGCCAGGTCCGGGTGGAAGAACTGCGCCTCGCGCCCGAGCTTCCGAGCCACCTCTTGCATGCGCTTCGTCTTGGTGGGCAGCCCCCGCGCGGACGCGGTGATGGGCTGCACGTCCAGCATGTACGCCACGAGATCGTAGTACGGATCCAACATCGTCCGGCCGTAGCCCTCGGGCCAGCCGTTGGCGAAGGTCTCCGCGGGCGGCCGCAGGTGCACGTTGGCGTAGATGAGCGAGCCGCCGCCGTAGCCGGCCGACTGCACCACGCTCATGCCCGACAGGAGCTTCACGTCGAGCAGGCCCTGCTTGTGCCTCCACAGCCAGCCGTTGAGCGGATTGTCCCAGTCGCGCGGAAAGCCCCCCTTGGGGTAGCGCCGGCCGCGCTCCAGCACGCGCACCGACAGGCCCGCCTGCGCCAGACGGCAGGCCGCTACCGCACCCCCAAAGCCGGTGCCGATGACCAGGGCATCGTACGTCTCGGTCATGTGTACCCCCCTGTGGAGCCGACTCTCTCCGCGAGAGTCTGGGTGGAAGTCAGGGCTCCCGAAGCGTTCGGACCTTAACACAGTGCGGCGCGTTCGTGTGCGCGGATCCATGCGTGGATCAGGCAGGAGAGCGGCCTGGCGTTCATGGCCTCTCTACCTGGCAGGTCTCCTGCTCTCTTCAGAACCCCCGGGCCTCACGACGCCGCGAACCACCGCCGAGGTCAGCCAGGCGGGAGTGCCGCGCGGAGGGCGGTCCGCGTCCACCCGCGGATGACGCTCACGCTGGCGCTCTGAGCCCGGGTCTGTCCTCCGCCCCTCGCTCCATGGCATAGGACGTGCCCATGGAAACGCCAGCCGCCGATATCTCCCACCTGCCGCTGCCTCCCGGGAGCTCGGGGCTCCCGCTGCTGGGCGAGACGCTTTCCTTCATCCAGGACACCGGGAAGTTCCTCGCGGATCGCCGCCGCCTCCACGGGGAGGTCTTCCGCTCCCATGTGCTGGGCGATCCCATCGTCTTCCTGCTCGGTCCCGAGGCCAACCGGTGGATCTTCGCCGGCGAGAACAAGTACCTGCGCAACCGCTGGCACCTGAGCGCCCGCAAGCTGCTGGGCAAGCAGTCCGTTGCCATGCTCAACGGCGGCGCCCACCTGGATCGCCGCCGCCTGCTCGCGCCGCACTTCACCTACGCCGCCATGCGCCACTTCGTGCCGCGCATCGAGGCCCTCGTCCATCGGCACTGCGAGCAGTGGCTCTCGGGGACACAGCCGTTCAAGGCCGTGGACGCCGTGCGCGCCCTCGTGTTCGAGGTGGCCATCGTCCTCATGATGGGCGAGAGCCCGGTGGACGCGGCCTACATGAGCCGTCTGTTCAAGAAATGGGCAGCGGGCCTCTTCGCCGCCGTGCCGCTGGACCTTCCCTTCACGACCTTCGCCCGGGGCGTCGCCGCCGAGAAGGAGATGCGCGCGTACCTCGAGCCGATGGTGGTCGAGCGCGAGAAGCTGGCCGAGCAGCCCCCCGACACCCTCGGCTCGCTGCTCTCGGCGCGGGACGAGCAGGGCCGGCCGCTGCCTCGCGAGGCCGTCCTCGACGAGCTTCAACTCCTGCTCTTCGCCGGCCATGACACCACGGTGACGGCCACCTCCAACCTGATGATGCTCCTGGCACAACACCCGGAGGTGCTGGAGCGGTGCCTGCGGGAGCAGCAGGAACTGGCGGGGCAGGGGCCGCTGACGTTGGAGACGCTCCGGGCCATGCCCTACCTGCACCAGGTCATCCAGGAGGTGATGCGCGTCATCCCGCCCATCGCGGGCGCCTTCCGGGTGACGACGCAGGACGTGGCCTACGGTGGCTATCGCATCCCCAAGGGCTGGCAGGTGTCGCTGAGCATCCGCGCCTCGCACCAGAGCGCCCCGTGGACGTCCCCCGAGCGCTTCGATCCGGAGCGCATGGGCCCCGAGCGCTGCGAGCAGAAGCCGCAGGGGGCCTACATTCCCTTCGGTGGCGGCCCCCGGGTGTGCGTGGGGCAGCACTTCGCCATGGTGGAGATGGCCGTGGTCGCCGCCCTGCTGCTGCGCGGCTACCAGTGGGAGCTTGTCCCCGGACAGGACCTCAGCCCGATTCCCTTCCCCATTCCGCTCCCGCGCGATGGCCTCCTCGTGCGCTTCTCGCGGCGGTGAGCTCCGGGCAGGGGACCGCGAAGATTTCCCCTCTCCCGGAGGGAGAGGGAGCATCGAACCTCACCGGAAGTAGCTCTGGGAGATGTCCACCGAGTAGCCCAGCTCCAGCGTGGGTGCGGAGGCCGCCACAAGGTACTGGCGGAAGTGGAGCACCTTGCCGGGCAGCGGCGTCTGCGTCTCCAGTCCGCCGTCCGCTCCCGTCTCCTCGTACTGCTCCATGCTGCCGCCCTCGCGCCGGTAGTTGAAGACGGCCGGGAAGTGCGCCCGCGCCCGCACCGTGGCCACCGGCCAGGACACCTTGGGCAGCGCCAGCTTCAGCCGGCCCGACAGGTGGAAGACGCCCAGGTCCCTCGCCAGCACCACCTCCAGCGAGGCCTCCGTCTCCCCGAACCGCGCCGGAGCCACCTTCAGCTTCAGCCGGCCGTCCTTCTCGCTGGGCACCTGCGGCACCGAGTCGAGCAGCACCCGCTCGAGGCGGTGGCCCTCGGGAAGCTCCAGCTCCAACTCCTGCTCGCGATCCAGCCGCAGCGCGTAGCGCACGCGCACCGAGGCCTTGCCCTCCAGCGTGGACACCCAGGAGGCGTGGGCCTCGGGGATGCTCGGCTCCAGCGGCGGACGCACCACCTGACGGGCCACCTTCGGCGCGACGGCCGTGCGCCAGCCGATCCGCAGCACGCCCTGCCGGGGGTACACGTCGGTGTCCTCGCCCCCGGAGGCCGCCGGCTCGGTCAGGGTGAAGGCCGAGGCATCCGCCTCCAGCCGCAGCGGTACCGGCGAGACCTGCGGCCCGAAGCGCAGCTGCGCCTGGCGATCAGCGCCGCTCCCCGCGGGCCGGAGCGCGAGACTGACGTCGAAGCTGTAGCGGCCGGGCTCACGCGTCACCAGGCTGAGATGATCCTCCAGCGCGCCCACCGTGGCGTCCTCCAGCGAGGGGATCGCCGTGAGGTATGTGTCCGCGTCGAGCCGCAGCAGCCGCACCTGCGTCCAGCGCCCGCTGGCGAGCACCTGCACCTCGAAGTGCGCGTCCACCAGCAGCGCGTCCGCGGTGAGGCGTCCCTTGAGCTGGCTTTTCACCACCAGGGCGTCCGTGGGCGGCGCGGGCGGCGCCTGCTCCGGGCGCTGCTGCGCGTACAGCGGGAGCAGCTCCTCTAGGGGAATGGTCGCGGAGCCCGAGACCGTGGTGGCCGAAGGGGAACCCGCCGAAGCGGTCAGCAGCAATCCGAGTACGAGAGAAGAGGTCCACATGGTTCACCGCGCTTCCTGGGTGGCGGGGGTGAGCGGCGGCTCGCCGCCGGGAGGGAGATCCGAGAGCAGGGCCCGCACGCTCGCGCGGGTGGAGAGGGCCATCAGCCCGAGCAGCGCCGCGAGGATCTCCAGCGTGTAGATGAGGCCGGTGTAGCCCTGGAGGATGACGGCGGTGGTGGGCACCACGAGGGTGGCGCCCCAGGTGCCCGCCAGGAGGGCGGTCCGCTCCTTGGGGAAGAGGCGCTTGCCGTAGACGACCACCGCCGCGCCGAGGCCGAGGGTGGCCAGTCCATAGGCCACGTAGAAGTTCATGAAGGCCGCGAGGTAGGCGAGCAGCACGAAGAAGAAGCCGTAGGCGGCGGCCAGGAGGTAGGACTCGTAGAAGGCGAGCGGCCTGCGGTGGCGGATGCTGAAGGCGGCCAGCAGCGCCATGAGGGCGATGAAGGGCACCCAGGCGCGGCCCGCCATGGTGGCCACGACGACATCGTACGCTTCCACCGAGGGGAGGATGACGCCGAGGTTCACGCCCGACTCGAGCGACTGGAAGCCCCAGTCGAGCGCCACCGTGCCGCGCCCGGTCTCCACCTGGGTGGCCGAGAGCACCTGGGGCGGATAGTCGAAGTTCTCGCCCCCCTCGACGGCGAGGTGCAGCCGCACGTCACGGGCCGGCAGGGCGGGATCCAGCTTGTAGATGAAGGAGTCGAGACCCCGGGCGCGGTAGCGGATGGAGAAGGTGCTGGTGGCCCCCTGGGGGATGCGGCCCGTCCAGACGAGCCGGTTGCCGGACTCGCCGAGGTCCAGGTCCGACTCGGCGCCATTGACGAGGAACTGCAGCTCCGAGAGGAGCACCTGGGACTTGTCCACCTCGATGGGGAAGATGAAGGCCACGTCGATGTCGTGGCCCTCGCGGTTGACGACGGCGTAGTCGGCCGCGAGCGTGAAGTCGAAGCCGGAGAAGTAGCGCAGGCCCCGCTTGCGGTAGTTCATCCGCGACTGCACCTGCACGTGCTGCTTGTCGAAGGGCAGGGGCTTGAGCTCGGTGAAGATGGTGCCGCTCTGCACGTAGCGCAGCGAGGGCGCCGGCTGGACGACGGGGGCGCCCCAGCGCTCCTCCACGTCCCGGGCCAGCTCCGAGCTGGCGAAGTCCGTCCTGTCCGCCACCTGGCCGGCGATGACCGCGGTGGCGAACACGACGATGAAGAGGCTGCCGAAGACGTGATGGCGCACGAGCCACCCGAAGGCCCGCCGGACCGGCGAGCCCGCCGGCAGGCGCGGTGGCGTGGGCGTGGGCGTGGGAGGAAGCGTGTCTGGGCTCATGGGGCCCAGAGTGGGGCAGGGAGGTGCAACGCGAATGGATGCGCGGTGCACCTCCCGGGGAATGTTCGTGCAGAATTCGTGCAGGGACTACGGCATGGTGAACAGACAGCGCGTCACGGGGATGATGATGTCCGCGAGCACGTAGAGGTAGTACGTCCTGCCGCTCACCAGCGCGTCGGGCCGGCCGGACGCCGGGAAGCGCTGCGACAGGCCGGAGGGAACGACGCCGTACCGCACCGTGCCGCTCGTGACGGGCGTGCCGTCCACCGGGACGTCGATGCGCCAGAGCGTGCCCTCGGGCAGATCCAGGTTCGGCGGCACCGTGGGCGACGTGGCGTCCGCCTCGAGCACGTACACGTAACGCGCCTTGCCACCCCGCCAGGTGAGCGTCCCATCGGCGGCGACGCCCTCTCCGCTCTCGCAGAGCGTGGGCCGGAAGAAGCGCTGCGCATCCAACGGGCCCCCGCCATACGTCTGATCGGCGAAGTCCTCGCGCTTGTAGCCCCGGTGGGAGAGCTCGCCCTCGAAGAAGTTCATCATCCGCACCGGATCCGTCGTGACGAAGATGGAGTCATGCGGGTTCTCGGGCCCCGCTCGCGAGAAGCCGTTGTTCTGCTCGCGCGGGTACGCACCGAAGCCCACCGTGTTGATCCACCCGGCGCCCATGGCCAGGCCCCTCGGGTTGAAGGAGTTGATGAAGTTGCCCGGGGACTCGACGAACCAGTTCGCCGGGCCCTGGGGCGCACGTGTCGAGTGGCAGCAGACGCAGGCCGTCGACTCGATCTGGGACCGCACCCAGGTGACCTCCGCGGCGTACGCCGGCTCCTGCATGCGCGCATCCGCCCGCTCCGCGTCCGGCGCGGGCGGCACCGGGTAGTAGGGGCGCTGCGTGCGCACGCGATCGCAGCTCGCGTAGTCCGTGAAGCTGCGGCCCGGCTCGGTGGCTCCGGAGATCATCTCCCACGTGCAGACCTTCCCTCCCGGCGACATCCCGGGCGGCTCGCCCTGCTTGGGCTCGACACAGTTGAGCACCGGCTGCTGGAACGTCGGCAGCCCCGTCCCTCCGCCGCTGTCCTCCACCTGCCCACCGCACACGGGCGCCGGGTCGAACACGCCACCACCGAACAGCTCACACCCGCGCTGCATGGAGCCGCACTTCTGCGCGTCCACTCCGGGGAAGCTGATGCGCGTCCACCGGTCATTCTCGCCCCCCAGGAAGCAGTAACCCAGCCGCTCCTCCAGGTTGCAGGCCGAGCCCAGCTCCGCCGTCGAGCCCTGGTCCTTGCAGTCCTCCACCGCGGCCTCGTCGGTCCACTCACCGACATAGTCGCGGCACTCCTCCATGCTGCTGAACTTGTTCGTGTACACGCAGTGGCCCACCACCTTCTCCGGGACGACGGGCACACCCCCTCCACCACACTGACACCCCGTGACGAGGCAAAGCAGGACCAGCACCGGCAAGAAACGCGGCGAATTCATTGCAACTCCCCTGTGGAATGACGTTTTGGAACTAGCTCTTCGCGTAGCCCTTCAAGAAGCCGTCCAGGTGCTGCTCGATGAAGCTCTCCAGGACGAGTGGACGGCAACGGCGGCCTTGCAGTTGGTGCTGATGGAAGAGCGCCAGCAGCACCGGAGACATCAGCGCGAGCGCGGCCACACGCGCATCCGGTACCGACAGCTCTCCGCGCGCATGGAAGATGATCAGCAGCTCCTCGACGGAGCTCAGCGTGGGCTCGAGGATGGAGGAGACGTAGATCTGCCCGAGCCCCGAGTCGGCCATGCCCTCGGCGAAGCCCGCGGCGTGCATGCCGCCCAGCGCTCCCGACCACGCGGCGGCGATCTGTCCGAGCAGTTGGGTGAAGGCCGCCCTCGCCGGCAGCTCCGCCAGGGACTTCGCCCAGGCCTGGCGCTCCTGTCCGAATTTCAGCAGGTATTCGAAGGCGGCCTGCACCACGCCCTGGCGATCGCCGAAGTAGTGCCTCAGTGTCCCAGGGTCGACTCCCGCGCCATCCGCGAGCACGCGCAGGCTCGGGTGCGAGCCTCCCGAAACGAGGATCTGCTGGGCCACGCTCTGCAGCAGCCGCGAGCGCGTCTCCTCATGATTCCGGTTGCGGGCTCCCGATATCCTTCCCATGCACGAGATAGATATTCGGTGTTTATTCCCAGCGCCAGCCTTTCGTGTAGGTTTATATCCTTCCTCGGTGAGGAGATTTATGCGGGTGCGGACGAGCGTCACCTTCAGGACGGAGCGCTTCAACACGACCGAGGTGCGTCCCCACTTCCTCAACCCGGGCTGCTTCGGGGAGGACTGTGCCGCCTGGCTCGCGGAGGCGCTCCGTGCGGCGGGGGCCGGCGAGGTGGCCGGGCCCTGGCAGGAAGACTGGGGCTGGCAACTGCGCGTCACCACGCCCCGGGCCAGCGCCCTCGTGAGCGTCGGGCTCATCCCGGAGGCGGCGCCGGAATGGCACATCATGGTCGACGAGCGCCAACCGCTCCTCGCACGGCTCCTGGGAGGGCGGCCCGAGAGCATGCTGCCCGCGCTCGTGCGCGCCGTCGATGGCGCGCTCAGGTCGGCGGCGGATGTTCACGGCGTCCGCTGGCACCTCCGGAGCGAGTTCGATCGCGGCCGCTCCGAAGGCACGCCCGGCCCCTTCGACTGAGCCTCACTTCTTCCCGGCCGAGCTCCCGCCCGGCTTCGCCGCCTCGAGGGTGAACCGGCCCGCCTTCTTGTCCCACTTCAGCTCCCGGGCGACCTCGCCGGTGGGGCAGGCCGTCGCATGGCCTGCCTCCATTATCGGCATGTGGAAGGGGAACGCTCCATGAGAACGGAGTGTCTCGGGCCTGGCCGGGGCGGGTAGTCTGCACGCGGACTCCCATCCAGGAGGCGCCATGCGCGCGGTGGTGATGCAGCACGAGGAGCACGAGGGGCCGGGGTTGCTCGGTCCGGCGCTGGAGGCGGCGGGCTTCACGCTGGTGAAGCGCTTCCGCACCGTCAAGCGCGAGGACCTGAACGCGGAGCTGGTGGTGGTGCTGGGCGGCCCCATGGGCGTCTACGAGGCGGAGCGCCATCCCTTCCTCGGCGAGGAGCTGGCGCTGGTCACCGAGCGGCTCGCCCTCGGGCGCCCGGTGCTGGGCCTGTGCCTGGGCGCGCAGCTGCTGGCGGCCGCGGCCGGCTCCGAGGTCTTCGTCGGAAAGAACGGCCTCGAGGTGGGCGTCGGCCCGGTGCGCTGGACGAAGGAGGGCCTGGCCGATCCCGTGCTCGCCGGCGTGCGCCCACGCACCCTCGTGGCCCACTGGCACCAGGACACCTTCAAGGCCGTGCCCGGCGCCACGCTCCTGGCCTCCACGGATCGCTACTCCCAGCAGGCCTTCCGGCTCGGCGACTCGTTCGGCTTCCAGTTCCACCTGGAGCTCACCGCGGACGAGCTCGACCGGTGGTTCACCCATGGCGCCGAGGAGCTGGTCGAGCTGCACGAGAAGAACCTCGACGAGCTGCGCTCCCAGCTCCCCAAGCTCCGCTCGGCCGAGGCCGAGAACCGGGAGCTGCTCGAGCGGCTCGCCCACCACTTCGCCCGGGTGGCTCGCGCCGCCAGGTGAACACCGGGCGCCCTACTTCTCCTCGACACCGAGCTTCGGGCAGATGTCGCTCATGGGGCAGGCCTCGCACCTGGGCTTGCGCGCCGTGCAGGTGTAGCGGCCGTGCAGCACGGTCGCGGGCCCGAAGAAGGTCCACTGGTCCTGCGGGACGAGCTTCATCAGCTCCTTCTCGATCTCCTCGGGCTTCTCCTTCTTGGAGAGCCCCATGCGCTGGCTGACGCGGGCCACGTGGGTGTCGACGATGACGCCCGAGGGGAGGTTGAAGGCGGTGTTGAGCACGACGTTGGCCGTCTTGCGGGCCACGCCGGGCAGGGTGATCAGCTCGTCGATCGTCTTGGGCACCTCGCCGCCGAAGCTCGCGAGCAGCTCGCGGCTCATGGCCTGCACGGACTTCGTCTTCTGCTTGAAGAAGCCGGTGGGCTTGAGGTCCTCCTCGAGCGCGGCGGTGTCGGCCTCGGCGAAGGACTGGGGGCCGGGGTACTTCTTGAAGAGGGTCGCGGTCACCCGGTTGACGCGCTCGTCCGTGCACTGCGCGGCCAGGATGGTGGCGACGAGCAGCTCGAACGGGGTGTTCCAGTTGAGCTCGTAGCGGGCACCCGGGTGGGCCTCATGAAGGCGGGCGAGGAGGGTCTTGGCGGTCTGGGCGGCGGTCATTGGGGCGTTCGGGGAGAGGCAACGGAGACGCAGTGTACCGGGCGGGACCGACACGGAAAGTCCAGGAATGGGACGGCCCAGGCCCGGGCGATTTCACCTGCTGGGACCGTGAAGACTGGAGGGGGTCCGGAGGCCGTCCCCGTGACGGGTGGCAGCGCGCGGGCGTGCCGCGGACCGCACCCCGTAGCGTGACGCGGGCGGGTGGGCCGGCAGCAGGGTGACGGGAGGGAGGACGAAGGCGGACAGGGAGCGGAGGCCGCCCGCGAGCACCGCGCACGCCAGGCGCAGGAAGCCCACCGGCTCCAGGCCCCGGGCCCGCACCGCCGCGGAGAGCCCCAGCGAGAAGCTCACGGCGAGGTTGATGACGCCCACGCAGAGGAGCCCCACCACCGCCCAGAGGAACTCCGGCTCCACCAGCCGCTCGGGCCCCAGCGCCGAGCCGGCGAAGGCAAGGGTGCCGGCACTGAGGGTGACGTGCCGCACGTCCATGGACAGGCCGAAGAAGCGGCACACCGCGGGCGTCATGCCCAGCAGCAGGCCGAGGCTGACATTGGCGCCCAGGCCGCACGCGTGACGCGCGAGGGCCTCGCCCAGCCACTTCGCCCGGGCCTCACCGAGCAGACAGCGCAGGCCGGGGTGACGCGCGAGCGCCTCGGGCAGGCGTTGGTAGGCCACCCAGTTCTCCAGCCAGCCGCCGAAGACACTCGAGCACCACAGCAGCACGCCGGTGAGGGCGGCGAAGAGGAGGGTGCCGCTCTCGAGCGGGTGGAGCGAGCGCACCACGTACTCTGCCTCCTTGGCCTCCAGCAGCGGCCGGCCCCAGAGCGCCTGGAGGACGAGGCTCACGAAGGTGACGGTGGCCACCACCGCGCCGAGGTTGCCGAAGACCGAGGCCAGCTGGGAGCGGGTGATGCAGGCCAGTTGCTGCACCAGGCTGTGCATGCCCTTGTCGCCGGCCTTCACGTCCAGCGAGGCCGCCAGGGCCGCGGCCGTCATGGAGGGCTGTTTGGTGGCGAGGGTGAAGCCGAGCAGCTGGATGAGCAGGAAGCACAGGGCGTAGTTGGCGGCGGACGCCAGCCCCTCGAAGAAGAGCGGGAGCGCCGCGAAGGTGATGGTGAGCTTGAGCGCCGCAGTGCCCGCCGTGAGCAGCCCTCCGCCCGCCGCCGCGCTCACCATCTGGTGGTACTCGTCCTGGGTGGTGGTGATGTAGTGGCGGCCCACCTCGCCGGTGTGCTCGAAGATGCGCCGGGAGATGCATTGCACGCTGCTGTGGAAGAGCGCCGCCACGCTGCGCTCGCGCGCGTGTGTATCCACCAGGGACGAGAGCAGCCGGAGCGCGGCGCCGGGGGTGGCGCGGGCGCGGTCCGGGGCGAGCAGCCACAGCAGCGACTCCAGCCGATCCAGCGCGTGGCCGAGCTGCTCGAGCCGGTAGACGAGATCCGTCCCCACCGCGTGTGCATCCATGTGGCGCAGCACCTCCTGCGCGGCGGCGCGGCAACCGGCGATGGCCTCGGCGCAGGCCTCGCGTCTCCGATCCACCGCGGCCCCCTGCGCGCCCGCCTGCACTTCCACCCGCAGCGCCTCACATGCGCGCGGCAGACGGACGAAGGGGGATTGCTTGAGCGGCCCCGGAGGCAACCGCGCGAGCACGTCACTCGCCAGGCCGAGGGCACTCGCGCGCGCGGCGAGCACGAGCACGGCGTCCTCCACCGCCTCCGTCAGCGGAGCGAAGGACGGCGCTCGCAGCAGGGCACAGAGGGCCACCACCAGTTCCTCGGACAGCTCGTCCAGGAAGGCCTGACCCTCCTTGCCGGGGAAGAGGCGCCACACCCACTGCGCCAGCTCCCGCTCGTCTGGCGCGGGGGGCACGAGCCGTTGTCCGAGCCGCGCCACGGCATCTCCCAGGAGGCCGCGTCCGGCGGACAGGCCCGGCTCGGTGAACAACCTCAGCGCGGACGTCTCGGCGAGCACGGAGGCGAGCACAGTGCGCAAGGCCTCGCACCACGCGGGCGCCTCGCCGAGCACCTCCACCAGCAGCCGCAGGCGCGCCGAGCCCGGGGACTCCACCGGTGCCAGCCGCCCGCGCCGCGACGGTGTGGCGCCAGGGGCCTGGAGCCAATGGGCCAGCTCCTCCAGCCATGCCATCCGGGCCGCGAGCGGCGCCCGGGGCCGGGCCGACGTCAGCAGCGCATGCAGCTCGCGCAACCTCTGCTCGGCCGCGGGGGCCGTCGGGTAGCAGGTGAGCAGTTGTTCCAGGGAGGGCGAGAAGAGGACGGGCTCTGGGCGCAGGGCGGGAACGGGGCTGGCGAGCATGGGTGCCAGAAAGTTTGTCCTCAAATCAACAAAACGGGAAACGGGAGGGGACGGGCCTGCCTGCTCTCCGGACGGGTCAGTGCCTGGTGCACGTACCGGCTTCCCGAGCCGTCCGAGAGTGAGCCGTGAGTCCGCGACGTCCGCCGCGAGGTACCGGCGGCAATTCGTTGCCCGTGAACTGTGATTGTCGCTCCACCCGGCACGAGCGCTTCAATTCCTTCCATCGCTCTGGTGGGCGCTCTACATCGCTGTAGCGCGGCCGAGAAATCCAGGAATCCCGGAGGCGGGGAGGGGTGGTGGTGGGTCCTGAGCGGGTCTGAGGACGCGATAGGTGGTCAAGGCGCCGTTTTGCGCTCTAATAGCGGCTGCCGGACAAGTTCCTGGAGTACCCACCGTGCCCTTGCCCACTTCCGCCATTCCGTCTCCTGGACTGGAACATCTGCTCTCGCTGGCCACCCCCGCGGATACCGCCCGCGGCATGTTCTTCAACGGCCTGTTCGATGCGACGCGCTCGCTCGGGGGCGAGGAGGCCCGCTTGAAGTGCGTCGCGGCCGCCGGTGAGCGGAAGTACGTCGACTTCCGCAGCTACCCGGTGGCCGACCTCCTCAAGGCCATCTACACCGCCGCCGACGTGCTCGGCCCGAAGCTGGGCGGCAGGGATGCCGTCCTGCACCGGCTCGGGCGGCGGGCCACCGACGACTTCCTCCACTCCACCGTGGGCAAGACGATGGTGGCGCTCGCCGGCAACGAGCCCCACCGGCTGCTCTCCGCCTTCCCCAACGCCTGCCGGGCCGCGTTGAGCTATGGCGAGCGCACCATGGAGCGGCTCGGGGACAAGCACGTGCGGATGGTGGCGCGCCGGGACTTCCTCCCCATGCTCTACATCGAGGGCACCCTCACCGCCGTGGTGGAGCGCTCCGCCGTCCCGGGCGTCATGGTGCGCGGCCACCGCCTGTCCCCGCTCGACGTGGACTACGACATCAGCTGGTCCTGATCCGCCACGCGCCGCGGCAGGCGCACGGTGAAGGTGGTGCCGTCCTCCTCGGTGGAGCTCACGTCGATGGTGCCGCCGTGGCCCAGGACGATCTGCCGGGTGATGAAGAGGCCCAGCCCCAGGCTCCCCTGGCGCGCCCCGGCCTCCGGCCCCCGCTGGTAGGGCTCGAAGAGCCCCGGGAGCACCTCGGGGGAGATGGGGTTGCCTTCGTTGTGCACTTCGAGCAGGACGTCCTCGCCCTCACTCCGGGTGGACACCCGCACGGGCGTGTTGCGCGGGCTGTGCTGGAGCGCGTTGCCCACCAGGTTGGTGACGACCTGGGCCAGCCGATCCCCATCCCATTCGCCCCAGCCGTCTCCGTTGGCCTGGAAGGAGATGCGCCGCTCGGGCCAGGCCAGCCGCACTTCCGTCACCACCCGCCGCACATGCTCGTGGAGGTTGAGCGGCTCGCGGTGCACGGGGATGCCCCGCATGCGCGCCTGGTTGAAGTCGAGCAGATCCCGGATCATCCGGCTGGCCCGGTCCGCCGAGCCGTGGATGCGCTGGGCCGCCTTCGTGGTGCGCTCGTCCACGTCCTCGCGCTTGAGCAGCGTGGTGGCGGATAGGGCGATGGCGTTGAGGGGCGTGCGCAAGTCATGGCTGACGATGGCCACCAGATCCTCGCGCTCCTGGATGGCCGCCTGGGCCTCCTGGTAGAGCCGCGCGTTGTCGAGCGCCATGGCCGCGCGATCGGCCACCCCGCGGGCCACCTCCAGGTCCGTGGAGGTGCACGTGGGGCGGTAGCGGTTCCACGCGAAGGAGATGATGCCGAGCTTGCGATCCCTCGCCACCAGGGGCACGAGGATGACGGACTTGAGGGCGAGCGCCTCCAGCAGGGCCCGGTGCTCCTCGTTGCGGGCGATGGTGTCCAGCCACTCGGGGGTGACGTCCGGCTCGGCCAGGGGCACGCCGGTGTTCAACAGCTGGAGCATGACGCCCCCGTTGCCCAGGTGGGGCGGGTACATCATCGAGTGGTGCAGCAGCGCCTGCCGATCCGCGTCCCGGGCCGTCAGCTCCAGCCGGTGCAGCTGTCCGTCCTCGCCGAGCAGATCCACCATGCAGTAGTCCGCCAGGTGTGACACCACGAGCGAGGCGAGGCTCTTCAGGGTGGTGTGGACGTCGAGTGACTGGGAGAGCAGGGTGCCCACCTCGACGAAGAGGGCCTGGGCCTCCTCGGCGCGCTTGCGCGCGGTGATGTCGCGCACGAGGCAGGTGAAGAAGCGCCCCTGGGGAAGCAGCGTCTCGCTGGCGGAGAGCTCCAGGGGGAAGACGCTCCCGTCCTTGCGCCGGCCGTACACCTCGCGCCCGATGCCGATGAGCTTGCGCACCCCCGGGCCGATGTTCCGGCGCTGCTGGGGCTCGGGCACCAGGTAGCGCATCTCCCGGCCGAGCAGCTCCTCGGGCGCGTAGCCGAAGATGCGCACCGTGGCCGGGTTGACGCTCTGGATGGTGCCCTGCTCGTCGATTGTGATGATGCCGTCCACCGCCGTCTCCAGGATGGCCTCGAGCCGCCGCGTCGTCGCGCGCAGCACCTCCTCGGCCTGCCGCCGCGCGGAGATGTCACGGGTGATCTTCGCGAACCCGCGCAGGCCGCCCCGCTCGTCGCGCAGGGCGCTGATGAGGACGTCCGCCCAGAAGCGGGTGCCGTCCTTGCGCACCAGCAGGGCCTCCGTGCGGTACTGCCCCTCGGAGGCGGCGATGCGCAGCGCCTCCTCGGGCACCCCGGCCATGACGTCCCCGGGCAGGTAGAAGAGGGAGATGGGGTGGCCGAGCACCTCTTCCGCCTTCCAACCCTTGATGCGCTCGGCGCCCGGATTCCAGCTGGCCACCCGGCCCTCGGGATCCAACATGAAGATGGCGTAGTCCTCCACGCCTTCCACCAGCAGGCGGAAGCGCTCCTCGGTGGCGCTCTCGGCGCGCTTGCGCTCGGTGATGTCCAGCACCGCGCTGGCCACGAGGAAGACCTCGCCGGCGCGGTTGCGCACCGGGGCGTGGTTGATGAGCCAGTGGTGGAGCTCTCCGCCCGTCGCGGGGGTGGTGCCAGTCACCTCCTGGCCGAGCACCGGCTGCCCCGTCTCCAGCACCTTCCGGCGCATGGGCGCGAGCTGGGAGGCCAGCCCGGGAAGGAGCTCCTTCACGCCCTGGCCGAGGATGTCCTCGATGGGGGCGCCGATGATGTCCGCCAGCATCTGGTTGACGCGCACGTAGCGCAGATCCCGGTCCATGAAGGACAGCCCCACCGGGGCGGTGGTGAGCAGGGTGTCCAGCAGGGCCAGGGCCTCTTCCGTCTTGTGGCGCTCGCGCACCAGCTCCGTTACCTCCACCGCGTGGACGAAGACGCCCTCCACCCGCCCATCCGCGCCCCGGTTGGGCGCGTAGACGAAGTTGAAGAAGCACTCCACCGGGGGGCCGCCGTCGCGGTACACCCAGACGCGCACCTCGTGGCCCACGGCGGGCTCGCCCGTGCGGTACACGTTGTCGAGCAGCACGCGGAAGCCCTGATCCTCCAGCTCCGGCAGGGCCTCGCGCAGGGGCTTGCCCAGGATGTCCCGCACGCCGATGGCCTGGTGGAGGCGGGAGTTGGCCAGGGTGAGGATGTGCTCGGGCCCTTGCAGCACGAAGATGAGCGCGGGCGCTTCCTGGAAGAGGGCGGCCAGGCGCTCGCGCTGGGCCTCGGACTCCTTCAGCAGCCGGGCGCGCGTGGTCTCGGCCTCCTGGTTCACGGTGAGCTCGTTCTGGCGCTGCTCCTCGTCACGCTGGAGGGTGTACGCGTCCACCGCCTCGGCGATGCCGGTGACGACGAAGGAGACCAGGCGCTGCACCTCGGTGAGGGAAGGGGACAGGCCCGCCTGTCTCGCCTGCTCGAGGATGCAGTCGTGCAGGACGCCATACTCCCGCACCACCGTGGGAAGATCGAAGCCCTGGCTCAGGCGCTCGCTCCCGTGCGCCCGCGCCTCGGTGCTCTGGTCCGGCACCGTGGCGTTCCCACTGTCTTCGGCCCGGCGGAGCACGGCGGCCAGCTCGCGGAGGTACTCCCCGAGGTGATCCTCCAGCGCGGACCGGGTCCGCGGACCTGGGGCCAGGCCTGCGTGCAGCCGCTCGACCCACTGTTGGGTGATGGTCTCTCGCCGGGAGTCCAGCAGGTCCGCCAGGGAAGCAGGCGGACTCGTGGACCGATGTGTCTCGAGGTTCACTCCGTATTTCCTCCCCCGGGCTGGAGACGAAAGTCCCATTGCTCTGAGACATCAGCAGCATGGGAAAGTAGTCCCCACCTGGCCAGGAAGCGCCTGGGCCCCTACGTACGACCCTGGGGTGAATGCCAGACACACGGGCGGTGCCCAGGGGTCGTCAGGCCGCCCGGTGGCCGCTCTCCAGAGCTTCGGGCATCAGCGGGGGCCGCCGGGCGTTACGGATCATGGATGGTCTGACTCCGAGCGGGCTGGCGGGCGCTCTCGCCTCACACCAGCCTCGGCTCCTCTGCCGCGAGGACGCACCCCATGAGGATGAGGGACAACCGGTATCCCACCCCGCAGACGAACGGGGGCTCCATCAAGCCCCGGAAGCTGGGCAACCCCGTCTCGAAGATGACCCAGGTCGCGGGCAAGCGCATCGGCGGCGCGCTGCGTTCGGAGTATGCGCGTCAGCAGAAGCGGCGTGACACACGGCGCTGAGTCGCGCGTGTCACGCCAGGGACGGTGGGGCGGGGGAGGTGCTCAGTAGCGCCGGTCCTTGCGGTCCTCGCGCTGCTCCTGCCGGTCCTGCCGCAGCTCCTGCTTGCCGAGCCGCACCAGCTCCACGATGAGCTCGCGCTTGCGGTTGAGCTGCGCCTGGGAGCGGGCTCCCATGAGCGAGTTCAGCTCGCGGGCGATCGTCTTGCGTGCCGACTGCGAGGCCGCCTCCACGCGCGCGTCCCGGACATCCTCCCGGTTCTCCGCGCGGCTCTCGCCCCACTCCCGGCGCGTCTCGGTCCGGGCCTGGGCCTTCTCGTTGCGGCCCTCGGCCAGCTCCGCCCTCAGCAGCTCGCGCAGCCGGTTGTCCACCGAGGCCAGCTCGGCGGCGTTGTGCCGGCGATCCCTCGCCTTGTCGAAGCGCTCCAGCACGCGCTCCAGCTCGGCCACGTCCATCCGGTCATCCTTGCGCTCGGCGGCGTTCTGCCGCGCTTCCTGGCGCTCTTCCTGGCGGTCCGGCGCGCGGATTTGACCCTTCTGGGACTGGGCGTGCGCGGAACCGGCGAGGAGGAGGGCGGCAACGAGGGCGGAGGAGAACGGCTTCAGCGTCTTCATGGTGCAGGCTCCCGGTGTGGATTGCTGCGAACACCCATCTGGACGGGAGGGGCGGGTTTTTATTTCACCGCCAACTTTGAACGAGGCCCTCTCGGCCTGGGAAGAGCTCACGATGGGCGTTGCGTGCCGTAGAGATCGCTCAGGTCTCGTGCGAGCGCTCCGAGGCGGGCGCGCAGTTCCGGGGGCTCCAGCACCTCGGCCCCACGGCCGATCAAGACGAGCTGCGACATAGCGATCGAGAGCCGTTCGAAGTCGACCGTCACGGTGCCCGCGCGGAGCCGTTCCCGCTCCGAGCCGGGGCGTATCGCCGCGAGCGCCTCGGCTCCCTCGGCGGTGAGGCGCACGGTCACCTCATAGCGGGCCCGCTGGGCCGCGAACCGCTTGCACCAGTCCTTCCAGAACGCACGCAGCTCGAACTCCGCGGGGCGCACGAACGAGTCGGTCAGCATGCGCGCCCCCTCCACCCGTGAGCCTCGGAAGACCTTCGTCACGCCCTTGTCGTCGGCGACGAGGTACCAGTGGTCGCCCTTGATGACCAGACCGTACGGGTGGACCACCCGGGTGCTCCGGGCGCCCTCGAAGTCGCGGTAGCCCAGCCGGACCTTCCGGTCCTGGAAGACCGCCTCGCGGAGCACAGCCAGGTGCGGCACTGGGTCCTTCTCGCCGAACCACGACGAGCCATCGATGTGGAGCCGTTGCCGTGCGTGCTCGGCGGCCGTCCGCTGCACGCTGGGGAGCGCCGCGGCGAGCTTCACGAGCCCCGTGCGCAGCGGGTCCGCCAGTCCGAGGTCGTCCAGGGCATCGATCGAATGCGCGCTCGTGAGCGCCTGGATCTCGGGCTCGGTGAGGCCCGTGAGGTTGGTGCGCCAGCCCGGAAGCAGGCCGATGCCCCCGGTCGAGCCGGGTTGGGCGTACACGGGGATGCCCGCGGACGAGAGCGCATCGAGGTCCCGGTAGATGGTGCGCGGCGATACCTCGAGGCGCCGGGACAGCTCCTCGGCGGTGTGCCGCCGTTCATCCTGGAGCAGGAGCATCAGACTCACCAACCGGTCAGCGCGCATGGGGGCCCCAAGGGTAGCGCCCATTCCTGACAGGAGGTGTCAACAATCGTCCTTTAGGGTTCCGGCACTCATCTTGAGGATGTGGACGCAGCTCGGAGGGAGCCGCCATGAAGAAGACGCTGGAAGGACGAATCTGCCTGGTCGCTGGAGCCACCCGCGGAGCGGGGCGCGCGATCGCCTGCACGCTCGGCGAGGCGGGGGCGACCGTCTACTGCACGGGCCGCAGCACCCGCGCGCAGACGGAGCGAGGGAAGGGTCCCGGTCCCTTTCTCGAGCTGGATCGGCGTCCCGAGACGATCGAGGAGACGGCCGAGCTGGTCACCGCGCGAGGGGGCAGGGGGATCGCCGTGCGTGCCGACCACACGGTGGAGTCCGAGGTCGAGGCGCTCTGCGCGCGCATCCGCGCCGAGCAGGGCCGGCTGGATGTGCTCGTGAACGACATCTGGGGAGGCGACGAGCTGACCGAGTTCGGAGCGCCCTTCTGGAAGCTCTCCCTGGAGAAGGGGCGCCTGCTGCTCGATCGGGCGGTCTGGACCCACATCGTGACGAGCCGCCATGCCGTGCCCCTCATGCTCGAGGGGGAGCGAGGCCTGATCGTCGAGGTCACCGATGGCGACCACTTCGGCTATCGCGGCAACCTCTTCTACGATCTGGCCAAGATGTCGGTCATCCGGCTCGCCTTCGCCATGGCCACCGAGCTCCGGAAGAAGCCCGGGATGACCGCCCTCGCCGTCACGCCGGGCTTCCTCCGCTCGGAGGCGATGCTCGAGCACTTCGGCGTCACCGAGGCGAACTGGCGTGAGGGCGCGGCGAAGGTTCCCGACTTCATCGCCTCGGAGACGCCATACTACGTGGCGCGCGGAGTCGCGGCGCTCGCCGCGGACCCGGACGTCCGGCGCAAGGCGGGCCGCGTCTTCAGCTCCTGGGATCTCGCCCGGGAGTATGGCTTCTCCGATGTCGATGGGCGGAAGCCGGACTGGGCAACCCACTTCCGCGAGACGTACGGGCGCGTCTATCCGGTGGCGGATGAGCGCGCGTACGCCTCGTGGTTCGACGGCCCCATCGACATCGCGTTCCCTGACTTCATCAAGGACTGAGACGGGGGCGCTCAGCCCCTCATCCAGCGGCCGTGGTAGAAGCGCGTGTAGAACTTGGCTCCGGTGCTGTCCTTCAGATCGAACTGCCCGTCGCCGTTGCCCGCGGCATCACCCGGATCCGTCGCCCGGCAGGAGACGCAGCGCAGCTTCGTGGGCCACACCGTGCTGCCGCCATAGGGCTGGCCGTTGTAGGTGAGCGACTCGCCGTAGGCGATCCGGGAGTGCACGTGCTCATCCCACGGGCCTCCCGTCTTGCCGGCGTAGCCGATGATCGTGTTCATGCCGACGCTCGTGCCCCACGCAATGCCAGACGCGATGCTCGTCAGGTGCGCCATGATGGCCCGGTAGCTGCCATTGCGGACCACCACGTAGTTGCCCAGCGTGTAGTAGCCCTCGCTGTCGGCATAGTCCCAGCCCGCCCACTCCACGACGCCCGTGGTGGCCGGGTACACATTGGCGTTCTTATGCGCCGGCCAGTCGTTGGCGTAGTACTGGTTGAGCAGCCCCGTGTTGCACTTGCGGATGTGGTAGTTCTGCCCCCACCAGCTGCCGTAGTTGCCACTCATGGCGCTCCAGCCCGGATCCCCGGGGCGGAGGTTGTAGTAGGTGCCGGAGTAGACCGTCGTGTAGCCGCTGTAGAACTGGTTCGTGTAGTCCCAGACCGTCTGCCAGAACAGGCCGCCCGGCTGTCCGAACTCGCACGCCACCTGCTGCGCGGAGACCTCGGCCTCCCGCAGCTGCTCCTGCTTGGGCTCGCCACCCTCCATCGCGGTCAGCAGGGTGCGCTCGGCCTGCGCACGCCTGTTGAGCTCCATCTGCTCGGCGGGGGGCTCGGCGTACTTCGCCTGCTCCACGGGCACCAGGTTCAGCGACTGCACGGAGCGCTGGGGCTGCTCGAAGCGCAGGCTCGCCAACACGCCCCGGGCGCGCGAGTCCAGCCCCGGCTCCAGCGTCCACAGGCCGATCCGGTACACCCGCTCGCCGTCCGCCACGTACACCAGCGAGTACGGATCCGTGCCCGGCAGGCCGCTCACCACGGTGCCTCGCAGGCCCTGGCCCACCACCACCTCGGCGCGGGTGGGGGAGAACTCCTGGTACTTGCTCATCAGCTCCCGCACCAGGCCTTCGATCTGGTCCGGCTTCACCTGGTACGCCAGCGCCACGCGGGCCACCGGCGAGCGCTCATGCCCGCCACTCGTGGGGCCGCCGGGCTCGAACAGCGCGAAGCCGTAGGTGTTGAACAGCACCGGATCCTGCTGCACGCGCCAGTCGCTCGGCACCTCGATGGCGATGCCCGCCACGTCGTCGCGGATCGTCTGCGTCGTCACTCCGGCGGCTTCGGTGGGCGCCGGGCGGGGGGCGTCCGGGGGCGGCTCACAGGCAACCAGCACCGCGGCACAAGACAGAAGGGTACCAAGGCGTTTCATCGCCGGCCTCGTTGTCAGGGGTGGGGGGGACGGGACCGAGGCCGCACCATCCCCTGTCCGGTTTGTCTTGTTAAGCTGGATTCTCTGAAAAAGAGAGAATCAGGGATTCCACCAACGCCGAGGGGCGAGCATGTGGTCCTGTTGCCTGGACAACCTGAACGCAACGTCACAATGCGGTGCGGCACGGACGTCAACCCATGGAGACAATCCTACGAAGTTGTAGGAAGCCACCCCGGAAGCGACAAAAACGTAGGAGGTTGACGCGGCCCCCCTCGGGTAGCAGGGCGTGACGCGCGGCGGACCCCCTCCCGGCGGAGCCCCGAGGCGCCCTACGAATTTGTCGGCTTCCCCCGGGGAAATGACAATTTTGTAGGAAACAGGCCGGGCAGCCGTCCCGCCTGACAGGTTGCTTCCGTCCGGAGAACCCCCTGATTTCGAGGGGATGGCGCCGCCCCCCGGGGGTTGGCCCTCGCGTTGCAATGCCTCGGAGGTGTGCGGGCCCACGGGCCCAGACCGTGCGAGGTGAGAATGCCGGGCGGAATCGTCGGAGCCGATGTGGCGTGGGTGTTGGTGGCGAGCGCGTTGGTGATGTTGATGGTGCCAGGCCTGGCGCTCTTCTACGGGGGCATGGTGCAGGGCAAGAACGTGCTCTCCACCCTCATGCACAGCTTCGGCGCGCTGGCGGTGGTGACGGTGGTCTGGGCGCTGTGGGGCTACTCGCTTGCTTTCGGGGAGAGCCACGGAGGGCTCATCGGAGGGGCCACGCACCTGTTCATGAAGGGCGTGGGGACGGAGGCCAAGGGTTCGCTGCCGCACATCCTCTTCTTCCTCTTCCAGGGCACCTTCGCCGCCATCACGCCCGCGCTCATCAGCGGCGCGTATGCCGAGCGGCTCAAGTTCTCCGCCTTCCTCCTCTTCACCGTGCTGTGGACGACGTTCGTGTACGCCCCCGTGGCGCACTGGGTCTGGGCTCCGGACGGCTGGCTGCTGAAGCTGGGCGCGCTCGACTTCGCGGGCGGCGCCGTGGTGCACCTCACCAGTGGTGTCTCGGCGCTCGTGGTGGCGCTCGTGGTGGGCCGCCGCCGGGGCGCGCGTCAGCCTCCGCACAACCTCACCTTCACCCTGGTGGGCGCGGGGCTGCTGTGGTTCGGCTGGTTCGGTTTCAACGCGGGCAGCGCGCTCGCCGCCAATGAGCTGGCCGCCGTCGCCGCGGCGAACACCCACCTGGCGGCCGCGGCCGGCGCGGTGGCATGGGGCTTCGTGGATCTGGTGCGGCTCAAGAAGGTGACCGCGCTCGGCGCCGCCAGCGGGCTCGTGGCGGGCCTGGTGGGCATCACCCCGGCGGCCGGCTTCGTCTCGCCCCTGGGCGCGCTGGCCATCGGGCTCCTCGCGGGCGCGGCCTGCTACGGCGGCGTCCTCCTCAAGGAGCACCTCCGCTACGATGACGCGCTGGATGTCGTCGGCGTGCACGGGGTGGGGGGCGCGCTCGGCGCCCTGCTCACCGGCGTGTTCGCCACGGTGGCCGTCAATCCCGCGGGCGCCAACGGTGTCCTCGCGGGCGGTAACTGGGCCCTTCTGGGCAAGCAGGCCCTCAGCCTGCTGGCGGTGGCCGCCTTCTCCGCGCTCCTCACCTTCGTGCTCCTCAAGGTGGTGCAGGCCGTGGTGGGCCTGCGCGTGGACGCCGAGGCCGAGTTCGAGGGGTTGGACCCCCACGTCCATGGCGAGCGCGCCTACCACTCCGGGTCCCTGGGTGGCCATGGCCTGACGCCGCGCGAGACGCCCGCCCCGAAGACCCGGGAGGCCGGGAAGGCGCCGCTGGGCGCCGGCCCCGTGATGGAGGGCTGATCACCCGGCCTTGTTCAGCAGCTTCTGCCGGCGCCGTCTGGCGCCCGCCACCAGCAGCGACTGGTAGAGGGTCGGCAGGGCGCGCTGCACCAGATCGATCAGCACCGCGTCGGCGCCGATGAGCTGGCGCCGGCGATTCTTGAGGATGGCCTGGAGGATGTTCTGGGCCGCCTGCTCCGGCGAGGTGGAGAAGGCCTTCTCGAAGTCGCTGTTGGACTCTTCATCCACCCAGCCCTTCCTCGGGGTCATGCGGGCGTTGCGGGCGATGTTGGTCTTGATGCCGCCGGGGTGCACGCTCGTCACGCCGATGGGGAGCCCCTCGATCTCCAGCTCCTGGCGCAGCGCCTCGGTGAAGCCCTTCACGGCGAACTTGGCGGCGTTGTAGGCGCCCTGCGTCGGCACGCCGATCAGCCCGAAGACGCTGGAGATGTTGACGATGTGCCCGTCCCCGGCCGCCTTGAGGTGCGGCAGGAAGGCCTTGGTGCCATGCACCACGCCCCAGAAGTTGATGTTCATGAGCCACTCGAAGTCCTCGTAGCGCATGTCCTCGATGGTGGAGCCCAGGGCCACGCCAGCGTTGTTGATGATGATGTTGACGCCGCCGAGCTCACGCGCGACCTGGGCCGCCCAGGCCTCGACCTCTCCGCGGTTGGCCACGTCCACCCGGGCGGTGAGCACCTTGACGCCCGAGCTGCCGCACTGCTCCGCCGTCTCCGCCAGCCCCTTCTCGTTCACGTCCGAGATCGCGACATGGCAGCCCTTCCGCGCCAGCAGCTTCGCCGTCGCCCGGCCGATGCCCGAGCCCGCGCCGGTGATCGCCGCGACCTTGCCCTGTACTGTCTTCATTCCTGACTCCCGTGGGGTGGGGTGTGGAGCCCGTTGTGGTACGGTACGGTACCAGATGCAAGCCCCCCCTGAGTCAGAGGCGCCGAGCCCTGGAAGTGCCGAGAACCCGAGCCGCGTCCGGCTGCTCGAGGGGCTGGCGGCGTCGATCACCGAGAAGGGCTACGCGGCCACCACCATCGCGGACATCGTCCGGCACGCCCGGGTGTCCAAGCGCACCTTCTACGAGCACTTCGAGGACAAGGAGGCGTGCTTCCTCGCCTCGTACGCGGCCGCCAGCGAGGAGACGCTGCGTGCGATCGCCACCGCCGCCGCGGCCCCGGGCCTTCCGTGGAGGGAGCGGCTCCACGCCGCGACGCGCGCCTACCTGGACGCGCTCGAGGCGAAGCCCGCGGTGACGCGGACGTACCTGTTGGAGATCCACGCCGCCGGCCCTCGCGCGTTGCAGCTGCGGCGCGAGGTGCACCAGCGCTTCGCCGAGCAGCTGCTCGGACTGGTGCGGACGGCTCGTGGGGAGCACCCGGAGTTGCGCGCGCTCTCGCCCGCCATGGCGACGGCGCTCGTCGGAGGCATCAACGAGCTGGTGCTCGTCGCCGTCGAGAAGGGCCGCGCGGGCCAGCTCCGGGAACTGGCGGAGACGGCGGTGGAGCTGGTGCGCGCGGTGCTCGTGGCGCCGGAGAAGTAGCGCGGCGCTTCAGTGCTCGATGAATGGCTGGTAGTCGCTCGACCCGACCTTGGTCCACAGCAGCGCCGTCCCATCGGGAGTGAAGGTCGCACGCGGATCCTCGCCCAGGCAGGCCTTCACCCCCGTGGACCACGCGCCACTGTCGAACTGAGCGGTGTGCACCCACCGCCGGTCGAGCCCCACGTACGGATCGTCGTTCCACCACGCGACGAGCACCTTGCCGTCCACGTCGGTCGCGACCGACACCTCGTAGAGGAAGGCCTTTCCGAGCAGGGGAGACATCTCCCACTTGCCCGCGGTCCAGCGCGCGGCGAAGACATCGTAGTCGTTGCCGGATTCGATCCACGCCACGACCGGTGCGTCATCGGGCCCGATCGTGAGATCGACGCCGCTGATCGAGAACACCGAGGCGCTCGCGAGCGGCGTGCCGAGGGGAACCCACGCGCCGCTCTCCCAGCGCTGGACGACGACGCGGTTGTAGTAGCTGCCCGCGGGCTGCTGGGAGTACGCGAGCACCACCCGATCCTTCGAGTCGACCGCGAGCACGGGGCTCTCCGTGTCGTCGCTGATCGTGCCGATCGGCGCTCCCAGCGCCTCCCACCCCGTACCCGTCCAGCGGCGCACCTGCACCGCGTAGTTCTCGTACCACGCCACCGAGGGGTTGCCCCGGCTGTCGACACCGACGGACAGCCACTCGAAGAGGGTCTGCTTCGAATACACGGCGATGTTCCCGCCGATCTGCTGCCAGCGGCCGCCGCTCCAGCGATGAACCCGGATGAAGGGGTCGCCCGCGGACGGGTCCTCGACGATGGCCACGATGGGCGCTTCGGTCGCATCGAGCGTGAGCGCGATCTCCTCACCGTTGAAGCCGTCCACGGGGATGTTGGGCTCGATGGGCTTCCATCCGTCCGAGGCCCAGCGCCTCACCGTCACCCCTGTCGGGAAGTCGATGTGGGCCATCCAGGGAGTGCCGGAAGGCCCTCGCGCGAGCGCCACGGGCTGGTCCGAGCTGAGCGCCGCCTCCGTGCGGATGAACGGCAGGACCTGCCAGGACATCGTCACCGAGACCTCCTTGGGACGGAGACCGGCGGCATCGGAGAAGGCATACGCCGAGAGGGTCGCCTGGAGCTCCGAGGGGGCGCGGAGCGGGTTCTTGGGGACGATCGTCAGCACGGTCCCCCCCGCGGAGAGCGTGGCGGTGTGGGCCAGCGGACCCGTTTCATCGCGGAGCGTGGTCGCCGTCGAGGCATCGCCCGTGACCGGCTCGGAGAAGCGGAAGGTGATGGGGGAGTCCTTCCGGATGACCGAGGACAGGTTCGGCGAGGTCTCGGCGACGTACGGACGGGTGCGGTCGATGCGCAGTGTCTTGATGGGGCTGGTGAACCAGCGCATTCCGATCTTCGCGCGCAGCTCGAAGCTGTGCGTTCCTTCCATGTCGCGATCGCAGTCGACCGGGTACGTGTAGGGCGGAACGAGGTTGGCGACGAGCTGGCCGTTGCGCAGCAGCGTCACCTGCTCCGGATTGTCTCCCTGGTGGTAGGCCCCCAGGTTCAGTACGCCCGAGGTGCAAGATTCGCCTTCGAGTGCGCCCACCCAGGAGAGGGTGACCTCGGGCAAGGGGGCGGGAGGCGGCGGGGGCGGCGGGGTCGGCTCGCAGGCGGCGAGGGAGCAGAGCAGTGCTGGGAGCGCGGCGGCAGGCCAGGCGTTTCGCGACATCGGGTCTCCACGGAGTCGGTGGGACCTCAGCGACGCGAAACGGGTCCGCGAATTCAATGGCTACCACCACCACTCACTGGCCCTGGCCCAGGCTCCTCGGCCAGCGGCAGCTCCAGGGTGAAGGTGGCGCCCTGGCCGGGGCCGGGGCTGTTGCAGGTGAGCCGCCCGTGCAACTCCTCGGCGGCCAGGGCGCTCATGTGCAGGCCGAAGCCATGGCCGGTCCTCTTGGTGGTGAAGCCCTGCGTGAACAGACGCGACAGGTTCTCCGGGGCGATGCCCACGCCGTTGTCCTTCACCTCGATGAGCACCCGCTCTCCGTCTGGCGCCGGCTGGATGCCGATGCTCAGCCGCTTGTCCTCGCGCGGGCTGTCCATCAACGCATGGCGCGCGTTGCTCAGCAGGTTGACGAGGATCTGCAGCAGCTTGTGCCGATCCACCGAGAGCAGCGGCACCGGGGCGTAGTCGCGCTCGACGCGGATGCCCAGCTGCTCGAAGGACGCGGCGTGCAGGCGCAGCGCCTCGTCGATGAGGACGGGCATGGCCACCTGCTCCCTCACGCCCGCGGAGCTCGCATGCCGCTGCTGCATGCTGACAATGGACTTGATGTGCTCCACCCCCTCGCTCAGCGAGCGCATCTCCTGGAGCAGGGTGTTGCGCTCCTCCAGCAGTTGCTCGGACAGGGCCTGGAGGAAGGCCGGGAACTGCAGGCCCCGCGGATCCTGGGTGAGGAAGGCGGGCAGGTCCACGGTGTGCTCGCGCAGGAGCTGGGCGGCCCGCGCCAGGCTGGAGACACGCGACAGGCGCAGCCGGTCCATGACGAGGCTGGTGGAGACGTTCACGCTGTTGAGGGTGTTGCCGACATTGTGGAGCACGCCGGTGGCGATCTCCGCCATGCCCGCCTGCCGGGACACGTCCAGCAGCGTCCGGTGCAGCTCTCCCAGCCGGGCCTCGGCCTGCCGGCGAGGGGTGATGTCCCGCGCGAAGAGCGTCAGCCCCACGACCCTTCCTTCCCCATCCCGCAGGGGGCTGAGGCTGATGTCCATGAGGCGGCGTGAGCCCCCCACTTCGAACTCGTCCTCGAACCGCTCGCGTTGGCCGGCGTGCACCCGGGCCACGTACGGGGCCCAGCGCTGGCGGCGCTCCGGCTCCATCCAGAAGGGCTGGCCCACCACGGGCTCATGGCCGAAACGCTGGAAGTGCAGCTGCCTCGCCGCGGAGTTGGCGGTCAGCATCAGGCCCTTCTTGTCCAGGGAGAGCACCGGATCATCCGTGCTCTCCAGGAGGCTGCTGAGCTTGTTCTCACTCAGCTGGAGCGCCTTCAGCGTCCGCTCGAGCGAGCCCTGGGCGGAGTCCCGCGCGGCGTTGTGCAGCGAGCCCACGCCCCAGGCGCCCACCAGGGACAGCCCGGCGAAGAGGTGCCCGAACCACATCAGGTAGGGGGTGGGCGGCGGAAGGGTGGGGTGGGTGAAGGTGACGTAGAGCGGGTAGCCCAGGCTGAGGGTCACGAGCAGGAGCAGGGTGATGAACAGCCCCACGCGAGCGCCGGACAGGTACACGGCGATGACGGGGATGAGGGTGCAGATGGCATGGGTGCTGACAAAGGGGGCATGGCCCTCGAAGGAGGCGGCGATGAGCACGAGCGACACGGCCGCCAACAGCAGCGCCGTGGGCGGCTCGATGGTGGCCGAGCGGCGCGTGAGCAGCAGGACGCTGGCGTAGACCAGGCTGGCGGCGAGGCTGGGGTAGGGAGGCAGGCCCGACAAGAGGGCCGCCACCGTGTAGAGCAGGTTGAAGACGACGAAGAAGCAGGCGGTGCCCACCACGAGCCGGTAGCGGACGAGCTCCGTGGGAGACCCCTGGCGCAGGGACTCCGAGAGCAGGGAGTCCAGCCGCTCCAGGAGCCAGGAGCGGGAGGCGGGGGGCAGGGGAGAAGGAAGGGGTTCCATGGCCGGGCACGCGAGCGGGGGCAGGCATCCTCCGCGTGCCCGGAGGAGTATAGGTAGGATGGAGGGCTTGGTGCGTGAGGTGGAACAGGATGGACCTTCGAGATCGACTGAAAGCGCTCACCGGCCTGCTCCGGCCGTGGTCCGAGCTCTGGTCACGTTCCATCCTCCAGAACTGGCCGGAATCCGGAGCCGCTTATCCCGAATCCTGGCTGTCCTACGCCGAGTCACTCGGCGAAGAGGGCGAGAGGATGCTGGATGCAGGGGAGCTTCCAGGCGAGCCTCCCCGGTCGCTGCATTCGCTCGTGCTCGAGCTTCGTGAACTGACCGCGCTGCCCTGGCATGAAGGCGTTCAACGTCTGACGACCGCGGACACGCAGGGACTCACCGCCAAGAAAGTCCATGAGATCGAGAGGGTCCTCTCTCTGCTCGGGCCGAGAACCCAGACGATTCGGCAGGCGGTCGATATCGGTGGCGGCATGGGACATCTCGCTCGTCTCTGTGTCAGGACTTTCGATTGGACCTTCCACAGCATCGATCGTGATGCTGCTTTGCAGGAGAAGGGCCGGGACTGGCTGCGAAGGGCCCGGAGCCTGCCGCGAGAGAAGCTGTGTTTCATCCACGCCTCCGTCGAAGACAGGCCGCAGAGCGAGCTTGATCCGCTCTTTTCCGGTCAGGACCGGGTCTCGATTGGTCTACACACCTGCGGGTCGCTCGCGCTGACGCAGCTTCGCAAGAGCCAACAGGCCGGGCTCCTCCTGAACTTTGGCTGCTGCTACGACCAGATGGATGCCGACCGGGACTACCCGGTCTCCCGCGCCGGGAAGGCCCATGCGCTTCCCATCAACCGGCGTGCCCTGTTCCTGGCGACGCGTGGACGGCACCACAAGACCGGGGCTGAGTTCGCGCTGATGAAATGCGTCAACGAGCAACGGTTCGCGCTCGATCTCCTGCTGAGGCGGAAGTTTCCCGCTCTCGGCTTCGTGCGGGCGGGGGATGCACCCAAGACGCTCTATGCCGGGAGTTTCGCTGGCTATGCGCGTGATCGCCTGGAGCGCCTGCGACTCGATGCCGGCATGACGGAAGCCGAGCTGGATTCCTTTGAATCGTCCGCTCGCCCCGAGACGAGGCGCATCTTCCACTGTCATCTGCTGAGGGATCGCTTCGCGAGGGCGCTGGAGCTGGTGATTCTGCTCGATCGCGCGCTGCTCCTCGAGGAGCTGGGCTTTCAGGTCGAGCTCCTGCAGGTCTTCGAACCGCGCCTCTCCCCCCGCAACATCGCCCTCATCGCGTCAAGGCCGGACTGACCGGCGCGGCTGCTCTTGCTGGCGGCCGCGCCGGTTGTGTTTTCAGACCCGGGGCGCGCTACGGAACGACCTCGCAGCCGCAGCCGCACTGGTCGAAGAACCCCTGGGTGTTCCCCTCGCAGATGAAGGTGATGGCGGCGCACGCGTCGGGATCCCTCGAGACGTACGTGCGGTTCGGGTCGTTGTAGTCACAGGCCGGCGGCAGCTTCTGGCAGCCACAACCACACTCGTTGGAGAACGGGACGTAGCCCTCCTTGCAGGTGTAGCGGATGAGGGCACACTGGGCGGGGTCGCGGGAGACATACTTGAGGTCCGGTTCCCGGCCCGTGCAGGCGGCGGGGGTCTCCTTCTGACAGGTGCCCCCACAATCGGCGCCGCCCTGGGCCGGGTCACAGCTGTCGTTGGGATCGTCGATGCAGGCATAGCCCTCGGAACAAGGGGTGCCGGCGAAACCACCGCAGAAGTCTCCCTCGGCATGCTGTTGCCGGCTCGCTACCTCCTGCTGGGCCTCGGCGCTGGGAGCGCAACCGGTGCCACAGAGCGCCGCGCCAATGACCAGGACACTGCACCACATCAGACGAATCGACATCTGGAACCCCCTCTTTTGGACTGCGCAGGAGGATGAGAGCGGGGAGGGCAATCCGGAAGCAGGGCAGCAAGCAGGCAAGGGCCCCTCTGCTTCCGGCTGTGACCAGGGGCCACCCCGCTGTTCACTGGCATCCAAGACGTCCTACCGCACAGGTGCACTGTCAGCCCGGCTCCGATCGCTTCGCGAGGGCGCTGGAGCTCGTCCCTCATCGCGTCAAGGGCAGACTGACTCCCGCGGTGGATGGAAATGGGCGCTCCCACGCTGCATGTGGTTGAGTCCGTCCATGCGAAAACTCTTCCTGTGTTGCTTGCCACTTTTCGCCTGCGCGACGACGACGACGTCCGTCCCGACCTCGGCTCCGGCCGGCGCCAGCACGTTGCATCGGGTGCAGCGGGTCCAGGTCGCCGAGGGCGTTGAGCTCGAGCTCCTCGACTTCGGTGGCCAGGGACCCGCGCTCGTCTTCCTGACGGGCCAAGGCAACACGGGCCATGTCTTCGACGACTTCGCGCCGGAGTTCACCTCGGCGTATCACGTCTACTCCGTCACCCGCAGAGGGTACGGTTCCTCGAGCTGGCCCGAGCGGGGCTACGACACCGTCACCCTGAGCACGGATGTCGTCCGGGTGCTGGACAGCCAGGGAATCGCGAAGGCGGTGCTCGTGGGCCACTCCCGCGCGGGGGAGGAGATCACCTGGGTGGCGACCCACCACCCGGAGCGCGTGGAGAAGGTGCTCTTCCTGGACATCCAGACCAAGGGCGATCTGGCGGCGGAGCTGATGAAGGAGGCGCCCCAGCCGCCCCCGCGCGAGCCCAATCCCGCGGACCTGGCCTCGCGCGCCACGGTGGCCGCCGCGATCGCGAGAGGCGTCGGCGGGCCCCTGCCCGAGCACGAGATTGACGAGCTGTTCGAGTTCGATCCGAAGACCGGGCGCTGCCTGCGTGACCGCCAGCGGCCGGACGCGGAGGACCAGGTGGGGAAGAGCGCCCTGAAGGTGGACTTCGCGGCCATCCGGGCCCCCGTGCTCTACATCCACACGGGTGAGCGTGTGCCCGAGCGGGCAGAAGGTTACAACGGCTTCGCCCAGCTGACCCCCGCCCAGCAGGCGAAGGTGAGGGAGATGATCCCCAAGGCGGTCCAGCGGGTGGCCGAAGTCCGGAGCATGCCGGGCTGGAGGATCGTGCAGCTCGAGCGCGCGGAGCACTACGTCTGGATCACCAACCGCGACGACGTGCTGCGCGAGATGAAGGCCTTCCTCGGGATGTAATGGCCAGGCGAGGACGCGCCAGGGGGCAGTCCTCAGGAGGACTTGCGCGCGGACTTCTTGCGAGCCCCCGTCTTCTTCGCCGCCGTCTTCTTGCGAGCCCCCGTCTTCTTCGCCGCCGTCTTCTTGCCCGCGGCCTTCTTCTTGGCGGGCCAGCCCTTCTTCATGTCGCCGTAGGCCTTCTTGGAGACGGTGGAGCGGGACTTGGAGCGGCTCGTCCCCGCCTTCTTGCGGCGATTGATATTGGCGACGAGTGAGTTCTTCTTCTGGGCCACGGGGCTGCCTCCTGTGCGACGGGTGCACTACCCGGCGCTCACCCTAGGCCCGCGCACCGGCGGGCGAAAGGTGGCCGCCTGACTGCTGTCGGCTGCAGGAAGTGTTTCCAACGGCGTTGGCGCGTGGGTGTTAGCTTCCGCCGCATGATGAGAGCTTCGCCGTGGATGCTCGTGCTCGCCGTGTCGCTGTGGGGATGTGACAAGGGCCGCGTGGAGGAGAACCCCCCTCCGTCGATCGTCGTCGGGGAAGACGTGGTCACCGATGATGGTCCCGTGAGGGGGCGCCTCGCGTCCGATCTGGTCATCTTCCAGGGCATCCCGTACGCCGCACCCCCCACGGGAAACCTGCGCTGGGCACCGCCCGCGCGTCCCGAGCCCTGGACCACGCCGAGACAGGCCACCGCGTCCGGCCCCGTGTGTCCCCAGGCCAAGAAGTTCCCCGTGCAGTCGGAGGACTGCCTGACCCTCAATATCTGGGCCCATCCCAAGGGGCCGGCGCGCGCCGTCCTGGTGTGGATCCACGGCGGCGGCTTCGTCGAGGGGGACGCGGGGGAGGGGTGGTACGACGGCGCGGAGCTGGCTCGCCGCCAGGACATCGTCGTGGTGTCGGTGAACTACCGGCTGGGACTGCTCGGCTTCCTCGCGCTTCCCCAGCTCACCGCGCCGGATGGGGGCACGGGCAACTGGGGGCTGCGCGATCAGATCGCCGCCCTGGAGTGGGTGCGCCGCAACATCGCCGCGTTCGGCGGAGACCCGTCGCGGGTGATGATCACCGGGGAGTCCGCGGGAGGCGCCTCGGTGGTGGCGCTGTTGGCGTCGGACCCCGCCCAGGGGCTGTTCCAGCGGGCGGCGGTACAGTCGGGGCTCTACCGCTCGGTGCTGGCGAAGGACGAGCCCGTGGGCGCCTTCCCATCCGCCTCGCTCGTGGGGCTCCAGAGCGCCCTCCGCCTGGGTTGCGACTCCGGAGACATCGCGGCCTGTCTGCGCGGTAAGACACCCGCCCAGGTGCTCGAGGCGCAGTCGCAGCTGAGCCCGGTCTACGAGCTGGGAATCGCCCTGACGCCCACGCTGCCCGTGGTGGACGGCGTCATCCTGACGGACCGGCCGCTCGCGCGGTTGCGCTCGGGCTCCGGGGACGTGCCGGTGTTGATGGGGGCCAATGACGACGAGCTGAGCTTCGTGATGGCCAGCTCCGGCGTGGTGGGGAACGCGGGCGACTTCGGCCGCTACGTCGACCTCATGGGCGCGGGGGAGAAGAAAGAGGAGCTCACGGCGCTCTATCAGCCGTCCGTCGTGGGCGAGGTGGTGGCCGCGACCGCGCTGGGGACGGATGTGTCATTCACCTGCCCCGCGCGGAAGCTGGCCGAGGTGAGCGCCGCCGTGGGCTCGTCCAACGCCTGGCTCTACCGCTTTGGCCACGCGTTGCCGAATGGACCCCTGGCGGCCCTGGGCGTCGTCCATGGCACGGACCTGCTCTACCTCTTCGGGCGGTTCGATCAGGTGGGCACCACGCCGGCGCAGGCGGACCTCGAGCTGTCCGCGCGGGTGCAGGACGCCTGGGGCTCATTAGCGCGCACCGGGGTGCCGGCCACCACTCCGGAGTGGCCGGCCTTCAGCCCGGCGGGCGGCTTCCTCACCTGGAACACCCCGCTCTCGACGGAGACGACGTGGCGCTCCGGACGCTGCACCACGCTGGAGGCGCTGGGGCTGCTTCCCGAGTGACCCGCACCTGGCCCTTCGCGTCCCCTCGAATTAGAAGTCGAGCCCCGCGTACGTGTACGAGAGCTGCACGTAGCCGGAGCGCCCGGTGGGAGCCGCGCCGAGGACCTCCACGCCCTTGTCATCCAGGAGGTTGAAGACGTTGGCGCTCACCGCCAGGCCGTTGTCGAAGGTGTAGCCCAACCCGAGGTCCGCCACGAAGCGCGCCGGGACCTTCCCGTCCTCGAAGAACAGGGCACTGTCCCACCGGCCCGCCCTGAACGCGTAGGCCGACTGGTAGCGGCCGAAGAGCCGCACGAAGGAGCCCTTCACCACCAGATCCTGCAGCGTGACGGACGCCTTGAGCTTCAGCTCCGGCACGTTCAGCAGGAGCGCATTCTGGGTCGGATCGGAGTAGGTGAAGCCGAGCAGCCGGATGTACGAGGCGCTGCCGTTGAGGAGGACATGCGGGGTGAGCTGGTACTCGAGCCCGAGATCCACCCCGGCCACCCGCGAGCGGCCGAAGTTGGAGAAGGTGGACAGGCTGCCCTGCGCGGGCGTCCCCTCCGCCACGGGCCGGCCATCCGGGTAGAAGGCGAAGGTGCCCTGCGCGGGGTTGGCCCGCGCGGTCAGCGCGCTGATGAAGTTCTGGTACCAGGAGTGGTAGCCGACGACATCCACCAGGAGCTGGTTGAAGAAGGTGGCCCTGTAGCCCACCTCCACCGAGTCCACCTGCTCCGGCACCAGCGGACGGATTTCCGACAAGAGGTTTCCCTCCGCGTCCTTGATGAGGAAGCCGTTGCGGTTGCCCAGCAGGCTGTTGTTGATGAGCAGGTAGTTCTCGATGAGGGTGGGGCTCTTGAACGCCCGGTTGTAGCCCACGCGCACGTGCTGGGTGCGGGTCAGGCTGTAGACCACCGCGCCCTTGGGGCTGAACTGCGGCGTGTAGTTGGAGTGGGTATCGAGCCGCGCCGCCGCCACCAGCTTCAGCGTGTCACGCAGCAACGAATAGTCCGCCTGCACATACCCACCGAGCTCCGTGGCGCTCAGCCGCGTGCCGCCCGCGTCCGCCAGGGACGTGCCCCCGGTACTCGGCTGGTACAGACGGAGCTGGAGGCCGGTGACGAGCTTCACCCCTCCGAGCGTGTTCTGGTACTGGACCTCCGAGTCGATGATCTGGCTGTTGTCGATGAACTCGATCCGATCCCGGATCTCCTCCAGCGAGGCCGGGTCGCTCGGAGCGCCACCGCCGGCCTGGACAAGCCCCGCCAGCCGCTCCAGCTGGTACGACTCACCCGCCGAGCTGGCGGTGCGGGAGACCTGGGCGAACCAGTTCGGGTTGCTGGCGGACACCGTCTGGGTGTGCACCTGCCAGCCGCGCAGGTGGGTGCGGCCTCCGTTGGAGGCCAGGATTCCGTCATGGAGCGAGAAGCCGTAGCCGCCCTTGAAGTTCCAATCCCCGTGCCGGTAGTAGAGGACGCCCTCCGCCTTGGCGGTGCGGGTCTCGTAGTCCTCCATCAGGTCGCCTTCGAAGACGAGCGGGAGCCGGGGGCTGCCATAGTAGTGCGAGGGCTGCTCCCGGGAGGGCGCGAAGTCGACGCCGCGGAAGAGCTCGCCGGTGAACTTGTAGCCGAAGTCCTCGTGGAGGGTGCCCGCCACGCGCACGGAGCCGTCCAGCAGTTGCTGGCTGCCGCCGCGCAGCACCGTCGAAACGCCCGACTCGTCCCAAGGGGACTTGGTGAGGACGTTGATGACGCCGGCGTGGGCATTGGCCCCATAGAGCGCGGAGGCGGGCCCCACCACCACCTCCACCGACTTGACGTCGAGGCTGGGCGTGGGGAGCTGGCCGCCCAGCGGCAGGCCGTTGATGGGCATCTGCGCCAGCCGGCCATCCACCAGGGAGAGCAGGCGCGAGTTGAACTGGCTGTTGAAGCCGCGCGTGGAGATGCGCTTCTCGTTGATGCCGTTGTCCACGTAGTCGACGCCCTTCATCACCGCCAGCGCCGTCAGGTACGAGACCCCTCCCACCTGTTGGATCGTCTTCGCCCCCACCGTCTCCACGGTGGCTGGGGACTCGAGCCGCTTTTCCCCGAACTTCGAGCCGGTCACGACGATTTCCTCGCCGAACTGCTCATCGAGCTCCAGGTCCGCCTCGAGCACCACCACCTGTCCCGCCACCACCGTCACCGAGCGGGTGCTGTCCCGGTAGCCGGGGAAGGAGATCTTCAGCTCCTGCCGGGCGGGGGGGACGTTGCGCAGCTCGAACTGCCCCTCCGCGTTGGTGGTGGCCACCAGGTCCGTGCCCACCACCACCACCCGGGCCTCCGGCAGCGGCTCGTTGCCGGCCACGTACACCGTGCCCCGAACCGTCCCACCCTCCAGCGCCCAAGCGCCAACAGCCACCAACAGCCAGAGAACCACTCCCAGATGTACCGCGAGCTTCATGAGCACCCCTTGGGGCCCGCCAGTATAGCGGGGGGGGAGGCCGCTGGCCCGCCAAGGGGGGAGGGGGGGCTGGAGCAGCGGGTGCGCACGCACCGGGAGCGGCTGGGCGAGTTGCCGAGCAAGCCTCCGCGGGCACGGCCCCGCTCAGATTCCAGGTACCCGGTGAGCGGTATAGGCGGAGTCCTGAAGGTACGAGGTCGCGTTGGAGATGATGACGCCCGTCTTGCTGCCATCGGGGTTCGTCCATTCCGGCGTCGCCTCCAGGACGGACGGAATACCATCTCCATCACCGTCACCCAGGTAGACCGCGACGTGCCCATACTTCACCAGCAGATCGCCGACCTGGATGTTGGACTTGGAAACTTGCGGAATGCCAGTCTTCATCGCGCTGGAGGAGGTCCAGCCGAAAGGCACGCCTGCATACTCGAACATCTTGTACACCAGCCCTGAGCAGTCGAAACCCCTGACGCCAGCGGGCTGGTAGTAGTTGCCCTGGCCGCTGTTGCAGCTCGAGCCGTAATGCCAGATGCCCGTGGTGGGTGCGGCGCCGAATCGGTACTGTCCCGCACAGGCTCCCGTGTAGACGGAGTCCAGTGCCGCGAGGCCGTAGGACAGAGCGGTTCTGATCTTCACCGAAGGCGACGTCGTCACCTTGCAATGCTGCATGTAGAACGGGATGCCATGTGCCGGGATGCCCGCGACGAGCGTTCCGTTGAGGTAGTACCTGAACTCATCGCCAGGCACGATCGCCACGTGGGCGAGCTCGCCCACCTTCCACTCTCCAGGCCAGGCGGTGTAGCTCTGACTGGATTGCAGTCCAACCCCTGGGCGGTAGTTCTGCACAGTGGCTGTGTGAGTGTATGCCGTCCCATTCAGCAGATTGTTGGTGACCTGGTAGACGCCTCCGTACGCGTTCACCTTGTTCCAGCAGGCCCCGGTGTGCGGCTCGGTTCGATAAAACGTGTAGTCAGCTCGAGCAGGCGGCGCGAATGCGAAAAACGATACGGCCACCGAGACGGTTGCCAGCATCGCATAGGGGCGGGACGAGAGCATTTCGATCCTCACAAGGAATCAGTCAAGACCCTGAATTGCTTGAGATCCAGGCTTAGTGGATATCCGGATGCCTGGGTATGTCAAGGGCATGCGTCAAGAAATCGCCGCGCATGCTGGCGTGGCCGACCACCACTGGAGGCTGTCGGCTTCCCACCACTCGTTCCGGCCCGCGGCCCGAG
Source organism: Archangium gephyra (assembly GCF_042230915.1). GTDB lineage: Bacteria > Myxococcota > Myxococcia > Myxococcales > Myxococcaceae > Archangium > Archangium gephyra_B. The sequence goes on along the minus strand of NZ_CP102578.1, from coordinate 6,261,813 downwards.
TTCCTGGGCACCCTCGAAGCCGTCCGGTACGGTCGCCAGATGGTACGAGTTGAAGCCTCGGCCCACCTGTATGAGCCGAGTGACGAGGGACTCATCCCGCTAGTCCCAGGCGCGCGTGGGGAAGGCGAGCCCTCGCGGCTCCAGGTAGAGACCACGCTGCGGCAGTGGTTCGATCCCAAGACCTATCCCTGCATCCCCGCCGTGCAGTCCATGACGAAGCACGAGTACCTCGTGGGGCTCTACGATCGGTTCGGCGAGGGCACGTGCAGCCGGGAGCTGGCGCGGGATCTGCTCTTCTTCCGCGAGCGGCAGAAGCAGTCCAGGTCCCTCTACCTGAGCTTCTGGGCCGTGTTCGCGCCGGGTGAGCCGCTGTCCGAGGAGGAGTTCGAGACGCGCATGTGGCGCGAGCTGTCCTATCTCTCCTCGCAGGAGGTGCCGGGCACGCCCTGGGATCCGCTCTTCAGCGCGGACCCCGCGGATCCCCGCTTCTGCTTCAGCCTGGGTGGGGATGCGTTCTTCCTCGTGGGCGTGCATCCGGCGAGCTCGCGGCTCGCGCGCCGCTTTCCGTATCCCGGGATCATCTTCAACCTCTACGACCAGTTCGAGGAGCTGGATCGCCGGGGGCAGTACACCGCCATCGTGAAGAAGAACCGCGAGCGGGACGTGAAGTTCCAGGGCTCCATCAATCCCATGATCGAGAAGTACGCGGACCGCTGGGAGTCCATCCAGTTCTCGGGCCGCGACAACCCGCCGGACTGGAAGTGTCCCTTCCAGCATGGCCTCGAGCCGCCCGGCCGGGGGTCGTCATCGTGATCGAGATTCCCGCCCAGACCGGGGTGGCCTTCACGCTGCGCCAGGGCCAGCGCCTGCGCGTGAGGGATCCCCAGGGACTCCAGGTCTCGGACCTGTTCTGCTTCAACCGGACGGACCCCGGGGAGTGGCTGTCCTCGGGACGGTCCGTCGACTACGCGGACACCTTGCTGCTGACGGCGGGGCACGCGCTCTACTCGAACCGCAGCCGGGTGATGCTGCGCATCGTCGAGGACGAGGTGGGCCGCCATGACTTCCTGATGACGCCCTGCAGCCTCGCCATGTTCCGCCTCGTGGCGGGCAACGAGGAGTGGCACCCGAGCTGCCACGAGAACCTCGCGAAGAACCTGGCGCCCTTCGGCATCTCGCCCGATCAGATCTCCACCACGTTCAACATCTTCATGAACGTCGTCTTCGAGCCCTCGGGACGCCTGCACATCGAGCCCCCGCTGTCGCGCGCCGGCCAGTCCATCCTCTTCCAGGCGGAGATGGAGCTGCTCGTCGGGCTCACCGCCTGCTCCCACGAGGAGACCAACGCGGGGCGCTGCAAGCCCATCACCTACGAGCTGCTCGACCCTTGAGACGCCGCTTTCGCGGCGCGGTGCTCCCGCGTCCGTCGGTGGCGGGGCGCGCGTCCACGGCCGGGGAGACCGGCGGCGTATGCGGAAGAAGCGTCAGTCCGGCCAGCAGGGCGATCGTCCCGTTGAGGAGGAGGAACCAGCCGAGGAAGTTCGCGCCGGTCCACTCCGAGACGCCGGTGTCGGGGTAGTAGCTGGTCGTCGCGACGCCATCCAGGGCGTCGAGCCAGGTCAGAAGGAAGAACGGAGCGTAGAACGCGGCCAGGGCGCTCCTCCACAGGCGCGCCTCTTCGGGGCCGGGAGAGACGACCACGTATGCCAGGGCGGGCATGAGGAACAAGAGGCCGGAGAGCGGCTGGAGGCTCTTGAGGACATCGATGCGCGCGTCCATCACCAGGAACCAGGAGAGCGCGAGCAGGGTGGCCGGCGCGGCGGCCCGGCGCATCCAGGCAGGAGCCCGCTCCCGAAGGATCAGCTCCGCGAGGACCAGCAGCGCCACGGCCAGGGCGGCCGCGTAGGCGAGCCACGAAAGCCTCATCCATGCCGGCAGGAGCTGCTCGGTGGGTTGGAGGCCGGACGGCGGCGGCCAGGAGGATCCGGTGAGGAGCTCCCAACCGCGCAAGCCGCCGTGGCGGCCCACGAACTGACCGAGGGTCGAGGCCAGCACCGCGAGCCCTCCCGCGGCGAGCAGCCTCCGCGAACCGATGCGCTCACCCAGCCGGCGCGCACGCTCCTCTGCCCTTTGGAGGAAACCCTCGAGCCGGTCCCGCCGCACCGGTGCGTTCGTGGCGGCGGCGAGCTGCGCCTCGAGCTGCGCGCCCACCCAGGAGACGTAGACCAGGCACCAGAACGCCAGCAGCGCGAGCACAGGGAGATACGCGCGGGAGATGAACTCGCGCAGTTCGTTCCAGTAGGGGAGGGCGCTCCAGAAGACGTAACCCAGGATGACCATCGTGGCGAGTGCGGAGAACCCCTCCTCCGCCTGCGAGGGGTGCCGGGCGAAGGCGGTGCTTCGCCCGCTGCCCGGCTCCACGAACAGGTAGGTGGTAGCCCAGGCGCTGTCGCCTGCCTTCGCCGCCAGCCGGCTGATGAGCTCCTGGAGGATCGCGCGCTTGCGGCGGAGGATGCGCACGTGCACCTCCGAACCGAGCAGGATCGCGGGCAGGACCAGCAGCCAGAGCCGCAGGTCGAGGGGGATGGTGACGTCCAGGAACTTGGGCGTGAGCACGAAGGCTTTCCGGTACGCCTCGCGGAGCTGCCGCCCCTCCTCCCAGATCGGCTGGGGAGGCGGCGCTCCCTGGAGGATGGCGGCGAGGTGCCCCGAGGTGTCACCCGCGAGGAGCCGGGTGATGACCGGATGGCTCTCCAGATCCTCGCCAGCGAACGCGTCCCGGATCGGATCGAGATCATAAAGCGCGAGCCTCCGCGAGCCGTCCCAGTCTCCGCGGGGATCCAGGGCCTGGATTCTCTTGCGCGCCGCGGCCGCCTCTCCCGTGCGGATCCCGTTCCAGGCCGCGGTGAGCGAGACCGTGAGCAGGAGCAGGAGTCCCAGGCGCCACCGGAGGGTGAGGGAAGCCTGCTCCGCGACCGCGTCGTGCGCCGCTTGGAGGGCCTCGATGTCCGTGGAGAGGTCGGCCATGGCCCGGTCTACCACGAGCCGAGCGCAGGCTCCTTGTCTTCACCCGGAGTGTTTGTGCTGACATACTGTTCGCGCCGCTCAACTGGAGACTTTGGATGTTGCTTCTCAAAAGACTGAATCTATCAGAGACGATGGTGTCGCTCTGTCGCTACACGGTTCTGGGTTTGCCCTTGTTTGGATTCATGGGCTGCCACCCGACCGAGCCCGTGGATCCCAGCGGCGTTCCGGGCCGCACCGGGCTCGCCGTGACCGTTGCTCTCGACGAGAAGACAGATGTGGCCGGGATGCGATTCATCCTGGATCGGACGAGTTGCAAGGGAGAGCCCGTGGCCCCCTTCCACCTGAGCGTCGACAAGCTGCTCGAGGACATCCGTCTTCCCGGAGGTCTTCCTGACTTCGAGGACGCCCCGCTGGACAGTGATTCCTCGCATACCTTCGCGGATCTCTTCATCGACCTGGCGGCGGGGTGCTATCAGGTCGTCACCCAGCCCCTCGCGGCGGGGGGCGGAGTCTCCATGGACTGTGAACGCGCCTCCACCTCGGGCGTACGCGTCGTGGATGGCCGGACGACGGAGATCCTGCTCATCAATCAATGCCTGGGGGAGGGAAGGGGAGGAATCGATGTCGTCTCGGCCCTCAACCATCCGCCCGAGCTCACGAAGCTGGCTTTCGAGGACTCCAAGTTCGTCCTCCAGTGCATGGACCAGGTCGTCTGCGCCACGGTGAAGGACCCGGATGAAGATCCCGTCGAGTTCGTGTGGAAGGAGGCCAGTGGTCCCCCGCTGTATGTTCCGCCCGAGGTGGTGAGCACGACGACCGCCGCGGATGGGTCGGTGACCCAGTGCGTCCGCACGGTCGCCGAGACCGTGGGCCGCTATGAGTTGACGGTGACGGTGTACGATCTGCTCCACGACACGGCCGCCGGGGGCAAGCTCATCCGCATCGAGGATTATTTCACCTCAATGGGTGACCCCCATGCCTCGCGGGCAGCGCTCACCTTCCCCTTCTATGCCGCCGATGATGGAGAGCCAGGGGGATGCGCGAGCGTGAGCTGCAAGTCCTTGCTGGAGAAAGCCCCGGGCACGCCCAGCGGTCTCTATGAGCTCGATCCCGATGGCGCGGGCCCCCTGGAGCCCTTCGAGGCCTACTGTGACATGGTCACGGACGGAGGCGGCTGGACCCTGACCATGGTCTCCAGCGATGACAGCCAGGTCACCTGGATCTGGGAGAAGCGGACCCTCATGACGACGGACACGACTCCCGTTGGAAACGTCCGCGAACGCAACAAGGACTTCAAGTCGCCCGCGCAGCATTCCGTGCCTTTCAAGGATCTGCTCTTCGTCCATGCCCCCTCCGGGCAATGGGCGGCCTACGGAGGCGTCGGGACGGGAAGCACCTCCATCGCCAGTTTCATGGCTGGCATCAGCGAGCCGGTGTGCGAGTACACGCTCGCGGGGAATGGCTACAAGCTGACCGCGGGGACCATCTCGGCGACAGGCAAGCTCTGTGACACGGACCTGTACTTCCACCTGGGAGACTTCGATGGCTTTGGCAGCGAATCGTACTGCCGGGGGCTCTACAACGATTCAACCTATGGCCCCAGCTGGAACCTGAGCAACAACGCTCCTTGTCCCTTCGATGACTCCGCCGGGGCCTCGTTTGGTCCCGTCTCGGACCCTCGCGGCACCGCGTATGAGTCGGAGGCCGCTGGATTTGGTTATGCGCTGGGCCTCAACTCGGGCACCCCGGGCGAGGCCAGGAACTACATCCAGATGTACGTCCGCTAAGGCGGGCCGCTCACTCCCCCGTTGGGACCGGTCAGCCGCCCCGCCGGACCGGCTGGCCCTTCGTCACGAGGCGCCGCGAGGCGAGCCCCTACAGTCCCGCGGCATGCATGCCATCGAGGTCGTGGGGCTCCAGAAGACGTATGGCAAGGGCTGGCGCCGCGCCGGTCAGGTCGCGCTCGCGGGCGTGGACCTGCACGTGCCGGTGGGCAGCTCGTTCGGGCTCATCGGGCCCAACGGCGCGGGCAAGACGACGTTCATCAAGTCGGTGCTCGGCATCGTGCGGCCCACCGGGGGCGAGGTGCGGGTGCTCGGCGGCGACCCCGAGGACCCCGCGGTGCGCGCGCGCATCGGCTACCTGCCCGAGCGCCTGCACCTGCCGGGGGCGTGGACGGCCACCGCGTTCCTGGACACGGTGGCGCGGCTGAAGAACCTGCGGCGCGATGCGGCCGCCCATGCGCGCCTGCTCGAGCGCGTGGGCCTGGCCGACGCGGCGGGCCGGCGCATCGGGGGGTACTCCAAGGGCATGCGGCAGCGGCTCGGGCTCGCCTCGGCGCTGCTGGGCGAGCCGGAGCTGCTCATCCTCGACGAGCCGACGGACGGCATCGATCCCATGGGCCGCATGGAGGTGCGCCGCATCCTGCAGGACGAGGTGCGCCGCGGCGCCACCCTCTTTCTCAACTCCCACCTGCTGGCTGAGACGGAGCGCGTGTGCGACCGCATCGCCATCCTCGGCGAGGGCCGGGTGCTGCGCGAGGGGCGGTTGGAGGACCTGCGGCGCGCCGGGCACCGCTGGTCGGTGCGCTTCGCACCGGGCGTGAGCGCGCAGGTGCTGCGGGCCGCGGGCTTCACGCCCGTTGGCGACGAGGGCGACGGGTGCTGGAGCCTGGGGACACCGGAGGCCGCGGCGCTCAACGCGGCCCTGAGCCAGGCGCTCGCGGGCGGCGCGCTGCTGGTGGAGTTGCGGCGCGAGGCGCAGGACCTCGAGGCGGTGCTGACGGACGCGGTGGGCGCGGGGGTGGCGGCATGAACGGAGTCCTGGGTATCGCGGGCTACGTCTTGCGCGAGGCGCTGAGCCGCAAGTTCATCCTCGCCTTCCTGGTGGGCATCACGCTGCTGCTCCTCACGCTCACGTTGTCGCTGCGCATCGAGGTCCTGGACGGCGCGCTCGCCGCCACGCGGTTGTTCGGCCAGTCCCTGGACCACGCCATCCAGGCCGTCGACATGGCGCTGCGGCCGCTCTACATGGTCACCGCCTGGCTGGTGTTCTACGGCGGCATCCTCTTCGGCCTGGTGGCGTGCTCGGACTTCGCGCCCAGCCTGCTGTCGCCGGGCCGTATCGAGCACCTGCTCGCCCTGCCGGTGCGCCGCTGGCAGGTGCTGGTCGGCACGTTCGTGGGCGTGATGACGTTGGGGGTGGGCGGTGCGGCGTACGGGGCGGGCGGCCTGTGGCTCATCCTCGGCATCAAGACGGGGTACTGGACGGCGGGGCCGCTCATCGCGGCGCTGCTCGCGTGCGTGGCGTACGCGGCGGTGTACGCGGTGATGCTCACCTGCGCGACGCTGGTGCGCAGCGCGGCGCTGTGTGCGGCCGCGGGTGGCGTGTTCCTGGTGCTGGGCGTCATCGCCGGCTTCCGGCGCAGCATCGCGCCGGTGTTCGAGGAGGGGGTGAGCCGCACGGGCTTCGAGCTGCTCACGCTCTTCCTGCCCCGCCTCAGCTCGCTGGCCAACGCCTCGGCTTCCATCGCCGCCTCCATCCCCCTCGAGCAGCGCTCGCTGGGGGCGGTGATCGCGGGCGTGGGCCTCTTCGGCCTGGGCGCGCTCACGCTCGGCCTCTGGCATTTCGAACGGAAGGACTACTAGATGAAGACGCGAGGCGCGCGGTTCCTGGTGCTCGCCGTGGTGGTGTTCGCCGCCGCGGCGCTGCTGATGTGGTTCGGACAGGGCGAGGAGGCGCTCAGCGCGAGCGAGCAGCCGCCGGTGGAGTTCCCGCGCCGGCTGCGCGCCCAGGAGAAGACACGCGCACAGGCGCGGCGCACCTGGGTGAGCCCAACGCAGCCGGACGCCGGGCCCCAGGGGGCGACGGACCCGCTGCTCGCGGCGCTGCCGCGAGGCAAGGGCAAGACGGCCGTGGTGCTGGAGGCCAACGCCCTCCGCCACTCCCCCATCGGCGAGCTGCTGCTCGAGTGCCTCTATCGCGACGGCGGCAAGCAGTTGCAGCAGCTCAAGGAGCGCACGGGCATCGACCCACTCACGGACCTGGACCGGCTCGCCATCACCGACGAGGGCCTGGTGCTGTCGGGCAACTTCGGCCAGGCGAAGACCGACGAGCTGCTCGGGCAGCATGGACGCTCGAGCTACGGCGACTCCGCGCGCATCTACGAGCCTCCGGCCGAGCGGGCGCTCGCTGACGGCGGCGTGGGGCGGGGCGGCGGGCCCACGCTCGCGACGTGGCGCAACCAGATGATCGTCGTGGGCCGGGACCGCAACGGGGTGCGCGACGTCATCGACCGGGTGGAGGGGCGTGGCCCGCAGGAGCCGCCGGTGCTCGGCGAGACCGCGACGTACGGCGAGGTGTACGGCGTCATCGCGACCCGCACCCTCGCGAACGTCCTCCCGCCGGAGCAGCGCGAGCTTGCCGAGCAGCTGGTGCGCGCCGCGGGCGCGGTGGAGTTGCACGTGGACGCACGCGGAGATGTGGCGGTGGTGGCGGACGTGAAGGGCGAGGATGCGCAGGCGGTCTCGGATCTGGGCAAGAGCCTGGGCGGAGCGCTCTCGCTCGCGCGGATGCGCGCTCAGAGCCAGGGGCAGGAGGACCTGGCGAAGCTGCTCGACTTCGCGCGCGTACGGCCAGACGGGGAGGCGTTCCGGATGGAGGTGGCCCTGCCGCTCGACGTGCTGAAGGAGCGGCTCGCCTTCTGCCGTGAGCCTGTCCCGGAAGCGGCGGCCGGGGACGGAGGGGGGGAGCGGCTGTAGAGGCCACGAATGGTGTGCGCGGGGGTGGGCTTCCTGGACGCGACGGTCCGCCTGGACTCGGAGTGTTGTTACACGGACAGTCCGGGATCCTGATATGGTCGCGCCCGATCATGAACGCACATGCGACATCCGTGTCGCGGATCGCTGGACCTGGCTCGGACAGCACGCCTCGTTCTCCCGCTGAAAGGCGTCGGCGCAACGGTTGCATGAGGTCGCCGACCACATGACTGGCCGTGTTGTGAAATCCGGGCGGAGAGCGAGTGGCGCGGGCTGGGTGCTGCTGTTGGGCGCGCTGCTCTCCGGCTGCGTCACCACCGTGTACCAGCCGCTCAGCTCATTGCAGCGCCCGGCGATCGTCGATCCGCGGCTCGCGAACTTCGAGGGCATGCGCCTGCTCGTGCGCTGCGTCCCGGGGGACTACCTCACGGCGCCCGACGCCGATCTCCTCTGCCGCAAGGTCGGCGCGCTGTTCCGGAACCAGGGCGCGAAGGTCGAAACCGACGTGCCACGCCATGGCGGCGCGTCGCGGAGGCTCGACCCGGGCGCCCAACCCGACCTGATCGTCGATCTGTCGTCGCGGCTCCTCCACAAGGAGTCCAGCGGCCCGTTGTGGGCCCTCACGGTGCTCTCCCTCACGCTCGTGCCGGCCTTCACGGAGTACAGCGTCGCGCAGGACGTGAGCATTCGCGACGCGAGCGGATTCCTGCTCGCCTCCGACAGCCTGAAGGCGCGCTTCATCGAGTATTTCGGCGCCGGAATCTGGGGCGTGAACTGGATGCTCGACACCCTCGTACGCCCGCCGGAGGAGGAGCTCACGGGCGAGGCGCCGGCGCGGGACTTTTCGCGCGACTTCTACGCACAGCTGAGCCAGCTCGCCTTCAACGCACGGGTCCGTTCCGACGTGCTGCGCTCGTTCGAGCCCCCTTCCCAGGGCGGGGGCGGCCAGCGCAAGACAGGCGCGGAGCCGTAATGGAAACCCTGCTGGTCTTCCTCCTGGTGCAGCTCTCGATGTCCTCGGGGAACCCGTACGACCCCGCGCCCGGCCTCTGGCACGACAAGTCCGAGGCGCGGAACCTCGACTGCTCGCGCGTGAGCCAGCAGCGGGCGCATGAGCTCCTCCCGGGCGAGCTCCCCGCGCCGCCCGCGCGCCTGGCGAACCAGGAGTCCGAGGCGCTCATCTGCACCCGGCGCATCATGCGCAATGGAGAGCGGCCGGAGCGCGACGAAGTCATCCTCGCTTCGCTGCGCAAGTCGGTGGGAGAGATCACCGAGGCCGCCAGCGCGTTGGGGCCGGGCGAGCTCAACTGGCACGTCGATGCCTTCTATCCCCAGCCCGAGGTGGCGGCGAAGATCTCGGTGGCGGCGCGCACCGAGCTCGCCGAGCAGGGCCGTAGGGTCTCCGACAAGGTTCCGGTCCTCGCCGCTGGCGACATCGCGGTGCTCGGCCGGATGGCGCCGAAGGATGCCTATCCGCTGGCGTGCAAGCGCTACTTCGCTCAACGCGTGCTCGGCGAAAATGACGCGTTCCTGGGGATCATGCTGATCGACACACGGGAGACGCAGCTCCACGCCGGACTGTGCCTCAACGGAGAGTGGAGATGGCTGCGATGAGGCCGGCGCTGCTGGCACTCACGTTCGCGCTGGTCTCCTCTTCGTCGTGGGCGGCGGCGGACCCGGAGATCGCCGAGGCGCAGCGAGCGCAGATGGAGAAGCTCCGCGCGGAGGTGGCGGGGCAGATCCAGCTGCAGGCGTACGATCTGCTCGACGAGCTCGTCTACGGCTGGACGCGGCAGCCGGTCTTCGAGCTGGAGACGCCGGTGGTGCTCGCCGACGTCACCGTGCCGGTGGGCTTCGGCAGTGGACTGGCGGCGCTGATCGAGAACCACTTCGCCGAGCTGGTGGTGAAGAACCCGCGCACCCGGGTGACCCTGGCGCACTGCCCGCAGTGCACCGCGGTGGTGGTGCACTCGGGCGCGAAGGGGACGATCGTCGCCCGGGGCGTGGACCAGCCGGAAGCGCTGGCCGCCGCGGGCGGGCTCTCCGGTGCGCGCCATGCGATCTTCCTCGACTTCGAGGCGGAAGGCAGCGCGCTGGTGTTGCGCGCCCGCATCACCTCGCTGGAGCCGGCGCTTCCGATCATCCACGCGCGGACCCTCACGACGTCCACGTCGTCGCCAGCGCTGCTGCGCTCGGGGGACCAGCTCAAGAGCGCGGCCGAGGCGCGCAAGGAGTACCTCGACGCCCTCCAGGGACGCGGCGTGTTCAACGTGCCGATGCGCATCGCGGTGCGCAGCTACGGCCCGCCCTCCGGTGGGGGCTCGATCGCGGCGATGCCCTTCATCTGGCTCCAGGTCGGGACCGAGGTGGCGCTCACCCAGGCGCGGGCCTGGAGCGGCACCTTCTCGGTGGGCGTCACCTGGCTGCCCCAGCTGCACACGGGCTTCATGGCGCAGGCGCGCATCTCCCGCCTGCTCACCGGCTCGGTCGCCTCGCTCACCCGGCCGGATCTCTACGTCTTCGTGGGCGGCTCGGTGATCTCCATCCACGGGCAGGGCGCGCGGGTGTTCCAGAACGAGGTGCTGAACCTGGAGGACGTCCTCTCCAGCATCCCGGATCTGCTCATCGAGCCTCACGCCACCTTCGCCGCGTTTCCCATCGGGCTCGAGCTGCGCGTCGGGAACCGCATCGGGGCTTCGGTGTTCCTCGAGTCCGCACCGGCGCTCGACAACGCGCCCGCGGTCGGTGCCCACCTGGACCTCGGCCTCCTGAGGTTCCACACGGTGGGCGCGGAGGTGACGTTTTGCTTCTGAAACGCCTCGCACTCCTCGCCGCGTTGCTGCCGGCCGTGGCCCTCGCCCAGCGAGACACCTCGCGCGAGGCGCTCGTCCGGGTGGAGGAGACCCTCACCCTGCGCCTGGAGCAGGGCGGGATCGCGTTGAAGGACGTGACTCCCGCCATCGTGGTGAGCGTCTCGCCGGCTTTCGAGGAGTCGAAAGCCTGGTACCCGACCGCTGCGTTGCAGACCCTGGTTCGCGTGTTCGGCTCCGCCGCGCTCCGTTCCTGCGAGGCGTGCATGGCGCCGCGCCTGTACGTGGAGGAGGGCCGGCTCGAGCAGTTCACGACCGCGCTGGGAGCCGCGGAGATCATCCGGCTGGACGAGAACGCCCGTGGAAAGGCCCCGCCGGCCCGGGTGGCGATCTGGCTCGACGAGACGCCGGAGGGCGTGTCGTTGCGGATCATCGATCTGCACAACAGCCGCATCGTGTTCGTGCAGAACTTCGATCCGGGGCTCACCGAGATGGCCCGCACCCAGCGCAACTTCACCCTCACCGAGGAGCTGGAGCGGCGCGCGCGGGGAGACAGCCTCACCCACACGTTCCTCGACGTGACGGTCTACCCCGGCCAGCACGTCTCCCTGGATTGGGTGGAGCAGTGGGGCGCCACCAACGCGAACCTCGCCGGCTTGTCCGTCTCCGCCTTCGATCCGGTGATTGGCGTGGGTGGCGCCTACTACCGCGTCATCCCCAACGCGTTCAACCTCATGGTCGGCGGCAAGATCCTGATGAGCGTGCCCAACGCCGTCATCAGCGGCATCAGCGGCGGGCCGGTCGATTTCCTCGATCCGCTGCTGACCGCCGTCTTCGTGGCGCGCGTGCCGATCGCCAGCTCGAACTACGGCGTCACCTTCACCGCGTCCACCAACGGGAGAATCGGCATCGGGATCTCCCTCATGAACATCACCGCGCTGCCGTTCCTGCCATGAACCGAATCCTGCTCATCCTGCTGCCGCTGCTGGTCTCCGCTTGCGCGACGCGGAACTACACCTATTACCTGGTCGAGCCGGCGCCGAAGAAGCCCGAGGTGCTCAAGGAGGAGGGGACGCTGGTGCGGCCCTTCGGCTTCGGCTCGACCACCGTGATGAAGGTCCGCTGGAACGACGGCAACCTGATGACCGAGGTCGACGTGCCCATGCTGGCCTCGGGCCAGCGCATCGTCATCGAGCACGGCGCGGGCAACGGCGATGTGAAGACCCTTCCCGCCAGCCGGGTGGTGCCACCGCCGCCCGCCGCGGCGGACAAGGCGCTCATCGAGGCCTACCGGGCGCGCGGCCTGCGCATCGACGACGAGGCGCCGGAGGTGAGCATCACCCGCGCGCGCACCTTGATGGAGCAGGCCACCCGCGGGGGCAACTACCACCTGGCCCTTGAGTGGTGTGAGACCGTGTTGGCACGCTACAAGTCGCACCCCGAGTTCCTTCGCGCCAAGGGCTCGCTGCTCCTGATGATGGGGGAGCGCGAGAAGGCCATCGAAATCTACGAGCAGGTCGAGTCCATCGAGAGTGAGCCTGGCGTCCGCAAGAAGCTCGAAGAGCTCCAGCGCCAGCAGTAACAGGAGAAGCACCTCGTGCAGATCATCGGTTTCGTGTTGTTGGGCTTCATCATCTGGTACGGGTTCAAGGATCGCAGCGACGCGGTGATCTCCGCGTTCGACGCCCACGCGATGGTGATGGTGCTGGTCGGATCGTGCTCGGCGGTGCTGGTGAGCTCCAGCCACACCACCGCGTGGCGCACCATCCTGTGCCTGCGCGAGCTGATCCCCGGGCTGGCGATGTTCAGCCGGACCACCCGGGAGATGGAGGCCGAGCGCGAGCAGCTGTCCGCCCTGTGGCGCGACGGCAAGCGCAGCCAGGCGGTCGATCTGGCCGGGAACAGCCGCTTCCCCGCGGTGAAGCAGATGCTGGAGTTGATCCTGAACCGGGCGAACGAGGCCTCCAGCAACAAGACCTTCACCGAGCTGCGGCATGAGGAGATCAGCCGGTGGCAGCCGGCGATCCACAACTGGGAGATGCTCTCCAAGCTGGGGCCGGCGTTCGGCATGGTCGGCACCATTACCGGCATGATCCAGCTCTTCCGCAACATGAGCTCGGAGAACCTCAACATCGGCGCGTCGATGTCGCTGGCGCTGCTCGCGACCTTGTACGGCGTGGCGTTCGGTGCCGGCGTGGCCGGGCCGATCGGGCACTTCCTCAACGGGCAACTCGACGACCGCCTGGGGCTCCTCGAGCGGTGCGAGAAGAGCGTCAACGAGATCGTCTCTCGCGGCGAACGGTGAAGGTGAGCCATGCAAAGACGGAAAGCGGGGCATGAGGAGAGCTGGCTGCTCAGCTATGCCGACCTGATCACGAACCTGCTGCTGTTCTTCGTGGTGCTGCTGACCGCGGCGAACTTCAACAAGCTGAAGATGCAGCAGATCGCCCAGAGCATCTCCGGCCAGCAGAGCCCGGCGAGCCTGGAGTCGATCCGCAAGGAGCTCGAGGCGCAGATCGCCGCCAAGAACCTGCAGCAGCTCGTAACCACCACGGTGACCGAGGCGGGGCTGGAGGTGTCGCTCAACTCCGGGCTCGTGTTCGACTCGGGCAAGGCGAAGATCCGGCCGGAGTTCGAGGAGACCGTGGCGTCGATGCTGAAGGAGCTCGCGCCGTATTCGTCGAAGTACAACTTCGCGGTCGAGGGGCACACCGACTCGACACCGATCGTGAGCGGTGGACTGTTCGCGAGCAACTGGGAACTCTCCAGCGCGCGCGCCATCATGGTGCGGCAACGGCTGGAGGAGGTCGGGATCGATCGCGCGCGCATCCGCGTCGAGGGCTACGCCGAGACGAAGCCGCTCCCCGAGCAACTGCTGAAGGGCCTGAGCGAAGACGAGCGCCTGGCCCGGCACCGCCGTGTCGTCGTGAGGATCTACTGATGAGAAGCATCGCCGTCCTCGTCGCCTGGCTCGCGTTGAGCGCTGTGGCGCAAGCCCAGACCCAACCCCCGGTCGGCGCCAGCCTCCCCGCCGGGCCGACGCCGGTGCCGCAGAGCCATGTCCCCGCGCCCGTCCTCCTGGAGCTGCGCACGCTCGAGAGTCAGTTCGATCTCGCGCTGGCACAGGACTGCGCCCCCGAGCGCTGCTTCTCCAAGGGCTGTGTCTACCGCGACCACGTCACCGTCGACATGCCGCGCACCAGCTCGCTGCCCGGGCTCGGCCAGACCGAAGGTCCCGGCAGCGTGCCGCCGCAGGAGTACCTGACGCAGGCGCAGTGCGAGTTCACCCACGAGAAGTCGGTCCCCACCCCCGACGTCCAGGCCCTGGTCCGGCGCCTCGAGCAGCGGCTGTCGAAGGGGTGGCTCAAGGTGAAGGTCGGCCGGCAGATCCTCGAGCCGATCTCTCCGCGACTGCGCGAGTCTCCGCCTCCGCCCGAGCCCCCGAAGCCAGTGGAGCCGCCTGCGCCAGTGGTCGAGCAGAAGCCAGTGGAGCCGCCAGCGCCGACGACGTGGGAAGCCGATGTCGCCCTGCGGGAGCTCTGGGTCAGCCTGCTTCCGCACTTCTCGTGGATGATTGCGGTGTTCCTGGTGACGATGGCGGCGCTGACCATCATCTGGGCCCTGCGCCGCCTTGGGCGCGAGACGATCGAGGAGAAGGTGCTGGCGGCGCAGCTCGCGGCGGGTTCGCTCGACAAGCCGGCGGAGGCCGAGACGCCCCCGGCCGCCGGGGAGCCGTCTCCTGTCGGGGCGGACCCGGCGCTTGCCGAAGGGAAGGCGGAGGACGCGTTCGTCACGGCCCAGCAGAAGCTGTGGAACGAGCGGCTCGCCCAGGCCGAGCTGGCCAAGGACGAGAGCGTGGTGGTGGAGCTGCTGCGAGACTGGCTGAAGGCCGGCGAGTTCGAGCTGCTGGCCAAGGCCATCTTCGTCTTCGGCGATCGGCTGTCCCCGGCCTTCACCTCGGACGGTGAGCTCGCTGTCCGCAAGGTGGAGTTCGCCGAGTACTTGAAGGCGGTGGACGAGAAGGCGCTGCGCTCGGACGCGGAGTTCTTCCGCGTGCTGAACCAGCACGCCATCTCCTCCACGCTGATGGCCCAGGCGGATGCCGAGGTGTACCGCAGCCTCCGCGAGGAGTTCGGCTCCAACGGCGTGGCGAGCCTGATCGAGAGCCTGCCGCCCCATCATGGGGCGCTGCTGTTCGGGCACGTGCCCACCGACGGCCAGCAGGATGTGGCGCGGATGATGTCGCCCGAGCTGCGGGTGCGGATCGCCAACGAGCTGCTCGCGTCCAACCGCATCTCGAAGGAGGAGACGGTCCACCTGTTCGAGGTGCTCAACGCCGCGCGCGCGGGCAAGCCGCTTCCCCCGGCGCCTCCGGCTCAGGGCATCCTGGATCGGGGCCGCCAGTTCGACGCCGCCGGCGCGCTCTCCGTGCTGTTGCCGCTGATCGGGTCCTCCGAGCGCGGCGAGCTGTTCGCGCGGGCGCAGGAGCGCTCCGGCGGGACGCTGCCGCTCTGGTACCAGGACATCCTCTACGGCGACATGCTGCTCAAGCTGCCCGAAGAGCTCCAGAGGGACCTGCTGCTCGACGTCGACGTCCGGGGGCTCGCCGGTTGGTCTTCGGTGCAGCAGCCCGCGTGGCGGGAGAGCTTCATCGCGCGGCTCGCACCGGCGATGCAGAACGCCATCCGCGCCAACATGTCGTTCATCTCGCGCGAGGAGCAGCGCACGGCCGCGCGGCGTGGCCAGAACGAGTTGATCTCGGCCGTGAAGAAGCAGGTCGCGCGAGGGAAGGTCTCCTTCGCGGAGATCATCGCCTAGGTGGGGTGGACGGGATGGACCGCGTGCGCCTGCTGCTCATCGGAGTTACAGCCATCGCGGTCGCCTCCTGCGAGAAGGTGCCGATCGTCGACATCAACGCGGGCTTCTCGCTCGCGGACGTGGCCTGGTTCGACGAGGAGGACACGCTCTTCGTCTTCTACCAGGCCAACGCCGAGCAGGGGCTGGGGCCCGAGAGCCAGATCGAGCTCACGTACCGCACCGATCACTTCGAGCTGCCCTGGACGCCGCTGTCACGGCTCAGCACGGTTCACACCCACGTTCCGGCCGACTGCGGCCCCAAGAGCGTGTGCGGCAGCACCAGCCTGGCGGTGGGCGAGCCGCCGCGTGATGTGAAGTTGCGGCTGCGCTACCACCGTGACGGCGAGATGACGCTGACCGCGCCCGTGGCCCTCAACATCATCGGCAAGGGGCCGGCGCACACGAACCGGAGCCTGCTGGTGTACGGCGTGTTCGACGAAACCAACACGCACGTGCAATGGCGCGCCCGGCACCAGTTCCCGACGCTGCGCAACCACGACGTGCAGAAGTACGGGCTGCGGCGCCACTTCTCCATCGCCGACCGGCGGCACGGCGCCATCGCCGCGGAGTTCGGCGAGAACCCGTACGGCTACGGTTCGGTTCCGGGCTGTCCGGGAGCGCTGCCGCCGCTGGACCTCGGACCGGTGGAGACTACCGATCGGGCCGTGTTCGACGTGGGCACGCTTCCGCTGTCCGCGTCCGAGTCCCCGGTCGTCTGTGCGCGCTCGACCGTCACCGATGCACAAGGGGGCACCTTCGAGGCGGTGGCGCTGGCGCGGAAGAACCCTCGGGTCCGCCCGGCCTTCCCGGTCCTGCGCAGCCCGATCACCGAGAACACCCCGGTCAAGTTCATGTTGCACCCGTGCCGGCGGACGATCTCCTCGCCGCATTACGCGATGCAGCAGCAGCGTCTCTTCCTTGAGGACGCTCCGGAGATCTGCCTCGACGGCTGGACGGCTCCCGGGTTCGCCGACGAGCTCGCCGCCCAGTTCCGCACGCGGATCGATCTGGTGCGGATGCAAGGGCGGGACATGGTCCTCGTGCTGGGTTTCCATCACGACGACACGACGGGTCGGCTGGGCGCCGTGCTCGAGACGGCGCTCCAGAAAGTCCTGCCCTTCGAGCGGGACAAGAGCTCGCCGCGGGTCACCGGGGCCTTCGTCTACGACAGCGTGGTGCACGCCGTCGGGATCCCGGAACTCCGGCGGCTGGTGTTGTGGTGCCCCCCCAACCACCTGGTCGACGATCTCGACGAGGTTCCAGCGGAAGCGGCGAGCCGTTGCCCCGCGGTGTCGGAGATCCCCGACCTCAAGCTCGGGCCGTTCCGCTTCAATCAGATCCCCATCCTGACGACCCGTGCGCAGTACCTCAGGTTCATCGAGAAGTACTCGGAGGCCCAGGCGGGGAGGATGCGCTCGATGTCGTTCCGGGCTCCCGAGCACACGCCGCTCTCCGACAACATCCCGGCCGGAGAGTTCGGGACCGCGACCTTCTACAACAACGAGATGATCACGGCGGAGCCGGGCGATGCGTTCTCCTATTGCCCGGACGCGGACACGAGGAAGATGGTGTTCCGCACCTCGATCACGCCGGCGCCGGCAGGGCTCGAGCTGCTTCCCGAGCTGCACCAGTTGGCCCCGCAGCCCGCGTATGCGCTCGGGCTGTTCTGGGACTTCCCCTTCCTGTTGAAGGCCCAATACGAGAGCTACCTCGCCGGAGCCGCGACGGCCTACTCGTTCACCGTGCCGTTCGGAATCGTCAGCTCCAACGAGGAGACCTGGGCAAGCCAGCTGTGGACGACGGGCGAGTTCCCCGTGGGCGACATCCTGGCGCAATGCACGCGCTTCTGCGATCACCCGACGTTCGATGCGAGCGTCACCTACAACGTCCAGTCGCTGTTCCGGGACGTCTACCGCAGGCAGTGCTACCGCCCGGTGTTTCCGCGGCCGGATGACGGAGGCTTCCCGCATGATCCGTAGCCTCCTCGTCCTCTTCGTCCTCCTGTCGTTGCCGCGCGCCGTGCTGGCCGCGGAAGCGCAGGCCCCGGAACCGTCCCCCGCCGGCGCGGAGAAGGCCGACGACACGCTGGAGGGCTTCCGCACGCCGCTCGACGCGCTCACCGAGCGGACGATCGGCGCGGCCTCGAAGTCGGTGCGTTTCGACTGGCGGAAGTCCACCCTCGGGTTCGGGCTGATCGGCAGCGAGCTGCTCGAGCGGAACAACTTCGGCAGCACCCGCTTTGGTATCATGGCGCGCAAGCCGTTCGGGAGCTTCGTGGGGGAGGTGGCCGTCACCCGCGCGTTCACGTGGGGAACCGACAGCACCGAGAAGCTGGCGCTCACGCCGTACCGCCAACACGGCCGCCCCAGCCGCGTCGAGCTCGACATCAACGTCGGGTACCCGTTGGCGGAGGGCGTGGTGACCGCGATGCCCGGCTTCTTCCCCGCGACCGAGCTGGTGTTCTCGGCCAACGCCGGCTTGCGCTACCTCTTCTACCCGGGGTCGATGAGCGGCATGAAGTTCCAGGAGGTCGCCACCTCGCTCCTCGCGCCGCGCCTCACCGACCACGAGCTGGGGCAGCTCGAGTCCTCTCGGCCGGGCGGCATGCAGATAGACACGGCCCGGTATGGCCTGCTCGCGGGGCTCTCCGTGGATGTGTACTTCGGGTCCGGAGGCTTCCTTTCGCCGCGGGCGATGATGGCCGTGCCGCTGTTGGGCGGTATCACCGGAACAGGCCTGGGGCTCTGGTGGGAGCTCTCGCTCGCTCTGGGCTGGACACTCTGATGCGCTGGGCCGCCGTCATCGTCGCTGGCCTGTTGTCGAGCGCCGCGGCCGCGGAGGAGACGGCGTCCAGGCAGACCGTGGTCTTCTACAACGCGCGCCTCGCGCTCCGGGACCATCGTCCCGAGGACGTGCTCAAGCTGTGGCTGCTTCGCAACAGCCTTCTCCAGCAGGGCGAGCGCCCGCGAGAGGATCCTGAATTCCGCTCCGTGGTGTGGGCCGCGCTCGGGAGCCTCGGGCTGTGCCAGGAGGGGTTCGAGGATGACGAGCGGGAGGGCGCGGGCCTTTGGCCGCTGGGGCTGCACAACTCGATCGTCCACGGGCTCAGCAGTGGCCCGCCGCCCTCGACGCCCGCGCCGTGGGACGTCTTCGAGGTCGGGCGCCAGCAGCGGTTCATCTCGCTGCAGGACGTGCTCTCGGCGGAGGAGCTGCGTTCCGTGACCTTCTTCCGGACCGGCTGCCTGCTGCCGGCCACCACGGCGCTGCTGTTCGGAGGGACCCCGTTCCTCGACCTCGAGGATCGGCTGAGCGCGGGCTGGCTCCTGCGCGCTCTGCTGATGCGGTCGCGCGCCACCCTGGTGCGGGAGAAGGTCCGGAACCTGTCGGTGCTGGAGGCGCGCATCTTCGATCTCGACCTGGTGCTCGCGGACCTGCAGGCGCGCGAGGCGCGTCGCAACGCTCGGAGTATGGCGCAGCAGGCCCGGGTGGCCGGCGTCTCCGCAGCCGGCGCGGCGGAGCTCCGGAGCAAGCTGGAGACCTTCCCCGAGAACTCGCCGCGGGCGGCGTTCCTTCGACGAAGCCTGACCTGGACCCCGCAGGAGTGGATGGCGCTGAACCGGGAGCGGCGGCTGTTCCTGTTCGCTCGGGCACAACCGCTGTCGAAGGACCCGGACGCGCTCCAGAAGCTCATGCTCGGGATCATCGACGAGCTGATCCGCCGCAAGGACGGGAAGGAGCTCGAGGCGTGGATCGGTTTCGTGGGAGCGAGCGGCTCGACGGAGCTGCGCGGCGCGCTGACCTCGGGCGAACGAGGCAAGCGCCTCCTCGAGCTCGATGAGAGCACCGGGTTCCGCGAGCGATCCGTCGTCGCGCTGCACCGGGGCGTGGGCTTCCTGGAGGCGGGAGAGCTGCAGGAGTCCCTGCGAGCCTTCGCGTACGCCATGCAGCAGGCCGAGACCTCGCGCGAGGCAGCCGTCACCCTGGGGCTCGCACGGCGGTGGCTGTCGTACGTGCTCTCCCGCTACGAGACCAACGACGAAGTCGTCGCCACGCTGAAGGCGCTGGTTCCGCGGCAGGAGTACAACCAGGTCATCGAGGATCTGGTCTGGCGCGCGGCGCTGCGCGCCGACGATCGCTCCTTTGAGCTGTTGACCCGGACGGCCCGGCGCGGTGGTTCTTTCGACGCAACGCTCGAGCGGCTCCGGCCGCTGTCGCAGGGCAAGCCGGGAGAGCTGGCGACGCGGCTGCGCGACGCGCTCTCCGAGGAGCCCTCGTCGGTGCTGAGGTTCGTGCGGCAGCTCATCGAGAACATCGAAGCGGAAGATGCGGACGTCCGCCGGGCCAACGTTCCGACGCTCAAGGGTGTGCTCGAGGTGCTCCGGCCGCTGAGCGTCGAATCCAGGACGTCCAAGTCGCAGAGCCGCGCGGCCGACGAGCTCATGGAGCGGACCCAGTCGATCCTCGACGGCCTGAGCCACCTCGACGACTCGGTGAGCGGGAACGCGCGGGCGCTGTCACCCACGCGCTCGACCTTTGCCGGGAGCATCCGCCTCGCGCCGGCCGATCCGTTGCCATGGCCCTTCAGGCCGCCCGAGCCCGAGGCGCCGTCCGTATTCACGCCCATCGTGCTCGAGCCGGTGGAGTGGCGGGACGCGAAGGGTGCACTCGTTTTCGGGTGGAGGCTCACCGAATGACCCCCCGGGAGCTTCGGCGCGAGATGAGCCGGCGCAAGAAGGAGCTGCGCCGCTCGGCAGCGCTCATGAGGCAGGCGGCACGCGAGCGGATGGAGCAGGTCCCAGCCGTCCGGCGCGAGAAGAGGCGGAGACGTATTCGTCGAGCGGTGACGTTCGCCGTGCTGCTGCTCCTGGCGATGTTGACGCGCTGTGAATGCGAGCCGTCGCCGCCTGCGCCGCCACCGGAGCCGGTGGTGGAACCCGCGCCAGAGGTGAAGCCGAAGAAGCCCGCGCCGCCCGCGAGCAAGCCGAAGGCCTCCAGCAGCGATCGGATGGGACGCCAGCGGCGGGGGAGCTACCAGAACGAGGCGCAGACGTCGCCGGGCTGGTTGGATGACTTCCGCCTTCAGGTCGCGGCGCGCAGCCCGCGCCTGGCCCAGTGCTTCAGTGGGACCGAGCGGCCCGGGGCGCTGCGCTGGACGTCCGCGGTGAACGCCGCGAGCGGCTCCGTCTCCGACCATGCGCTCGAGCCCGTGGGAACGGGCGGCGATCTGAGCGGGAAGCAACGCGACTGCGTCCTGGGCGTCCTCTCCAGCCCGGGCTACCGCCTGAAGCCCGAGCAGAAGCAGGACCTGCCTGGCCGGGTCAGCATCGTCATCGAGTTCTGACGAGGGGCTGGAATTCTAGAAAGGTACTTTGGGGGAATTCACCGCGACTCCGCCTGGATAGACGTCATAGGTGACGTCTGTTGTTTGGGAAACCCTGACTTGCATTCTGGCATTCGCGAGGGAGCCGGAACCTACCTCGAGCTTCTTGAAGTTGGAGCCATCCAGAACCTGTTCTTGGCGATCGAATCCCAGGAAGCTCACGCCATAGCGAACCTTGATTCTCGCTCCCGCGGGCAGCCGGAAGAATGCCGTGCCCTTGGCATTCCAAAATGACTCCACGGTCCTCCAATCGCCGCTTTCAATGCGCTTGACCCTGATCACTTCATCCTCCTGTCTGCTCAGGAAGAGTGGGAAGCGCTCGAATGTGACGTGGTGCGGCACATCAAAGCGAGCGGAGGAAGGCCACGAGCGCTTCCCGGTCCGCGCGCTCCAGCCGCTTGAAGCGCTCGCGCGAGGCCTCCGCCTCGCCTCCATGCCAGAGGATGGCTTCCTCGAAGCCGCGGGCCCGCCCATCATGCAGCAGCCGGAGCTGGTGGTTGACGGTCTCCAGCAGCCCCAACCCCCACAGCGGCGGCGTCCGCCACTCGGAGCCCGTCGCCTCCGCGTCCGGGCGTCCGTCCGCCAGCTCCTTGCCCATGTCGTGGAGGAGCAGGTCCGTATAGGGGCGGATCGTCTGTCCGGACAGCTCCGGGATGTCGGCCACCTCGCCGGTCCGGAACTCGGGGTGGTGGCACGAGGCGCAGCCGGTCCGCTGGAAGAGGGCCTGGCCCCGGCGCACGGCGGGCGCGCTCCAATCCCGGCGCGCGGGCACCGCGAGCAGCCGGATGTAGAGCGTGGTCTTCTCGAGCAGCTCCGCCGGGAGCGCGGGCTCCCCGCGGGTCTGCATCACCGATCGACAGGCCTCCTGTTTCGGCGTGCAGGTGGACTCGGGGTAGAGCGGGGAGGTGAGTCCGAGATCCTCCGCGTAGGCCTTGGCGATCTGCTGCTCCAGCGAGGGCTGACTGGCCTTCCAGCCGAACCTCCCGAGGACGGGTTGGCCCGTGCGCACACTGGTGACGCGGTTGGGACGCCCCGAGATGCCATCGCCATCGGCGTCCTCGGGATCAGCCCGGGCGAGGAGGTCCGCCTCGGGGATGGCCTCGAGCAACCCCAGGCCGAAGACGGTGGAGGGAATCCGGGGGGACCACTGCGTCCGCGGCGCGAGCGGTCCATAGCCCAGCGGAGTCAGCTCGTAGTGGGGCCGCCGCAGGGTGTACGGCGTCGTGTCGGCATAGCGGCCCTTGAGGGGGACGTACTTCACCTGGACGGTCCCCTCGGCGGGCACCTCCGGCGTTCCCCGGTCATTGAACTGCCCGCCATACACGGGCTCGGGCGCGCCTCCGGGCACCTCCGCCGTGGGGACGCTCAGCCGGATGAGCAGCGGGGCCTCGGGACCGAGCGCGTCATAGGGACGGTCGCGGCCATCCTTGAAGTGGCACGAGTTGCACGCCTGGGCATTGGTGAGGGGGCCGGCCAGGGCGTGCGGCGGAGCGCTCCAGTCCCTGACGAACAACGCCTTGCCCTCGTGCAGCGTCCTCCAGCGCGCGGGCTCCATGTTGCCGAGGGCCCGGCCAAAGGCATTCAGGGTGGTGTCGAAGACCGTCGTGGCCCCGCCCGGCAGCTCCTCTCCCGGAGAGGGGGGCGGCACGCCCGGCGCTTCTTGGGGACCCGCGGCCAGGACAACGGTCAGACACCACCAGGCTTTCATCATGGGCAGGTGCCTCGGCTGGGCATGGACGCGTGTTTCTTCGGGAGACACGGAGCGGAAGAGGGAGACAGGGCTCCCGCCTTCCGCTCCGGGACGACGGGGTTACTTGCTGACGCCGACGGTCTGGTCGCCGATGCGCGCCGTGCCGCCCGAGGCCTGGAACAGGATCTTCTCGAAGCTCACGTAGGGGTAGCTGCCCGTGCCGCGAACCTCCTCGGTCATGACGAGCTCGTCGGCCTCCACGGTGTTGCCGTCCGAGAGGATCACGGGCCGCACCGTATCCCGGACGACCCAGCGGCACGCCCCCGCAAGGACCTCATTGCTCACATTGTGGAACCCGATGGGGCGGGGGCACCGGGTCTCGCAGTAGAGGCAGGAGTTGTACTGCTGCTGGGCGCAGGCGCTGTAGCAGTCGGGGACCGTCTGGTAGTAGGGGCGGCACGAGGGGGAATTCCCGCCGGGAATGGGCATGGCCCGGGCGGCGAGCTGCCCGCTCGGAATTCCCCGGACCTCGGCCTGCAACTCGCCCTGGCGATAGGCCTGCAGCGTATAGGTGGAGTCCGCTCCCGAGCTGGTGAAGGTAGCGGAGATGTCGCGCGCATCTCCCTTCCTCACGGAGGTGGTGGTGCTGATCGGAGCGCCATCCGACACGGCGGTGAACGTGGTCTGCTGCGTGTCGCTCATGGGAGAGGTCTCGTATGCGGCGGTCCAGTCCGTGGCCTGTCCCAGGGAGATGGCGGCGCCATCCGTACCGCGCTCACCGAGGTTGCTGAGCAGGACACTGGTCTCATCGAGCGGCTTCAACTGGGCCTTGCCGATGGCGCAGACGTTCAGCCCGTCCGACTTCACGCACTCCTGCGCGTGGCTCTGCGCGAGGGGAAGGGCCAGAGCCACCACGGCGACCCAGCACGAGGTTCCAAAGCTTCGCAGCGAATGCATGGACATCTCCTTTGGCCAGGAAGGGGGGCCTGGCTCGTTTGGGGATGTCTTCAACTTCGGTGCCACGGTATGAGCGCTCATGGGTGGAGAGGGGCGGTGCTCTCCCGTCCCGAGGTGCGTGGCCAGGGGGGCAACGGGGTGAAGCGGCCGTGTTGCCTGGCTGGCTACAGCGGTGCTCCCTCCGCGCCCTCCGCCGCGGGCGCGGAGGTGATGATGTGGCAGGCCTCGAGCTGCTCCAGTCCGAGGCTCAGCTGGGAGCTCGCCTGCTCGGGAGAGAGGTTCGCTCCGACGATGGAGTGATACTGCTCCCCGATGGCGCTCTGGCTCCGGCCGTCGCACAGCTCGGAGATGATCCAGGAGTGGAGGTTCAGCAGTTGGATCCTGGGTTCCTCGGGGACGAAGGCCAGCAGGTACCCCACGTCGGTGATCGGCCGGGCCCGCAGCCGGGGGTTTTTCCGGAGGCTGCGCGGCGCGGGCGGCTCCCCAGCCGGTGACACGGGGCGGACCGGGGCCGTCACCCGAGCCATCCCGTCGGCGCGCTCGCGCTCGCGCAGGGCGCCCAGGAAGGCGGTGGCCTCCGTTCCGAGCGGCTCCAGGCATTCCAGCAGCCAGCGGACGAACCTGCGCCCATCCGGGGTGAGGAAGGGCGTCCACCTCGTGGCGAGTTGCTCACCGAGGTAGCGGCAGCGGGCCATTCCCGTGGCGTACGGCCCCTTGCCGGAGACGTGCACCACCGACATGGCGTGAGCGCTGACCGGATGCTGGCCGGGCGATCCGTACTTCCCGTGGAACCGCTGCCCGAACTCCCGGACCGCGGCCTCGTAGAGGACGAAGTGGACGTAGACATGGAACGCCGAGAGCGCCCGCGCCACCGTGAAGTCGTTCTCCTGCTCCCGCCAGGGGAAATCGACGTCGGCGTTGCGCGCCACGAGCGCGCTGAAGCGCGAGATGTCGGCGAACCGGGTGTGGAGCCCCTCGTGCAGCAGGTGGCCTGCGGTGTCCCACGGATTGCGCAGCTCCTCCGGCGACAGGAGGATCACCCCCGGCAGTCCATCCCCGGCCGAGCCCGTCAGCAGCCGTGCGCCTCCCAGGCGCATGATCGCCAGCGCGATGCTGTGCGTATGGCTGAGCACGGTCGTGGCGGTGTGGGGGAGCATGTCGGCGAAGACCGACAACGCCTGATCGAGCGCGTGGACCATCTCCGTGTCGGGCGTGCAGAGCGTGGCCCGCGCGTCGGTGCCCTCCATGAAGTACCCATCGAAGTTCTTCATGAGCCGCTGCACGAGCGGATGGGACGAGCGCTTCACGTCCCACAGGTAGAGCTGCCGCTGGGGGCCCACCCGGAAGCTGGAGCCGATCTCCTGCTCGGTGAGGCCCAGGCGCCCGGTGGCCTTCAGGCTCTCCAGCGCCCAGCCGCAGAGCTCCTCCAGCGGGTGCGGCGAGCGCAGCTCCCGGCGCTCCAGACGCTCGAAGGCGTCCTCCATCCAGAACTGCACGAGCGGATCGAAGAACAGCTCCTTGCGCATTCCGGCCGTCCAGCCCGGCATCAGCTGCACGAGCTCCGCCACGGCGGGCAGGTGCGCGGCGAACAGCTCCAGCCCGAAGTGGTAGCGCTCCTCGACGATCTGCAGGATGGGCTGGGGATTGCCGAACTCCGGATCCTCCGCGAGGCGCCGATCCACGGACCTGATCAGGGACTCCCGTTGCGACTCCGCCATGGCTGCCGTCCTTTCCGCGTCTGGTTTCAACGCGCCAACGTCCCGGGGTTCACGACGGGGCGGATGACCTGGTGGGCCAGCAGGTCCCGCAGGCCTTCCTGGAGCTCATGCTCCGCCTCCTGGCGGCCCGTGGTCTCCGCCACCGCCTCCGCGTAGGCCTCCGTCAGCTCCGAGGCCGGACGGTGGCGGCACAGCTCGAGGATGAGCCAGGCCTTGGTGTTGAACCATTGGATGCGTGGCTGCTCGGGCGTGAACACCATCAGGTACCCGAGGTCCGGCAGCCCCCGGAGCTTCACCCCGGGGAGCAGCTCATAACCCGCGTTCGTGCGCTCGCTCATACCGCCACCCCCATGTGCTGCGCCGGCTCCCGGAGCCCCGGCTCCACCTCGTCCAGACAGGCCGTCAGCCACTCGACCAGATTCCGGCCATCCTGGGTCAGATGCGGGCTCCACTCGCCCTGCAGCTTCTCGCGCAGGAACTTCGCCCGATCCAGCGAGCGCCCGTGGTGCGCGGTCTGATCATTGCGCGCCACGGACATCGCGTGGACCCGGGACTGGTACGAGAGGGGCTGGCCGTAGCGCTCGAAGATGCGCGGGTCCGCGTGCTCCACGGCGGACTTGAACAGCAGCATGTGCACGTAGACGTGGAACGAGAACAGCGCCCGGACGAGGCTGAACCGGACCGCGCGCCAGGGAATGACCACCGTGAGCTCGCGCTGCTGGATGAGCGCCTGGGTGCGGACCACGTCGAAGAGCTTGAGATGCAGGCCCTCGTGGAGCAGGTGTCCGGCGACGTCCCAGGGGTTGGGCAGCTGCAAGGGGGAGATCACGATGGTGGACGGGACCAGGTCTCCGCCGGAGCCGGACAGGAGGCTGCCTTCCTCCTTCTTCACGTCCAGCAGCGAGATGGCCGAGATGTGCGAGAGCGCGCTCGGGCCGACATGCGGAAGCACGGTGGAGAGGATGCCGTAGGCCTGCTCCAGCCGCTCCAGCACCTGCGCATCGGGGACCAGGCACTGTGCAGCCTCGGAGGTCGACGCCCGGAAGTTGGCGGCGAGCGTCTGGAGCCGGGCATCCTCGGGGCGCTCGAAGCGGCCAATCCAGGCCTCGCGGAGGCTCCCGACCGAGAAGCCGGTGGACAGGCGCGCCTCGGTATAGGTGCGCCGCGGGTCCTTGGAGAACTCGTCGGCCGCGTCCGCGAGGAAGCGCTCGAACGGATGGGGCGGTTTCAGCGCCCGCTGCTCCAGGTGCTCGAAGGCCTCCTCCAGCGCGAGCCGGAGTCCTGGATCATGAAAGAAGCGCCGCTGCGCCGCCTCGTCCCACGAGGCGATCCGCGAGAGCAGGGGGCGGAGCGACGGGAGGTAGTCGGAGAAGATCTCCAGACCGAACTGATAGCGCGCGAGGTTGCGCTGGAGGATCTGTCCTGAATCCCCGAACTCTGGATGCAGCGAGAAGGCCTGATCGGATGCGGCGATGGCCGTGTCTCTCGAAGCTCTCATCGTGGTGACCCTGAAGGGGGGAGGGCGGGCACTGTGCGGCGCGGACGATGAAGAGGAACTGCGCGCACGAGGCACGCAGCTCCCCGTTCTTCAACTCACTTGACCACGTAGGGCGGGAACCAACGACGCTCCTCGCTGGAGCCGGAGGTGACCTTCGGCGCCTGCGTTCCCTGGTTGGCCAGGAGCTTCTTCAGGGTCTCGACAGTGTTGTTCACGGGGGAACTCCTCGTTGTCGGGCCTGCCGGGGTTGGCAGGTTAAGAGCAGAGTACATGACTCCGTCTGGGTTTGTCCCATCCCAAGATTCCGAGAGAGTTTTTCGAGCAGGGGTTGAGAAATTCAATAAAGACGAAGCCCCCGGGAGGCAGTGCCTCCCAGGGGCCGTTCAGCTCAATGCGGGTTCAGCGAGCCAGGGGCTTAGAAGGTGCCCTTGAGCGAGACGCTGGAGTACGAGGAGTAGCCGTTCAGCATCACGTGCATGCGCTGGGTGGTGCTCTGCGCGGCGATGTTGCACGTCTCGTTGTTGCCGCTCAGGAACGGACGGCAGGTGTACGAGGACGTGGTCGGCTGCGAGCCGATCTTCACGTACAGGTCCGCGTCACCCGTGCCACCGCTCATCACGAAGGACGAGGCGCGGCCGGCCGTCACGTCCAGGTAGTAGAACTTCTGCGAGCCCGCGGCGCCCGAGATGCCGGTGGTGGCCACGCCGTTGGTCAGCGGGGTGGAGGCAACCACCACGCCCACGCCCACCGCCTGCCAGGCCTGCGACACGGACGTCGCCGAGTAGCCGAGCGCCGTCGCGGCCTGCTCGGTGTACGTCTTCGCCTGGGCGAAGGTGGTGGAGGCCGTCATGTAGTCCACGTTGGCCTTGTAGAAGATGGCGCCGGCCTGCTGCACGCCGATACCCGTCACCGCGACGGTGCTCTTGCCGCGCGGGTGCGTGCCGCCCTTGGAGAGCAGCGTGAAGGCCAGGTTGGCGATGCCCGAGCTGTAGTGCACGTCCTTGCTGCCGGCGGTGCTCGTCCAGTAGTCGAGCGAGACGCCGTCCTTGGCCGGATCGTACATGTAGCGGAGCGCGTCACCGGCGGTGGCGGGCGTCCAGATGTCGTCGCCGACCATGAACACCGCGTTGGTGGTGGCCCAGGTGCCCGAGGCGTAGCTCTCGCAGTAGGCGCCGAAGATGTCGCTCATCGCCTCGTTGAGGCCACCGGACTCACCCGAGTAGGTGAGGTTGGACTCGTTCTCGGTGACGGCGTGGGTGAGCTCGTGCGTGGTCACGTCCGCGGACAGGCCGAGCATGCCCGACTGCACGCCGTCGCCATCGCCGTACACCATCTGGGTGCCGTCCCAGTAGGCGTTCACGTAGTTGGTGCTGTAGTGCACCGTGCTGATGAGCGTGGCACCCAGGTTGTTGATGGAGTCGCGGTTGAAGTTGTTCTTGTAGCAGTTGTACGTGCCACCCAGCTTGTCGTAGTTGCCGTCGACGTGGGCGTCACCCGTGGCCGCGCCGCCCTCGGAGCGCTTGAGCGTTCCGGGCAGCGTGGTGCCGTTGTTGGCGCTGTACACCTTGCGGTTGAGCAGGCTGTGCACCTTGGAGTTGCGCTGCACCAGCGAGCCGTC
Source organism: Archangium gephyra (assembly GCF_042230915.1). Classification (GTDB taxonomy): domain Bacteria; phylum Myxococcota; class Myxococcia; order Myxococcales; family Myxococcaceae; genus Archangium; species Archangium gephyra_B. Next base: position 6,233,501 of record NZ_CP102578.1, on the reverse strand, counting down.
CTTGGCGCTCACGTAGACGAGATCGCGGATGGGCATGTCCGCGCCCTCGCCCGTCACCAGCACCTCGTAGGCCAGCTTCAGCTTGCCGTCCTGGGTGGAGCGCACGTACACCAGCCGCGTTCCCTCGGAGGCCAGGTGGCGGCCGGAGGTGGAGTCCAGGGCAACGACGCGGGCGGCGTCGGGGGAGATGGTCGCCTTGGAGGAGACGATCTCACCGTCGCGCGCGGTGCCGTTGACGGCGGTGATGATGCCGTCGGCCGCCACGTGGAGGACGAGCTCCTCGTTCACCACCGGCAGGCCGTTCTTCGTCTGGCCATAGCGCAGGTGGGTGACGCCCTGCTCGTCCACGCGGCTGCGCGTGGCGACGAGGTCGGTGGCCTGCAGGCGGAACGCGGCGGCGATGGCGGGCAGCGCCTGGCTCACGCGGCTGTGCATGTCCCCGGCGGCGAGGCTCGAGCTGGCCGAGCCCAGGTTGCCGCTGAGCATGTAGGGGAAGCTGTTCTCGTCCGCGCCCACCACCCGGGCGGACGGCAGCGCGGCGAGCGCGGCCTGGACATCGCCGAGCGAGTCAGCGGCCTCGTCGGTCTTCTGCGCACCCTCGGGGAGCTGGGTGTTGTCGACCTCGCACGCGGCGAGGGGAAGGGCGAGCAGCGCAACAGCAAGGAAACGCGTACGCAAGGGGGGACTCCTTCGGGTCGGCGACGAGATGCCGCCGGACGCGGGACTCCTAGAGCAGGGATCGGGCCAACCCATGAACCCGGTGAATTCCCTCTGAGCCCGCATATCCCGGAGGACCCGGGTGGAGCACGGATGTCACATCCGGCACGGCCCCGAACGTACCTGGGTTTTACATCCGCTCCGTGCAAGCGGCTGATCTCCGCCGGATTCAGCGCTCGGCAGGGGGTGGCCCTAATTGCCCCATCTGTCCCAGGCATGAGGATGAATTGCCCCAGGGTTGGCGCTTGGGCCTGAAAGTGTTTGGTTTGAAAGTGTTTGTACCAAAAGCATTACGAAAGATGAAGCCCCCACGGTGCCCCTCCTACGCCGCGCGCGGCGTGAAGGCCGTCGTGGGGGTTCCCGCCCCTGGACCGGGCAGGCATGCGTGTGGGACGAGGGGGGCCGCTCACACCGTCACGGAGGCGTCTCTCCCGCGCTATGCATTCGCCCACTCCCCATCTACCCCCTCGCGAGAAGATCGCCATCCTCGGTGGAGGCATGGCCTCGCTCTCGGCCGCCTTCGCCCTGACCGACACGCCAGCGCTCCGCGAGCGCTACGAGCTCACCGTCTATCAAGACGGCTGGCTGCTCGGCGGAAAGGGCGCGAGCGTCCGCAACCGGGAGGCGCACGGACGCATCGAGGAGCACGGCCTGCACGTCTGGCTCGGGTATTACGAGAACGCCTTCACGCTGCTGCGCCGCTGCTATGAGGAACTGGGCCGTCCCCCGGGCGCCGCGATGCGCACGGTGCGCGATGCCTTCATCAAGCACAGTGCCATTGTCGTCGGAGAGCAGACGCCGCGCGGCTGGGAGCACTGGAGCGTCGACTTCCCGGAGACCAGCGAGTGGCCCGGCGATGGGCGCCCGCTGCCGAGCCCCGCGGACTCCCTCCGTGCCGCCACCGCGCAGGTGCTCCGGTATGCGATGGACTGGTGGACGCAGTGGCGGAGTGCCCTGCCCGAGGCCGAGGACGTGGCCGGGCAGCTCCGGGGCCTGCTCAAGCACGTGCTCGCGCTCCAGGCGTCCGTGCTCGTGGGCAGGGCGGCGCGCACCGTCGCCGAGGGGGTCGGGACCGTACTCGATCGGCTCCGGGTCCTGGCACGGCGCGACCTCGAGTCCGATACCCAGCTGCGGCGCTTGTGGGTCGTCCTCGAGTACAGCGCCGTCTGTTTGATCGGCCTCCTGCGCGAGGGCGTCTTCGGGCCGGACGGTGACTTCGAGGCGCTCGACGAGCTCGACTTCAGTGACTGGCTGCGCAAGTACGGCGCCTCGGAGATGACGGTGTCGAGCGGGCTGGTCCGCGCCTTCTACCACCTCGCCTTCTGCGACGGTGGCGGTGCGGGGGCGGGGCTCGCCCTGCTCGGGATGATCCGCATGTTCACGTGCTACCGCGGCGCCATCTTCTACAAGATGCGCGCGGGCATGGGCGAGACCGTCATCGCGCCCCTGTACGAGGTGCTGCGGCGGCGCGGTGTGCGTTTCGAGTTCTTCCACCGCGTGGAGCGGCTCGAGCTCTCCGCCGACCAGCGGCGCGTCGAGCGCGTCGTCATCGGCCGGCAGGCGACGCCCAAATCCGGCGAGTATCACCCGCTCATCGATGTCGGGGGACTGCCGTGCTGGCCCGAGCAGCCCCTCTACGAGCAGCTCGTCGAGGGTGAGGCGCTCGCCCGCCACGGCGCGAAGTTCGCCTCCTTCTGGAGCGACTGGCGCCCCGTCGAGCAACGCACGCTGCACCTGGGTGATGACTTCCATCATGTCGTGCTGGGGATCTCGATTGGAGCGCTGCCGTTCGTCGCCCCGGAGCTCATCGCGGCGAGCCCGCGGTGGCAGCGCATGGTCGAGCACGTCAAGACGGTCCGCACGGTGTCGATGCAGCTCTGGGTGACCACGCCCATCGGGCAGCTCGCCTCGAACGAGGCCGCGCCCGTCACGACGGCCTACCGGGTGCCGCTCGAGACCTGGGCGGACATGTCGCACCTCATCCCGGCCGAGGGCTGGAAGGAGCGCGACGGCGTGCGAGGGATTCTCTACGCCTGCGGCCAGCTCGGGCAGGGCGACGACCCTGTCTCCGTGGATGATCCGCGAGCCGGCGACCGCGCGGAGTTGGAGGGAGTCGCGCGTGGCATCCTCGAGGAGCACCTGCCGCACCTCTGGCCGGGCGGCGCGGACTCGCGCGGGAGTCTCCGGTGGGAGGGGCTCTTCGATCCGGAAGGCCGCACCGGGCCCGAGCGCCTGCGCGCCCAATACCTGCGCGTCAACGCGGAGCCTTCGGACCGCTACGTGCTGTCACTGCCAGGCACGCAGAAGTACCGCATCGCTCCCGATGAGTCGGGGTTCGAGGGGCTCGTCCTGGCGGGCGACTGGACCCGGACCGGCTATGACCTCGGCTGCATTGAGGCAGCCACGATGTCCGGCCTGATGGCGGCGAGGGCGCTCGGTGCGCCGGTCTCCATCGTCGGCGAGGTTCCACGGCGGCGCGTGGAGCCCAAGGTCGCGTTGCCTCGCTATGTCGACCGTCCCGGAGAGATGGCGCTGCGCTCGCCCTACATGCTGGAAGAGGTCTCGATGACCGCGCTCGTGCTGAAGGCCCGGCGGGATGCGCTGGGCGCGCTGCTCGATCGTTACTTGAACATCCCCGCGCAAGGGCACGTGCGTTACGTGCCCGCGGCTCCCTTCGTCGTGCTCGCCGCGGCCTTCGCCGGGCGCGCGTTCTCCGGGGATCCGGAGCACCGCCGCCTGGGCTACATGCCCGAGACCGACGTGGCCTTCTGGGTGCCGGCCTGGGCCATGCGCCCGGGGAAGGGGAGGCTGATCCCCGACCGGCTCGTCTGGTTCCTTCCCCATGTCTTCGTCTCGACCGGCGCCGCCGCGGCCGCCGGGCGTGAGATCTACGGCTTTCCTAAGAGCGTGACCGAGATGGAGGTGCGCCGCTCGGAGCACGCGCTCGATTACCTCTCGGTGGTGGGGGAGGTGCTCGCCCGGAATACCCCCGAGACGTGCGGCACCCGGGCTCGCATCCTCGAGGTGACGCGGAGCCAGGCCACCCCGGGCCCGCTGCGCTCCGTTGCCGGGATGCTCGGGGAGGTGCTGCGGCCGATCGATTCATCGGGCGCGTGGGCCTCGTCGCTCGCGCGGAGCTTCACCGCGAACGAGGTGACGATCGCGTTCTTGAAGCAGTTCCGTGACGTCCAGCACACGGATCGCGCCTGCTACCAGGCCATCATCGAGGCGAAGGCGGCCGTGCGGACCCTGCGGGGGTATGGCCCGATTCCTGGCACGTTCCAGGTGAGCTGGGGCGATCACGCCAGCCACCCCTTCACGGCCGATCTCGGCCTCGAACCTGGGGGACAGAAGGCCCTCGCGGCCACCTGGGTCGACTTCGATTTCGTCATGGAGCCGGGGCGCGAGATCTTCCGTGCCGATGCAGGGCCGCTACACTCGCGGCCCCATGCAGAGCAAAGCCACCACCGTTGACCAGTACCTTGCCTCGCTTCCGGAGGACCGCCGCGCGGCGATCTCCGCCGTGCGTGCGGTCATCCGCGAGAACCTCGACAAGAACTACGAGGAGGGCATCCAGTACGGGATGATCGGCTACTACGTCCCGCACAAGGTATTCCCCGCGGGCTACCACTGCGATCCGAAGCAGCCGCTGCCGTTCGCCGCGCTGGCCTCGCAGAAGAACCACATGGCCGTCTACCTGATGGGCGTCTACGGCCAGCCGGAGCAGGAGAAGTGGTTCCGCGACGCCTGGGCGAAGACGGGCAAGAAGCTCGACATGGGCAAGTCGTGCGTGCGCTTCAAGAAGCTCGAGGACGTCGCGCTCGACGTGCTCGGCGAAACCATCCGCCGTACGCCCGCGAAGGCGTACATCGCGCACTACGAGTCCGTCATCCGGCCGCCGGAAAAGAAGAAGTCCCCCGCCGCCGCGAAGAGCAAGCCGGCCGCGAAGAAGACCGTGGCGAAAAAGCCGGCCGCGAAGAAGACCGTGGCGAAGAAGCGCGCGTAGCAGGCTGGGCTCTGGGCGAACGCGGCGCCCTACCTCGTACTCGCGTTTCACTCCAGTTGAAATCCACGGCCGCCCGGATGCGGAAATAAATCCGCACGAGGTCGAGTTGACAGCGCCGATCGCTGTCTTAAGTGCAGACGGCGTTTGGAACAAAACCGTTCGTTTCATGGGGTGAGGTCGTGACTCAACCAATGATCCGGATCGAAGGACTGACCAAGAGCTACGGAGCCACGCAGGCGCTGCGGGGGGTCAGCTTCGAAGTCCCCCGAGGACAGGTGGTGGGGTTCCTCGGGCCCAATGGGGCCGGCAAGTCCACCACGATGAAGATACTCGCCGGTTTCGTGACGCCGACATCCGGCACGGCGAGCGTCAATGGCATCGACGTCACCGCCGATCCGGTCGCGTCGCGGCGGTTGATCGGGTACCTGCCCGAGAACAATCCCCTCTACGAGGAGATGATGGTCTGGGACTTCCTGGACTTCATCGCCGACGTGCGGGGCATTCCCAAGGCCCAACGCACCGAGCGGATTCGCAGCGCGGTGGAGCGCTGTGGTCTGCGCGCGGTGCTGGGCAAGGACATCCACCAGCTGTCGAAGGGCTACCGGCAGCGCGTGGGCCTGGCGCAGGCCATCGTGCACGATCCTTATCTGCTCATCCTCGACGAGCCGACCACGGGCCTCGACCCCAACCAGATCGTCGAGATCCGCGGCCTCATCAAGGAGCTGGGGAAGGAGAAGACGGTCATTCTCAGCACGCACATCCTCAGCGAGGTGCAGAGCACCTGCAGCCGGGTGCTCATCATCAACGATGGGCGGCTGGTCGCGGACGACGCGCCGGAGCGGCTGGGGAAGGGCGAGGGCGGCACCGTCACCGTCGTGCTCGCGTCGAGGACGGGCGCCACGCTGCAGCCGGACCAGGTCCGCTCGGTGCTCGAGCGCGTGGCTGGCGTCACGGGCGTGGAGCCGGCCGAGGGGGAGGGGAGTGGGACGCTGGGCTTCCGGTTGCGCTACGGCGACGAGGACATCCGCCGTTCGCTCTTCGAGGCCGCCGTGCGCCACGAGCTGTGCCTGCTCGAGGTGAAGCGGCAGCACGTCAGCCTGGAAGAGACGTTCCGCAAGCTCACCGGAGGCGAGGGTCCACGCGGCCCGCAGGCGCCTCAGGTGCCGCCGCTGGCGGCCTGAGCGGGCTCCGATACATCCGACATCACGAGGTAGAGAATGGGAACGACACTGGCCGTCGCCAGGCGTGAGTTCAGGAGTTTCTTCAACTCGCCCGTCGCGTACATCGTCATCGGCGTGTTCCTGGTCGTGGCGGGCTGGCTGTATTTCAGTACCGTCTTCGTCGCCGGACAGGCCTCGCTGCGGGCGTTCTTCAGCATCGCCCCGGTGCTGTTCGTCGTCTTCGCGCCCGCGGTGACGATGCGGCTGCTGGCCGAGGAGCGCAAGAGCGGCACGTTGGAGCTGCTGCTCAGCATGCCCCTGCGGGACTGGGAGGTGGTGGCGGGCAAGTTCCTCGCGGCGCTGGGGATGGTCGCGGTGGGCCTGCTGTGGACGCTGCCCTATCCGCTCACCGTGGCGGGCCTCACCGCCGAGGGCGCCCGCTTCGACTGGGGGCCGGTGGTGATGGGCTACCTGGGGCTGCTGCTGATGGCCTCCAGCTTCCTGGCGCTCGGGCTCTGGGCGAGCGCTCTCAGCCGCAACCAGATCGTCGGCTTCATCATCGGGCTGTTGCTGTGCTTCGCCTTCTACTTCATCGACAAGTTCGCGATGGTGCTGCCCGAGTCGATCGGTGAGCTGCTCCAGTACCTCTCGGTGGACTACCACTTCGCGAACATCGCGCGCGGCGTGCTGGATACGCGAGATCTCCTCTTCTACCTGTCGCTCACGGGCGTGGGACTGGCGCTGACCACGCGCACCCTGGGCAACGTCCGTCAGTGAGGTTGACGATGAAACCCGGTTCCTCCAACGCGAACATCTTCCTGGCGGCCATCGTCGGCTGCCTGGTGCTCATCAACATCCTGGCCGTGCGCACGTTCGGCCGCTTCGATGCGACCCGTGACGGGCTCTACACGCTGGCCCAGGCCTCGAAGGACACCATGGCGGGACTCGAGGATCCCGTCACCGTCACGGCGTACTTCACCGAGGAGCTGCCGCCTCCGTACTCGGGCAACGCCCGCTACGTGAGGGATCTGCTCGAGGAGTTCCGCGCCGCCTCCAAGGGCCGGCTCTCCTTCGAGTTCCTGGACCCCATGAGCCAGGAGACGGCCGAGGACCAGGAGACCAAGAAGGAGACGAAGCGCGACATCTTCGGCCGAGTCTTCCGGGAGCCGACCTCGGTGGAGCGCGAGCTGGCGCAGGTGGGCGTCCAGCCCGTGGAGATCCGCGTCATCGAGGACGATCAGATGCAGACGAAGCGCGCCTACATGGGCATCGTCATCCAGCACCAGGAGAAGAAGGAGGTCATCCCCGTCGTCCAGGACGTCCGGACGCTCGAGTACGACCTGACCACGCTGGTGCGCAAGCTGACGCGTCCGAAGACGCCGGTGCTCGGGGTGGTGCAGGGCCACGACGCGCCCGCGCTCCAGGAGAAGCTCACGCGGCTGCAGACGCTGCTCAGCCAGCTGTACGAGGTCCGCCCGGTGGACCTGTCCGGCAAGGAGCGTGTGGACGCGGACGTGGACGCGCTGCTCGTCATCGGCCCGAAGACGGCGTTCCAGAAGAACGAGCTGAAGGCCATCGACCAGTTCGTGATGGAGGGCCGGAGCGTGGCGTTCTTCCTCGACTCCGTCCAGGTGGACCTGAAGACCTTCGAGCCGAGTGAGGCCACGCATGGGCTCGGGCCCCTGCTGGAGACGTGGGGCATCAAGGTCGGCGACCAGCTGGTGGCGGATGTCGAGTCGGCGCAGTTGAGCGTCCAGGAGCGCCGCGGCTTCATGGTCGTCTCGATGCCGGTGCCGTACCCGTTCATCCCGCTGCTCGAGCGGCTCGAGGGCGACAGCCCCGTCACCCAGGGCCTCTCGGGGCTCTCCCTGCCGTTCAGCACCACCGTCACCGCCACCGCGCCCGAGGGCGTCCAGGTGACGGTGCTCGCGAAGTCCTCGCGCAAGAGCTGGCTGGAGAACAAGCCCTACAACATCGATCCGCGGCGGGACTGGCGCTCGGAGACGATCACCCCGGACGGTCCACACCCGCTCATGGTGCAGGTGAGCGGGAAGTTGAAGAGCCACTTCGCCGCGGAGGCGCAGACCAGCACCGCCAACGGGACGCCCGTGCTCGCGGAGAGCAAGGGCGAGCCTCGGATCATCGTGGCGGGCGGCTCGGCGGCGCTGTGGGACGACTTCATGGGCCGGCCCAACCAGGCGCTGCTGCTGAACGTCGCGGACTGGCTGCTGCTGGATCCCGCGCTCCTGGCGATGCGCACCCGCGGCCTCGCCGAGGCGTCCCTCCAGCCGGAGCTGAGCGCCACGACGCGCAACGCCGTCAAGTTCGGCAATGCCTTCGGGATTCCCTTCGCGCTCGCCGCCTTCGGGCTCGTCCGCTGGCGGATGCGGGAGTCGCGTCGGGCCACTGTCACCGTCTGAATCACAGCTGAGGAAGAGCCATGAAGAGAGGAACGCTCATCGCCCTTGGCGCGTTCGCCGTGCTGCTCGTGCTGGTGCTCGCTACCCGCGAGCGGCAGGTCAGCGTGGGAGTCCGCAAGCTGGAACCGCCGAAGCTGGACAAGGCGCGAGTCACCGCGCTCGAGCTCACGGGGGCCCGCGGGGCCACCCTCCGCAAGGAGGGCGAAGGCTGGATCGTGGCGGACCCGGGCAAGCCGGACACGAAGTACGCGGCGGACGAGCGCCTGGTGAACACCGTGATCGAAGCGCTGGGGGAGGTGAAGAACCCGGACTTCGTCACCGATCGGGCCGAGCGGCTGGCGGAGTACGAGCTGGATGACGCGAAGGGGCTGAAGCTCAAGGTCATCCATGGCGGCGGGCCGGCCGTGGAGTGGGTGCTCGGGAAGAACGCCCGGAATGGCGGGGTGTACCTCCGGCAGGCGGGCAGCAATGACGTCTTCGCGCACCGGGGCCGACTGGACTGGACCGTGCGCAAGGAACTCAAGGACTGGCGCAAGCGTCAGCTCGTGTCGCTCGAGGCGGAGAAGATCTCCCAGCTCGTCCTTCGGTCGAAGGAGGGGGAGAGCATCACCCTGAAGAAGTCGGGAGCGAGCCCGGGGAGTGGAACCTCGCGGAGGGGACGCAGACGCCCGCGGGCTTCCGGTTCAGCGCGCAGGAGGCCCAGCGGCTCGCTCAGCAGCTGGCGAGCCTGTCCGCGCAGGACTTCCTCGAGGGGGAGGCCGCGGCGGACGCGGCTACGGGACTCGCCGAGGCGCACGACAGCGTGGAGGCGCAGCTCCAGGACGGCAAGAAGGTGGTGGTGCACCTGGGCCGTCAGCCCGAGGCGAAGGATGGCGCTGGCACCGTCCCGGCCCGGGTCGAGGGCGATGCGCAGGTGTACCAGCTCTCGCAGTACACGGCCGCGCAGCTGCGCAAGCGCCTCGTGGACTTCCGGGACATGAGCCTCTTCAGCTTCGAGCCGGCGAAGGTCACGAAGCTCAAGGTCCAGGCCGGAGGCAAGACGGCCGTGGTGGTGAAGGAAGGGGAGGGGTGGAAGCTCTCGGAACCGGGGAAGCTCCCGGACGGCTTCGAGCTCGACCCCTCGCAGGTGGACGTGCAGCTGGCCTGGTTGCGGAGCCTTCGCGCAAACCGCGTCATCGAGGCACAGGTGACGGATGGGCAGGTGGGGCTCGCCTCGCCGGCCGCGCTCGTGGAGGTGAGCGTGGAGGGCGGGCCTGTCCAGACGCTTCGGTTGGGCAAGGAGGCGCCAGCGGTGGCGAACAGCGCGAAGGAGCTGTTCGCCCGGAGCACGCTCGACGCGCTCACCTACGCCGTGGACGAGGGCGTGCGCACCCGGCTGGGCCAGGGCCTCGAGCTGTTCAAGCGCCAGCCGCGGCCGGACTTCGCCGGAGGCGGGCAGGTGCACGGCCTCGAGTCACTCCCGCCCGACCTGAGGCGGCAGCTGGAGGCCCAGATGCGGGCGGCCTCCGGCAACCGCTGAGGCGCACGATGCTCCTCGCCCTCAATCCTTTCCCGAGCGCTCGATGTAGATGGTGTCGGTTCTACAATTGCTCGTCCTCGGGACCACCGGCGGCGCGCCCTGCACCATCTTGGCGATGTCCAGGCTGGGGACGACGTCCCGGGGCAGGCTCAGCCGGAGCTCCTGCAGGAACCGCCCTCCCGCGCACAGCAATTGAATCCGCTGCTCCACCTCGGGGCCGAGCTCGCGCCGCACATGGGCGAAGAAGTCGTTCACGCTCATCTCCTTGCCGATGTTGGACCGGATGAACTCACCGATCGCGGAACGATCGACGTCCTCGGCCAGCTGCTTGATGGTGAGGAAGTACTCATCGTCCGGTTTGGCCTGGCAGGTGCCGTGCTTGTCCCATTCATGGGTGGCGAAATCCGTCCCGAACATGAGGTTCGGCATCCACGGCCCCACCTCCGCGAGCGTGTCCTCGGAGAGGTCGAGCGCGGCCCCCCGGCAGTCTCCGTAGCGGGTTCCACAGGCCCGCTTGTTGGGCCACAGGCCATGAATCGTGAGGTGCGAGATGGCGAGCTCACCGGACTCGAGGGCCTCACACTCCGGTTTCGTCCCGCGGAACTGGGCGTGCTCGCAGAAGCCGGGCTGCCAGCTCAGGGAGAGCACGTTGCTGTCGTACGTGTTGGCGGTGTTGCACTGGGCCCGCCCGCCACCGCCGGGTTTCTCTCCAGGGGGCGGCTTGCCACCAGGCTCGGAGGGAACGGGTTCCCCCGGGATGAGCTGGGTCACGCCGCACTCCTTGGGCACCCAGCGGCTCGGGTCCCGGACGTCCGGGACGTTGATGCGGATCCAGTCCCAGTCCTGCTCGTTGAGCTCCTCGATCGTATAGGTCTGTCCCGGCTCCAGCCGGACGAAGCCGGGGTTGGTGCCCTTCTTGAAGGACTTGAAGGCCTCGCAGGAGCGCACCGCCTCGAAGGTTCCGGCCGCCCTCACGGACGCAAAGGCATTCGCCGAGAGCGAGATGGCCAGCACCGCGAGGATCCGGCGAGGAATGGGATGTCGGATTGTCATGCGAAGACCCTCCACGACGAGACGCACATCAGACGCACGTCAAGGTGGCTTCGGTGGGAGTGTGTTCACAATGCCCTCGCGGTACTCCCCTCGTGCCCATGGGAGGACAGCGGGGCCCGCCGCCAGGGCAGTGACTTCGCCCTGAAGGGGGGGGCCACGGGCCGGAAGGCGCCTAGGATGCATGCCCATGCACCCGCCTGCCTTCCCCGAGGCCCTCGAGGCCTTCGTCCGCACCCACCTCGGCTCCTTCGAGGTGCTCGCCGACCACTCCTGGCCGCACGGAGAGTCTCGCGTGTGGGAACTGCGCGCGGGCCCTGGCCGGGTCATCCTCAAGGAGCAGCGGCGCCAGAGCGTGTTCGACCGCGAGCGCCACGCCCTGGTGCACTGGGCCCCCGCGCTCGGTGAACGCTCCGTCCAGCTCGTCGCGAGCGACGGGGAGCGCCGGCTGCTGCTGTTGACGGCCGTGCCCGGCCAGCGCGCCGAGACGCTGGGCCTCGAGGAGCGCCTGGAGCGGGACCTGCACGCCCAGGCCGGCGAGCTGCTCGCGCGGTTGCACGCGCAGGCCGGCGAGGACACGCCCTTCGCACCGAGCCTCCGGCAGCGCTTCGAGGCGTGGGCACCGCGCGCGGAGGGCCTGCTCGACGCCGCCACGCTCGAGTGGGTGCGGCGGTGCGTCGAGGACGCGGCCCGGGAGCCCTGGCCGCCCCAGGTGCCCTGCCACTGGGACTTCACGGCGAGGAACTGGCTCGCCGAGCTGACGGGAGGACACCTCACCGCGTACGTCATCGATTACGGCAATGCGCGTCTCAACCCCTGGCTGCGCGACCTGACCCGCCTGTACTTCGAGACGTGGGGGCAGCGGCCCGACCTGCGGGCCGCCTTCTTCCACGGGTACGGCCGCCCGCTCGAAGCGCGGGACGAGCACCTCGTGCGTGTGGGCGGGGCTCTGGAGGCCCTCACGACCGTGGTGTGGGCCCGCGAGCACGGCGACGCGCCCTTCGAGGCACGGGGCCGTGAGATCCTGGGACGGCTGGTGCCCTAGACGTACCCTCCGCCAAGCCTCCGTTTGAACCGATGCAGCAGGCGATCGTAGAGCAGCCGCCGCCGGGAGCCGGGCAGGGCGATGAACTGATCCTTGATGCCTCGCACCCGGCCCACCAGCTCCCAGGCCAGACTGGAGCGGATCGCCGCCAACTCGGAGCCCAGGTGCGTGGACTCCGCCTCCTTCATGGCAAGCGCGTCCGCGAGCTGTCCCACCTCTGTCCGGAGTCGTGCGGAGAGGGTGCGCTCGGTTTCGAGGCCTTCCCTCAGGGTCGCCATCTCGCCGGCCCTTGCCTCGGACTCGTGCCGGAGCGCTTCGTTCTCGCGCCGGAGTGTTTCGGTCTCACGCCGGAGCGCCTCGGTCTCTCGCTGGAGCCCATGGAACTCGTTCCGGAACGCGCTCTCCCTCGCTTCGGCGTGCAGCCGCCCCAGCAAGGACTCCGTGTAGACCGTCCCCTCCCGGCCATAGGCGCTCCGGGTCTGCTCCCCGAGGGCTGTCTTCCCCTCCAGGAGCCGGGTGTAGAACGCCAGCAACTCCTCGACCCGGCGGCTGAGGGGATACTCGCGCCAGATGCGCTTCGCGAGCGCGGCCACATCCACCCGCCGTGCCTCGTCCAGCAGCAGGTGCTCCAGCTCCTGCCGTGACGGACGCGACCGGGTCAGCCGGCCGGAGAAGTTCCGGGAGGCCTGCGCGTCCAGCCGCTCCGGCGTCATCAGGCCATCGCAGCCGTGCACGTCGTAGAGCAGGCACGGCTTCTGGAGGGCCGCCGCCAGCAGCGCCGTCCGTCCGATGGTGATGACCCGATCGAAGCCCCGCAGCAGCTCCGGGCTCATCTCCACGGAGTTGTTCGGGTAGCCGAAGTGCGTCCACTCCAGCCCCGGGTGGGCGGCGCGGAGCGCATCGAGATCCCTCGCCAGCGTCTGATCCAGGTGGTTGCTCACCACCGCGATGCGCCGGGCCTCCTCGGGTTGGCCGGGGGCGTCTGGCACCAGCCCGGTGTCGTCGAACCAGTTCCGGAAGACCGCGAGCGGCACCTCCGCGCCGAACCGCGACGAGCGCAGCGCGTCCAGCACCTCCTCCGATACCGCCAACCCCTGGGCCACTCCCGCCCAGACGATGGGGGCGGCTTCGAGGGCCGGAATGATGCCCAGCGAGGAGAACACCGCCTTCGCGCGCAGCCGGAGCGCCCCCAGGTAATAGAGGCACGGCGCGTGGTGGACATGGAGGATGTCGGGCTCGAACGCCTCGATGCGCTCGTCGTCCCCCGCGGTGAAGATCGTCACCCCGCGGCGGGCCAGCTCGTCGGAGATGCGCCCCGGCCGCAGGGTGAAGACGGCCACCTCATGCCCCACCCGTTGCAGCGAGGAGGCGAGCTCCAGGCAGTACAGTTCCGAGCCCCCGCGATCCTCCAGATGGTGATTGGTCAGCATGAGCTTCATAGTTTGGGCTCATACCTTACTTCAGTTTCTCGAACCGCTGTTCGAAGCACCGGGCTGTCCGGGGGGTTCTGCCAGCAGGACAATCGCCCCGAGCGCCCGCCGCGGAGGGCCGCCTTGCCCCTGGCGTGAGACGGTCCCTCTGCCGTTGACAGGATGCGGGCCTTTCTGGTTGTGACGCTCCATCAGCGAGCTGCAAGAGCAAGGGAGCAGGTGATGAACGCAAGCGGCGAGTGGGTGGAGCTGGGCGACGGGCTGCGGGGCTATTACGCGCGGCCCGAGGGCTCGGGGCCGTTTCCGTGCGTCGTGATCTTCATCGAGGCCTACGGCCTCAACGATCACTTCAAGCGGCTGACCGAGCGCTTCGCCGACGCGGGCTTCGCCACGGTGACGCCTGACCTCTACGGCGGCGCCGTCTACGCGTACTCGGATCTGTCGAACGCCATCGCCCACCTGAAGCGGCTGGACGACGACACCGTCATGGCGCAGACGGAGAGGGCGCTCGATTTCCTGGCGGGCCGGGAGGAGACGGACTGGACGGCGGTCGCGGCGCTGGGGTTCTGCATGGGGGGCCGGTATGCGTTCCTCGCGAACGCCGCGCTGCCGTCGCGGTTCAAGGCGGCCTCCGTGTTCTATGGCGGCGGCATCGGCCCGGTGGAGGACGCCTTCGGCCGCAAGACGCTCCTGGATCGCGTGGGGGACATGCAGGCGCCCATGCAGCTCTGGTACGGCACGGAGGACCACTTCATCCGGCCGGAAGAGCATGGCCGCATCGCCGAGGCGATGAGCAGGGCGGGCAAGCAATACTCCCTGACGGTGTTCTCCGGGGTGACCCACGGGTTCTTCTGCGAGGACCGGGCGAGCTACGACAAGGACGCCGCGCGGCGCTCGTGGCGTGCCACCACGGCCTTCTTCCACGAATACCTGGAGGCCTGACCCCGGCCTCGCGGGGCCTACCGTGAAATGGGCTGGAGGATTACCGGGCCTCTTCGATGGTGGGCTCCATGAGCACCTCGGAGGTGATGCTCAGGCCGATGAAGCAGTACTTGTGGGCCTTCTCGAACATCTCGCGCACCTTCGCGGGGTCCGTGCCGGGGGCCACGCGGATGGTCGGCGCCAGGCGCACCCGGGTGATGCGCGACACTTTGTCCACGGTGTCGAGCGTGACGGTGACATGGTCCTCGTAGCCGCGCACGTCCAGGCGCACCTTCTTCGCCAGCGACAGGAAGGTGAGCATGTGGCAGGTGGCCAGCGAGGCGCCGAACAGATCCTCGGGGTTCCAGCGTGCGTCATCCCCTCCATACGAGGACGCCGCGCTCACCGCGATGTCCTGCTTCCCCGTCGTGCGGGCCACGGCATCGCGGGGATACTCGGCGGCCGTGGAACCTTCCCAGTGAAGCGTCAGCGGAAACTCGTGCAAGACCCACCTCCATGACCGAGAGCATGTGAGAGTCCCCGGCGGGATGGGAACCCGTCGGGGAAGGGAAGGGCAGGGGAGCCCCGCGCTCAGACCTTGAGCGACTTCGCGATCGGCAGCTCGCGCACGCGCGTCCCCGTGAGCGCGAAGACGGCGTTGGCGATGGCCGGCGCCACGGGCGGCACACCGGGCTCGCCGATGCCTCCCGGCGCCGCGTCGCTCTGGACGATCTCCACGTGGATCTTGCGCGGCGCCTCGCCGATGCGCGTCAGCCGGTAGTCGCGGAAGTTGGACTGCTCCACCGCGCCGCCCTTCATCGTGATGCCGCTGTAGAGCGCGATGCTCGTGCCGAAGATGATCGAGCCCTCCATCTGGGCCCGGACGCGATCCGGATTGATGACCGTACCGGCATCCACCACGATCCACGCCTCGTCCACGGCGACCTTGCCGTCCGGCTTGCGCACCACCGACGCGACCACTCCCACGTAGGACAGGAAGCTGCGGTGCGCGGCCAGGCCCAGCGCCCTGCCGTCCTTCTTCCGGTCGCTCCAGCGCGACAGCTCCGTCACCCGCTCGATGACGCCCCGCAGGCGGCCCACGTCCACCGGATGCTTCTCCAGGGGCTGGCCGTAGTTCGCGAGGCTCTCGACGCCCAGCTCCTGCACCGTCTTCACCTCGCGCGCCGGCCCGAGCACCTCCAGCAGGACGTCCCGCGTGTCCTGGCCCCGGGCGTGGGCGATCTCGTCGATGAACGAGTTGACCGAGAAGGCGTGGAAGATGTTGTAGACGGACCGCAGCCAGCCGATACGCACGTGGGCATTGGCCTCGCACGCCTCCGCGCGGATGTTGGGCACTGCGATCCCCAGATCCAACACGCCCTGCTGCAGGTCCCTCGCCGAGGCCCGGTTGACGGGCCCGAAGGTGGAGCCGATCGGCGGGAACGCGGTGCGGTGTCTCCAGGCCACCACCTTGCCGCTCTCGTCCAGGCCCGCGGTCAGCCGCTGCGCGCTGACGGAGTGGTAGTAGTCGTGGCGGATGTCGTCCTCGCGCGTCCACTGCACGCGCACCGGCACGCCCGCCTCCTTCGCGAGCAGCACCACCTCGGAGATGAAGTCCGCCTTGGACTTGCGCCCGAAGCCACCGCCCAGGAACGTCACGTGGACCGTGACCTTCTCGGGGGGCAGTCCCAGCACCTGGGCCGCCGTCCCGCGTGCCGCCTGCGGGTGCTGCGTCGGGGCCCAGATCTCACACGTGCCCCCCTCGATGTGCGCCACCGCGACCGGCGGCTCCATGGGCGCGTGCGACAGGTGCGGCATGTGGTACTCGGCCTCGAGGACCCGCGCGGCCTTGGCGAGCGCGCCCTCGGCGTCTCCCACGCTGCGCAGCACCGTGCCCGGCGCCTGCACGGACGCGCTCAGCTTCTTGCGGTACTCGTCCGAGTCATACGCCGCGTTCTCGCCCTCGTCCCAGATGATCTCCAGGGCGGCGCGGCCCTTCATCGCCGCCCAGGTGTTCTCCGCGAGGACGGCGATGCCTCCCCAGGGCTGGAAGGCGTACGGAGCCTTCGGTGCCGGAAGCTCGATGACGCGCTTCACCCCGGGAATCGCCAGCGCGCGGCTGGCGTCGTACTTCGCCACCTTGGCTCCGACGATGGGCGGCCGGGCGATCACCGCCGTGAGCATGCCCGGCAGCCGGATGTCGGCCCCGAACACCGCGCTCCCGTTGACGTAGGCGGGCCCGTCCAGCAGCGGCAGATCCTTGCCCACGTTGCGCAGCTCCGCCTTGGGCCGGAGCTTGACGTCCGCGGGCTTGGGCACCGTCTGCTTGCCCGCCTCGAGCGCCAGCTCTCCGAAGCCGAGCTTGCGCTGGCTCGGGCGGTGGAGCACGACGTGGTTGCTGGCCTCGCAGGTGTCCGGGGACACCTTCCAGCGCTTCGCCGCGGCCGCCACCAGCATCACGCGCGCGGTGGCGCCCGCCCGGCGCATGTCCTCGTAGATGCCGCGGACGCTGTTGGAGCCGTCCGTGTTCTGGTCGCCGTAGGCCGGATCTCCATCCGCCTGGACGATCTTCACCCGCGCCATGTCCGCGCCGAGCTCGTCGGCGATCAGCACGGGCAGCGAGCTGCGGATGCCCTGGCCCATCTCGGAGCGGTGGCAGACGATCGTCACCAGGCCGTCGGGCGCCACGTGCACGAAGACGTTCGGGTTCAGCCCCGCGTGAGCGGCCTCCTCGGCCGGGTTGCTCGTCTTCGGCTTGGGTCCGGAGAGCTTCCCGGACGGCTCTTCCGCGAGGCTGTCGTTGGAGAAGAAGCCGAGGGCGAGGCCGCCCACGGCGAGGTTCATCCCCGCGAGGAAGGTCCGCCGGGCAATCAACGTGTGCCGGTTGCTCATCGCGTCCTCCCTATTCCTCGGCCAGTCCCGCGGCCTTCTTCACGGCCGCGCGGATGCGCGTGTACGTGCCACACCGGCACAGGTTGCCCGCCAGCGACTGATCGATCTCGGTGTCGGTGGGCTGCGGCTTCTTCGCGAGCAGGGCCGCCGCGCACATGAGCTGCCCCGCCTGGCAGAACCCGCACTGGGGAACGCCCAGGTCCACCCAGGCGCGCTGCAGGGGGTGGTTGCCGTCCGGCGAGAGCCCTTCAATCGTCGTCACCGAGTGCCCGTCCGCGCGGCGGATGGGCGTCACGCACGCGCGCACCGTCTGGCCGTCCAGGTGGACGGTGCACGCGCCGCACAGCGCCTGGCCGCAGCCGTACTTCGTGCCGGTGAGGCCGAGCACGTCGCGCAGGGCCCAGAGCAGCGGCATCTCGGGATCGACGTCGAGCTCCTTGTCGACGCCATTGATACGGATTCGAATGCTCATGGCCGTGCCTCCTCGCTCGGGCACTCCGCGCCCGACTCCACCCATGCCGCTACGATGGCGCCGAAGCGCTCCTGCGAGCCCGGTGCCGGCTCGCGATCCGCGCCGGGCTTCCAGCCCCAGCCCACCAGCTCATCGTGCGCGTTGTGCTCCACGAGCTGCGCCAACGACTTGCCGCCGTTCCGGGACGGGTCCTTGATCTGCTCACACACTTGGCGAGGCGTACGGCCCACCCAGGCCATCACCCGGGGGGCGAGGTGCCAGTTCGGCGCCCCGGGCACCCGGGTCAGCTCGGCGTTGCGATCCTGGTGGCAGCTCGTGCACTCCATGCCGGGGATGCCGCGATCCTCGGGGCCGCGCACGACGGGAGGATCGTGCAGCTGCAACCCGGTCCGCTGGTAGGGCGAGTCCCCATCGGGATGGCAGTTGGCGCAGCGCGGGTGGAGCAGCACCCGGCTGGCCTCCAGGAAGAGCGCGCGTGAGCGATCGGCCTTGTCCGTGATGACGCCGAACGCCTCGGGGGCGCGCAGCTCGGTGGGGCCAACCGGGGGAAGCATCTCGGACGGCGACGGTGAGGGCTGACGCCGGCCACAACCCATCGCCAGAAGGACGAGGGCGGACGCACAGATGCGGACGTACGGCTTCGTGATCGTTCTCAAGCCCTCGGAAGCTACTCCAACCGGTGGGAGCGTGGCTCAGAAACTTCCCGCGAGTCCCAGCACCGTCCCGCCCCTGGGGGAGACGCTCACCAGGGGCTGGAGGCGCACCGACGAGGACACCTCGAAGGCCACGACGCTGAGGGCGTAGGGCAGCAACAGCGCGGCGCCCGAGAAGGCGGTGATGGTTCCCCGGCTGAGGGCGAAGGCCCCGGCGCCCGCCGCCATGCCCAGGGCCATGCCTCCGAGCGTGTGGAGGATGTGGCCCTGGCCGCCCAGCAGGGTTCCTCCGCCCCAGACGCCCAGGGCGAAGCCGAGGCCGCTGCCCAGCCACAGCCCTGTCAGCGGGTAGAGCGTGCAGCCGTCGGGGACGTCCAGCATCGAGGGAGGGCACCGCGAGACACCGATGCGCGCCCCCACGATGCCCAGGCCCACGCTGGCCAGCGCACCTACGCCCAGCTCCGCCGTGACGCGGAACACGCCATGGGGCCGTGAGGGCCTCACCGGTTCGGACTCGAGCTCCTCGGGCGACTCCTGCCACCGCAGCGCGGAAGGCGTCTCCAGTGGGGCCGCGGCGAAGCCCACTCCGGGCGCGAGGAGCAGCAGGGACAGCAGACACAGCATCGGGCGGGACAGAAGGATCATGCCCGGCCCCGGTGCAACCCCCAGGCCGGTGCGCTTCCACTCGGAGCACCGCGAGACGGCGCCGCCCGCGAGCCGCCGCGCCCTGACATGGCCGCCATGACGGGAATGTCATGACGGAGGGCTCCGGAAATGAATCGGGGGCCGAGCCCACCAGGCCCCGGCCCCCGTCTTCAGCTCTTCAGCGATTCAACGGCTTAGAGCATGTCCTTCAGCGCCTTGAGGGCCTGGATCTTCACGACCTTGCGCGCCGGCTTGGCCTTGAACACCGTCTCCTGACCGGTGAACGGGTTGATGCCCTTGCGCGCCTTGGTGGCCGGCTTCTTCACCACCTTCATCTTCATCAGGCCCGGCACCACGAACTTGCCCGGACCGCGGCTGCCCATGTTCTTCTGGATCTGCGTGCTGAGCGCCTGGAACACGGAGGACACCTGCTTCCTGCTCAGCCCGGTCTCCTCGGCGATCGACAACAACAGCGCGGACTTGGTCGGGCCCCGGTCGGAGGAGGCAGCCTTCTTCGCGGTAGCGGTCTTCGTCTTCGCGGCCATTCTGGTTTCTCCTTGTGAAAAAGGGATGGAGCTGCACTGCCTCTATCTATTCAGCGGGCAATCGGCAATGGATCAAACGCTCCAGCGGTGCGGATCCGCTGGCGATCAGACGATCAGCCGGCCTTCGCCGCCGGGCGCTCCACCACGATATCCGAGCGCGTGCTGCCGACGATGGCGAAGAGCTCCGCCTGCTCGGCCTCCGGAACCTTGTACTCATCCAGCACGGCCTTGAAGATGCCGGCGAACACCACCCACTCCGAGGCCGAGATGTTCAGGTGCTTGTGCGACTCCTGCATCGTCTTGCCCGTGTAGCGCTGGGGACCGCCGGTCACCTGGCACACCATCTCCGTGACCAGGTACTTGAAGCCGGCCTTGGGCACGCGGTGGTGCGCCTCGTCCACCAGCGGGTTCGCGTTCAGCTCGGGGGCAACCATGATGCGATCGATGAAGGTGTCCACCACGGCGGCAATGGCGTAGACGCCCCCCAGCCGCTCGTACAGCGACGGCTTCTTCGTTTCCGTGCTCATTCCAGCTCCAGATTGGGCCCATGGGTTCGTCCCCGGGCTCCGGCACCGGACCTTATGTCAGGACGTGCGAGCGCAGGAAGGCCACCACCCCGGCGAGCGGCCGTCGCGCTACCGGACGAGCGGGCCGAACGTCCATTCGTGAGCCGACGGGCCCGGCCCATACCGCACCTCGAGCGGCTCGCCGGCCTTCACCCGCGCCAGCTCCCGCGCGCTGAACGTGAACACCACGCGCCGCTGATCGTTCGGATCCGGGTAGCGGCTCGCGACGACCTCGAGCTCGCCCACCTTCAGTGTCAGCAGCGCGTCCCGGACGGCGAAGGGCACGTCACTGCGCAGCTCCAGGTCGATGCGCCCGTCCTTCCGGGACTGGAAGCCGACGAGCTTGCCGGGCACCCGCCTCTGGACGGGCGGCCGGGAGCTCAGCTCATTCCGGGGTGCGGGCCCCGTGATGGACGGGTAGCTCGTGAGGGCGCCCTGCTTGGAGGCGCGGAGGTTGGCCACGAAGAGCTCCCCGCTCGGCGTCTTGTCGAAGGTGAACCGTACGCCCCGGATGTGCTGGAGGTCGTCCGCCTGGAAGGCCGCGAGGGGCAGGCGGGCCGTCTGCAGCATGGAGTGGAAGTCCCCGAAGGGCCCCCCCACGGGCCCCCGCAGATCCACGAAGTCGGCGATGTCGAGCGGCTCCGAGAGGCTCCCCTCCGCATCCACCAACTGCACGGAGAAGTGGGCCGGCTCGAAGTAGCTGTTGAGGCCGCTCGGGGCGCGCTCGACGCGCAGCTCCAGCGTGGCGTAGTTCTTCAGCGACAGCCCCTGGCCGGGCGGGGTGAAGTTCGCCTGGAACCAGGTGTCCTTCCCGGCGGATGACCAGGAGATCCGTGCCCCCTGCAGCAGCGGATCATGCTCGGGGAGCGGACCGTGCTCGATGTGGATGTTGCTCGCCTCGTTGGGGACGCCGGACATGCCGAGGCCGGTCGGGCCGAGGAAGTCCTCCAGCCGCAGGGTGGCCTCCTCGTCGGCCGTGGCCGTCATGCCCCGGTCCACGCGGGTGATGGTGGCCAGGCTCGGGGGCAGGGGGAACTGCGGATCGAAGAGCCGGTCCCAGCTCTCGTCCCGGTTCTGCCCGACGTTGGCCAGGAAGAAGGCGAGCATGGGGATGCGGCCCGTCTCCTGCTGGGGCCCGGAGCCCGTGCTCTCGGTGGAGAACAGGGGCTCGTGGCCGGTGCACCCCGGCGAGTCCGACACCTGCCACTCGGTGTTGTAGAAGTTGTGGTTGGCCCCCCACACGGTGAGCGTGGACTTCATCCGCCGCGGACTCTCCTGCCGGGTGGCCAGCATGCGATCGAAGGGGCGGACGCCTTGGAGATCGAAGACATCGCCGTCACACATGGGCAGCAGGATGGCCCACCGCGTGCCGTTGGCATCGAGCACGCGCCCGGTCTGCCCGTCCACGGAGCCGATCTCGAAGATGGCGTTGAAGCGCAGCTTGTCGGGGATGAGCTCCGGCCAGGGGCTGCCGCGGTCGCGGTATTGGACGTAGGCCGCCCGTGCGCCCTCGCCGCCCCGCGAGTGCCCCATCAGCCCCACCTGCTGGAAGTCCAGCTGCCCCTTGAGGCTCACCCCAAGCGAGCCGGGCGTGGGCTCGAGGCCGCGGTTCCACCGGCTGAGCAGGGCCAGGTGCTTGAGGATGAGGCGCCCCCGGGCCAGGTTCAGTCCGGGGTCCCCTTGAGAGGCCGCGCCCGCGTTGATGCCGCGGTTGGCGTTGATGGACACGACGAGGTAGCCCCGGGCCGCGAGCGGCTCGGCGATGTAGCCATACCCGGCGTGGCTGGGGACCACCGTGTAGCCCGGCGGGCACGTCCCCGTCTCGGTGTACTCCACGCTGTCGTCGATGCGGGGGTTGGAGCCCCTGCCGCACGTGGCGTGGTTGCCGTGCAGGAAGACGAGCACCGGGTAGCGCTGGCCCCGCTTCAACGTGGCCGGGCGGTAGACCCGCGCCCAGAGCTCGGTGGCGCGATCCGGCAGGATGTCCGGATCCACGGTGGCCGGGAGCTTGTACTCGGCGCTGACGACGGGTTGCAGGGCCCGCGTGGCGAGCGGCGCCTGGGAGGGTTCGAGGGCGTCCTCCTCCAGCTCCCACGAGACGTCCGTGGCCCCGCATCCTCCCGCGCCCGAGATGACCAGCGCGGAACACACGAGTGCTTTCACGAATCGGCCGGCCCCCATCGCCCCCCCTCCAGGCCCCCGACAGCCCGTACCGCGCAAGGTTGTCTCGCGCGTCCGGGATGTCAATCTGGGCTTCGAGGGCGGGGAAGGCGGGCTTACTCGACGAGCGCCGCCAGCTGCGTCCAGTCGTATTGGGCGTACGCCTTGGCCGCCTGGGTCAGCGGATCCCGCGGATGCTCCTGGAAGTAGCGCTCGGTGGGCTTCGTATGGGAGGCGGCGCCCAGCCGGACGGTGACCAGCTGGATGGCATCCGGCTTCTTGGTGTTGAAGTAGCCGGGGTTCAGCATGGCGAGGTAGGTGGGATCACTGCCCTGGCACGAGCCCACGATCTCACCGCGTTTGGTGGGCACGCACGCGGGCTTGTCTCCAGCGCCCGGGGCCAGCTGGCCCAGCTGCTTCTTCGCGGCCTCACCATCCGAGCCGCCCTCGCGGATCAGCCGCTCCAGGTACTCCTTGGCGGTGAGCCGGCGCCAGAGCTGCCGGTTCTTGGCGGTGATCACCAGGATGGGGGTGGCGCTCCCGACCTGGTAGACGGGCAGCCCCTGATGCGTGGAGACCTGGGGCGGCTCGTAGAAGATGGCCTCGGGCTGCGCGGCGTTGATCTTCAGCCGCTCCAGATCGTTCACCTTGATCTCGAGCGTGTTGCCTTCTCCCACGCCCTGGTAGCGCCCGGTCTTCTTGTCCACCACGGTGTCGCGATCGCTCTTGTTGATGGGCTTGAGCAGGATCGTCGCCTCGGCCATCGTCACCCCCAGCTCGGGATGGGCCTGGAGGCTGAGGCCGGAGTGCACGCTGACCCCGCGCGGATCGGCCAGCTGGGGCGTCTGCTTGAGGCCGTCCAGCACGCCCATCAGCTTGCGCTGCAGCTCGGGCGCCCGCTTGCGCAGCTTCTGCGAGGTGGGCGGGGTGGTGCCGGGCAGATCATCGGGCTCCGCGGCGGCGGGCAGCGACAGGGCCACGCACAGGAGCGTGGCATGGGAGAGCCGCCGCAAGCGGGAGGCCGCGCGTGTCGGACGCATGGAGTGCCTCAGGGTACGGGCGATTGGATGATGTAGTAGATGGACTGGAAGTAACGGTGCAGTGCGTTGATCAGCCCGGTGAGGAAGGGCCAGCCGAGCACCCCGAAGCCGAGGAAGGCCGCGGCGACGATGACGTACTCCACCATGGACTGGCCACGCCGGGCGCGGGCCAGGAGACTCTTTCGCATCCGGCTCACTTGGAAGTGCACTCCTTGGAGCACGTCTTTTCCTCGTCCACGCAGGCCTGGGTGCACTTGGCCACACCCGAGCCCGCGTACTTCTTGCAGATGTCCTGACACACCTTCGCGTCCTTCTTGCACTGCTTCTCGCACTGGTTGGCGCGAGCCGTGGCCGGCAGCGTGAGGAGCAGGGTGGCGAGCAGGGCCCAGCGGGCCTTGTTCCAGGCGTTCGTCATTGCGTTTCCTCCGGGCTCCCCTCGCGGGAAGCCGTATGCCGCTCGGTGAGCGATAGGTGGACCATCACGTCCGGGGAGGGCATCTGGCGGCGCAGCATCACCAGGCCGAACACGGCCCCGCGGCGCACCTCCAGCTCCGCCCCCACGTCGTCCGGGGCATGGAGCTCGGTCACGGTCCAGCCCTTCTTCTCGAAGTCCTCGCGGAAGTACGTCTCCGCCTGCGCCACGGTGCTCTCCGGCACCCGGGCGGACACGGTGTACTGGGTGGCTCCCTCGAGCTGGAAGTTGAGCGCCGAGGCGTCCTCGGCGGCCGCGGGCATGGGAATCCACTGCGGCACCTGGGGCGTGCCTTCCAGCAGGGGCGCCATCTGCCCCGAGGACACGAACACCGTCGTCTCGCCGCCCTGCGCCAGCGCCGACACCAGGTGCACCTCCTTGGTGGCGGGGCTCCAGTAGCCCACGTAGCCCGCGTTCTCGTTGTAGCGATGGCCCATGGCCGGCAGCCCCGCGTCCACCAGCGTGGCGCTGTAGTGCGTCAGCACCTGGTCCGGCGAGTCCTGGGTGGTGAACCACACCACCGCGATGGGCGCATCCTGGCCCAGGTAGTCCGCCGCCAGCACCTCGGGCCGGCTGCCGTGAGGGTAGGGCGGGAAATGCGACAGCGCCCGCTCCAGGATGCCCGCTTCCCAGGGAGAGCGGGACAACTGGGCGGGCTCGGGCTGCGTGAGCATGTCTTCCTGCGTCACCCGCTCGATGGGGTCCGCCGGCTGCACGTACGCGAAGCGCTCCCAGGCAAAGCCAATCAGGCCGCCCGCGACGGCCATGGAGAACAGCAGCGCGACGGCGCGTACCGCTGGCCGCGGCTCGGCCACCTCAGCACGCCTCCGGGTTCTTGCAACCCATGTAGTAGTCGCCCCGGTTGTCGTAGCTCTTCTTGGTGCGATCGCTGTCCCAGTCGCGCCACTCGGAGTTGAAGTAGGTGCCGCTGCCGTCCGACCCCTGGTCGATCGTCTGGGTGGGCGTGTCCCCATCGCCCAGCGCCTTGATGGAGATGTTGGGCTGGCGCGGATCGTCCGGCTTGACGATCGTGGCGATCTCCTTGCTGCCCGGGAAGGGGGCCACGAGCCCGCCGACCAGGGCCGGGCTGAGCAGGTTGTTGCTCATCGCCTTGGAGAAGAAGCTGGAGGCCTCGAGGTCCATCTCGTCGAAGCCGGGATTCATGCGGTTCTGGTAGACGTTGGCCACGCGCTGGTAGAGCTGGTTGCCCTTGTCCTTCTGGCCCGGCTGGATGTTCACCGCGTCGGTGATGGCCCAGGTGTCCGTGAGGATGGCCAGGTGCTGCTCCTTGATGAAATAGGCGTCACCCGTCCAGCCCGACTTGCCGGCCTTCGAGTTGGCGTGCACGTCGCCCGTCCAGCGCTTCTTGGTGAGGTTGTGCTCCTCACCGTCGTCATCGGAGAACTCGGGGAGGAACTTCCTGGGCAGCAGGTAGTTCTCCACGACGGCCTTGGCCCGGCACTTGTACATGCCGCCGTTGGTGAAGCGCCCGTGGTAGGCGTTGTAGAGGCCATCCGCGCTCACGTTGCCCACGTCCTTGTCGGGGCCCTCGCACGTCACCTGCTCGGCGTTGCCCTCGTTGTTGAGCCAGCACACGTGTGCCGAGAGCGCCTTGTGGTGATCCGTGTCCTCGCAGTCGCTGTACGTGGTGGTGCTCACGCCCGAGGCGTCCGTGCTCGTGGTGGTGGAGTTGTAGCGATCCTTGCCGGACTCGTGGTCGCAGAACATCAGGCGCGCGTGGTGCTGCACCGCCTCGGGGTCGCCCTTGGAGGTGTAGTCCTGCACGGCGAGATCCCACACCGTGGAGATGGCGGCCTCCTGCACGTCCAGCGAGTAGCGCAGCAGGTCATCCAGGAAGAGCGAGTAGAGGAAGACGGGGATGATGACCAGCATGCAGATGGCCATCTCCACGGAGGCGGCGCCGCGGGAGGAGGCCGCGCGGCGGGAAGCGGGAAGCAGCTGTCTCATAGCGACAACCCCGGGGAAGAGCTGACGAGCTGGGCCGCCTCGCTGTTGCCGGCGGCGGTGAGGACCTGGCTGGCCTGCTGCTGCGTGAAGGGGTGCAGCTTGGCGCGCCAGTAGGGAGCGAAGAGGTTGGGCGGCTCGCGCCAGCCCCCCTTGCCGAAGCGGTGGTAGTAGACGATGGCCTTGGAGAGCCCCGCGCCTTCCTCGGCGGCGAGCTTGAGGTTGGCCGACGTCTCGCCATTGGTGAACTTGAGGGTGCCGGAGTTGTTGAGCTCCCAGGGCGCCTTCGCCTTGGCGCCCACGCGGAACTGCTTGGTGACGTAGCTGTAGGCGCGCGGCTGGCCGTAGTCGCGGTTGACGTCGTCGTTGGCGCGGAACTTCATGAAGCAGTTGCCGCCCGTGGTGCACGAGGTGAGCGCCTTGGCGTTGACGCCCTCGAAGGGGTGCTGGCCGGTGTGGGCGCCGCTCGGCGAGTGCGAGCCACTGGAGCCCTCGCTGGTCACCTGCGCCGAGTAGGGCAGGGGGACGCCGGTGCCGTGCTTCCACTGGTTGTACATCAACCCCTTCTCGCTGGCGGAGACGGACTTGCCCTCGACACCCGAGCCGCCGTTCGTCTTGGCCGTGCCCTTGTGCGTGAAGGGGACGGGGGAGTTGATGCCCTCGCCGGGGATGTCCTTGCCCAGCTCCTTGAGGAAGCTGGGGTGGAGGTGGGCGGGGTAGTCGAGCGTCAGGCCGCGGTTGGCGGGCCAGTCGGAGCGGGAGGCGTTGGCGATCTCCGTCATCACCTTGGAGCGCGTCTCCGGATCCGAGTTGCCCACGCTGCCGGTGCAGCCCATGGTGCCGTCCACCGAGCAGTTGAACTCGTTGGCGTTGAGGCCGCCCACGGCCGTGTTCAGCGTGCTGGCGCCGGGCACGTTGTACTGCGTCAGCTTGTCGAGCCCGTAGGACTTGCCATCGCGCAGCGCCTGCAGGGTGCGCAGGTGCACCTGGGCCTGCGAGGCGTGGATGAAGTCCACCATCCGGTCCAGGCCCTTCATCACCTTGGCGAAGTTCTGGTCCAGCTCCTTCACCTTGTCGTCGTAGTTCTTGCCGGCCTTGCCGTACTTGCCGGCGATCTTCAGCGCCTGCAGGCCGTGGATGCAGTGCTGGATACAGGTCCAGCAGCCGCACTGGGCGAACTCCATGGCCATGATGATGTAGTAGTTGATCTGCGACTTGCGCATCATCTCGCCCGTCACACTGGCCGACGCCATGTAGGCGTGCATGCTGTTCATGGCCACGTAGGTGGCGGCCATGGAGCGGTTGCTGACGGCGTAGTAGTTGAGCGCGCGCGCCTCCATCACGGCCATGGAGTAGGCCATGGAGTCGCTGTGCTGCTGCAGGCTCACCTTCTCGCGCAGCGCGTGGCTGAGGTTGAAGCTGAGCGCCACCATGAGCGCCAGCACCAGGAAGGAGAGCGCGGCGAGCACCAGCGCCTGGCCGCGCCGGCGCCGGGGGGACTTCCTCAGAAGGCGAAGAGGCATTGGTTGCTCGTGGGCAAGGCGTTCTTGCTCAGGAAGAAGTTGGACTGCATCCGCATGGTGTAGGTGGAGCGGATGGGGAGGATGTAGAGGCCGTTGGAGGCTGCGGTGGCGTAGGGATCCGAGCCCGTCCCACCGCGATCGAGGGACTTGAGGCCGCCGGTGTTCTTCTTGCCCAGGCGCAGCACCTCGGGCACTTCCTTGTTGCGCGCCGCGGCGTGGATGACCCAGTTGGCGAAGGGGATGGGCATCCGGTAGTTGAACGTGAGCTGGATGCGCAGCTTGGTGCGCTGGCCCTTCTCCCACTCGTCACGGCCGCCCGTGGAGTTGGCCGGGTCGTCGAAGTCGACTTCCTTGCCGCCACCGCCGCCCACCTCGTTCTTCAGCGGACCGCAGATGGTGACCTTCGCGAACTTGAGGTTCGCGTCCGGCATCTTGTTGGTCTTCACCCCGGGCCAGTTCCACTTGCTCGCGAAGTCCGAGGCGCTGTTGATGGTCTTGATGTACTCGCCGCCGCCGCTGTCCTTGCTGATGAGCGGGAGCAGCACGGCCACGGCCGCGCGCTCCATCTGCTCCATGTTCGCGCTGTGCAGGGAGCCGGCACGCACTGCCTTGTAGGCCGCGTACTTCGTCAGCAGGCGCGCCTGGTGCATCAGCCCCAGTTGCAGGATGCCGAGGATGAGGAAAACGAAGAGGGGCAGGACGATGGCCGACTCCACCGCGGCTTGTCCTGATTCCCGGCGGGGGTGCGGATTTTCACGCTGCGCACGCATATCCCGGAATCTGCCCGAGCATTCACTGGTCGTAAATACGTCAAGTGGACCGATTCCCCACGTTGCCCCCCGTTGCCCGGGGGGCAACAGGCCGATCAGCCCGGGAATTCAGGACACACTCCGCGTCCGGATTCGGTAAAAATTATAAGAAAACGCGGAAATCCTCAAGGGGAGGGGGCGTCACCAGCTGGTGCGCACCGGGCGGCCCTCGTCGTAGCCCGCCTGGCTCTGCACGCCCACCACGGCCCGCTGGTGGAACTCCTCGAGGGTGCGCGCGCCCGCGTAGGTGCAGGAGCTGCGCACGCCGGCGATGATCTGATCGATGATGTCCTCGACGCCGGGGTGATCCGGGTCCAGGTACATGCGCGAGGTGCTGATGCCCTCCTCGAAGAGATCCTTGCGGGCGCGCTCGAAGAGGGACTCGCCGCGCGAGCGGGCCTTGACGGCGCGCTGCGAGGCCATGCCGAAGTTCTCCTTGTAGAAGCGGCCATCGCTGTCGCGCAGGACGTCCGCGGGGCTCTCGTAGGTGCCGGCGAACCAGGAGCCGATCATCACGTTGGCCGCGCCCGCCGCGAGCGCGAGCGCCACGTCGCGCGGGTGGCGGACGCCGCCGTCGGCACAGGCATGCTTGCCCAGCTTCCGGGCCTCCTCCGCGCAGTCGAGCACCGCGGAGAACTGGGGCCGGCCCACCCCCGTCATCATGCGCGTGGTGCACATGGCCCCGGGCCCTACGCCCACCTTCACCTGGTCCGCCCCGGCCGAGATGAGATCGCGCGTGCCCTCGCGGGTGACGACGTTGCCGGCCATGACGGGCACGGACGGGGACAGGGAGCGGATGAGCTCCACCGCCTCGAGCATCCGGCGCTGGTGGCCGTGCGCCACGTCGACGACGAGCAGATCCGTCCCGGCGCGCAGCAGGGCCTCGGCCTTGGCCTTCACGTCCCCGTTGATGCCGATGGCCGTGCCGATGAGCAGCTTGCCCTTCGCGTCCACCGCCGGCTTGTAGAGCGTCGAGCGCAGCGCGCCCTTGCGCGTCACCACGCCGATGAGCCGGCGGCCGCGGACCACCGGCGCGGAGGTGAGCCGCTTGCTGGACAGGCGATCGAAGATCGTCTCCAGCGGCGTGCCCTCGTCGATGGTGAGCAGATCGGTGGCCATCACCCGCTGCAGCTGGGTGAAGCGATCGAAGCCGGCCGCGTCGTTCTCGGTGAAGATGCCGACGGGCTCCTCGTGCTCGTTGACGATGATGACGGCGCCGTGGGCCCGCTTGTGGATGAGGTTGAGCGCCTCCTGGATGGTGTCGCCGGGCCGCAGGGTGATGGGCGTCTCGTAGACGGGGTGGCGCGACTTCACGTAGGTGATGTTGCTCTCGACGATGTCGAGCGGGATGTCCTGGGGCAGCACGGCGATGGCCCCGCGGCGCGCCACCGTCTCGGCCATGCGCTTGCCCGAGACGGCCGTCATGTTGGACACGACGATGGGGAGGGTGGTGCCCAGGCCATCGGCCGGTACCAGGTCCACGTCCAGGCGCGAGCCCACCTCGGAGCGGCCCGGCACCATGAAGCAGTCGTTGTACGTGAGATCGTAGGGAGGCTTCTGGTCGTCGATGAAGCGCATCACACCCTCCAAGGGGGCGTACCCTAGCGCATCGCCCGGCGGCGGCCCCATGGATTGGAATCCGCCCGGGGGGCCGCGTATTTTGTCGCACATGAGCGAAGCCGGGATGACGGCGCCGGTGCTGGATGTGGAGGGGCTGGAGAAGACCTACGGCGACGTGAGGGCCGTGCAGGGGCTGACCTTCCGGCTCGCCCCCGGCGAGGTGCTTGGGCTGGTGGGGCCCAACGGGGCGGGGAAGACGACCACGCTGCGCTGCCTGGCGGGCATCCTGCCGCCCTCCAGCGGGCGCGTGCGGGTGGCCGGGTATGACCTGGCGGATGCGCCGGTGGCGGCCAAGCACGCCCTGGCGTTCCTCCCGGACGAGCCGCGCCTCTTCGAGTACCTCACCGTCTGGGAGCACCTGAACTTCGTGGCCCGGCTGTACGGGGTGGCGGACTGGGAGGAGCGGGCGCGGGCGCTGCTGGCCGAGATGGAGCTGGCCGGCAAGGAGAAGGCCCTGCCCGGGGAGCTGTCGCGCGGGATGAAGCAGAAGCTGTCCATCGCCTGCGGCTTCCTGCACTCGCCGCGGCTCATCATCCTCGACGAGCCGCTCACGGGGTTGGATCCGCTGGCCATCCGCCGCATGAAGGCCTCGCTGCGCCAGCGCGCGGAGGCGGGCACGGCGCTGGTGCTCTCCTCGCACCTGCTGCCGCTGGTGGAGGAGCTGTGCCACCGCATCCTCGTCATCGCCGGGGGGCGCGCGGTGGCGCTCGGGACGCTCGCGGACATCCGCGCGCAGCTCAGTGGCCCGGACGGCTCGGCCGCGTCCCTGGAGGAGCTCTTCATCCGGATCACGAGCGCGTCGCCCGAGCCGCGGCCGGAGCGGGAGGTTCCGTGAGCTTTCCCCGTGCGGTGACGTTCCTCTGGCTGGCCTCGGCGCGCAACCGGTTGCTGCGCCAGCTCCGGCGGCTGCGCCAGCCGAAGTACCTCGTGGGCGCGATGGTGGGCGGGTTGTACGTGTACTCCTTCTTCCTGCGGCGGCTGAGCTTCCAGGGACAGGAGGGCACGGTCCCCGCCGGGGCGCAGCTCGTCAGCCAGTTCATGCTCGCCGCCGCGATGCTGGGCACGGTGCTTTCCGCCTGGGCGCTCGGACCGGATCGGCCCTCGCTGTCCTTCAACGAGACGGAGGTGCAGCAGTTCTTCCCCGCGCCCGTGTCCCGGCGGGGGCTGCTGCACTACAAGCTCGCGCGCGGCCTACTGGGCGCGGCCGTGGGGGCCTTCGTCGCCACCCTCTTCGTGAGCCGTGTGGTGTCCGGGCACCCCGTCCTCTTCTTCCTTGGCGCCACCGTGACGCTCTCCACGGTGCACCTGCACGTGACCGCGGCCTCCTTCGTGCGCACGCGGCTCGCCCAGCGCGGGGGCATGGGGACGGTGCTGCGCTGGTCCGCCCTCACCGCCGTGAGCGCCTTGATGATCCTCGCGGGGCTCTCCGCGCTGAGCGAGCACCCCCTGCCCACTCAGCTGAATCATCCCCGGCAGCTCCAGGCGTGGCTGGCCTCGTTGATGGACTCGCCAGCGCTGTGGCCGGGGCGGTTGCTGGTGGCGCTGCCGCTCGCGCCGGACGTGGGGGCCTTCCTGCGGACGCTGCCGCTCGGGCTCGGCCTGTTCGCCGTGCACTACGTCTGGGTGATGCGGGCCTCGGTGCCCTTCGAGGAGGCGGCGGTGGTGCGGGCCGAGGAGCGGGCCCGGCTCCGGGAGCAGCTCTCGCGCGAGGGAGGCAGTCGCACGCTCCTGCGGGCGCGCCCCGCGTACTTCCGGCTCGCGCCCACGGGCCGGCCGGAGGTGGCGATCGTCTGGAAGAACCTCATCGCCGGGCGGCGGCTGGGCGGGGCGGGGCGGCTGCTCGCCGCGGGGCTGCTGGGCGGACTGGTGGCGGCGGTGGCCTCGGGCCGGGGCATGTCCGAGGTCCTCGCCAACGTGCGCCTGTTCATGGCGCCACTGTGCGCGGGGCTCGCGGGAGTGCTGTGCTTCTTCGGGCCGTCGGCCCTGCGGTTCGATCTGCGGATGGATCTGCCCCGGCTGGAGCAACTGCGAGCGCTGCCGCTCACGGGACGGCAGGTGGTGGTGGCGGAGCTCGCCGCGCCGGCGCTGCTGCTCGGGGTGACGCAGGTGGGGCTGCTCCTGTTGGCGATGGCGCTCCTGGTGTGGCAGGGGGGTGTGTACACCGAGATGTGGATGGCAGCGGGACTGGGGGCGCTCTGGGTGCTGCCGGCGGTGTCGCTCGGGAGCCTCTTCGTGCAGAACGCGGCGGTGGTGCTGTTTCCGGCGTGGCTGCCGCCCGAGGGCGAGCGGGTGCGCGGCTTGGAGGCGCTCGGGCAGCGGCTGCTGACGCTGGTGGGCACGCTGGTGGTGCTGCTGGTGGGGATGCTGCCCGCGGCGCTGCTGGCGGCCCTGGTGGGCTTCGGCCTGGACCGGCTGCTGGGGCTGGGCGTGTGGGCACTGCCCTTCGCGGGGCCCGTCGCGGCCGCGGTGCTCGTGGCCGAGGTGGCGCTCGGCGTGGTGGGCCTGGGCCGCGCCTTCGATCGGCTAGATGTGTCCGTGGAGGGGACCGGGGCGTCGTGAGCGTGTCAGTCGAGGAAGCGGCGTTTCCATCGCCGCATGTCCTCCCGGGAGAAGCCGCCCCAATCAAAGCGCTCCTCGTACAGCCAGGGCTCCAGGACGCGCGCCAACTCGCGATAGGCCGGCAGGAGGCGGCCCTCTCGCACGTCTCCAGCCTCCGGCCATTGCCCGAGTGTCACCACGGCCCGCTGTCCCTCTAGTTCCTGCACGGTGGTGCCGGGCGAGTGCAATCGGGAGCGCAGGCCTTCCGCACCGCCCAGTTCTCCCCAAACGGGTTGGCCCAGGAGATTCAGCCAGTGCACCCCTTTTATCCGTGTGCCGATGAACATGGAGGCAGTGCTGAAGCCGGGAACGTCCAGGCCCGGGTAGCGCAAGCACTCGTCCCGGAGGGACTCGATGGTTCCGAGAAGCCCTTCCGGGAAGAGGAACGCGAGGCCCGCATGACCGGAGTTGAAGGGCAGTTCCACCGCCAGCTTCAGGGCCAGATCCCGCACCCAGTCAGGGCCGTGCTCTTCCAGGTACTCCGTGGGCAGCCAGAAGGTCACCGCGCACATGGGCTCACGGGGGGGGAACTCGTTGGACTGTTCTCCATAGTAGGAGAACTCATATCCAGAGAGATCGCCGGGGGTTCCGGCCAGTGAGACGTGGGCACCACGCGGATGCAGGAACTCTCGTCGGATGGTTTCCCGAGTCTGCGTGTCGAGTTCCTGCCAATCCGCCTCTGAATCGGCGTACCAGCCGAGCGTTCCTGGTCCCAGGGCTTGGAGATAGACATCCAGGGCTCGCATCACCGCATGTACGACCTCTTGGTGGGAGCGCCGCATGTAGAAAGTGATGTTCACACTCTCGCGGATGAACAGCCAGGGTTCTCCTCCATCGACGAGCGCGTAGCGACGAATCCGCGGATAGTGCTCGCCCATCATTGGACTCCGAGTTGGGGAGTGACGAGGGTGGGATCCTTCTCTCCTCCAAGCGCTTCCTTGTACATCCGGCCCTGATTCTTGGGGTGATGGGGATGTCCCGCGGGGTAATCTCTCCAGCCAGGGCTCTGCCCTTTTCTGACGGGCACGCAGGGGAACTTGAAGTCGTAGACGCGCTGAACCTTCTGGGAGTTGCCCGAGGCGTGAATCACGACATCGGGAACCAGCGTCCCCAGAAGCAGGGATTCGAGCCCGTTGCGCAACCACTCCGCTACAACCACAGGGTCGAGTTGCCGCCACTGTCCCACCGACGGGTCGTGTTTGTAACGCAGCTGCACGCTGAAGTTCTCCGGATAGAGTTCGCCGAGTTCCCTCTGGACACAAGCGAGGGCCACCGCGTGCTTCCTGGTTCCGAGATCCATGGCCCGCGTCACGTCCTTGCCCTTCTCCTGGCGGACGACCTCCCTGCACTGTTCCGCGGTGGGGCTCTGCCCCTTGAGTACCTCGTCCTCGTCGTTGACCTTGGAATTCGCTTCCTTGGCGCAATTGGCCAGGACCTGCTCGACGCGCGCCATCTCCGCGGTCTCCAACAACCGCATCACGGTGACGGCGGTACGGGCCGTGTCCACGGCGCGAAACAGCCACGGGATGATCGCCTCTTCGCCCGGCCGCGTGGTGTAGCAGGCGGGATTGCGCAAGCAGCCACTCGTCGCTGAATCAGTGGTCTGGGCATAGCGGCCTTCTGGCGGAAGCCCCATCGGTCCAGGTGTGGCGCAACCGGCCAGCAGCAGGGAGCCCACGAGAAGGAGCATCCGGTGTGCGCCATGCAATGAAGAAGACATACGGGTCCGCGCTCTCCGGGGTCCGTGGCTGATGAGCTAATGCGGCCCGGCCGCCTCCGGGGGCGCGGATAGGGTGCGCACCACCACCGAGCGGCACGCCGAGCACACGACGCCGCTGCGCTCCCAGTGCACCTGCTCCTCCAGCTCCTGGGCGGACTCCTGTCCCTCCTCGAGCTGCTTCACGAGCGAGGCGAGCTCGTCTTCCGTACCGCCTCCTCCAGACGGGCCGAGCACGTCCTGCTCACCTTGCAGGACGAGGGAGAAGCGGTAGTACACCTCGCTCGCGGCGATACCATTGCCGCATGCGGCGCACGTCTTCGGTCGGGGGCCGGACACGGCGCCGACACTAGCTGGAAGAACGGCCAATCCTCCAGCTTCGAAGCGGAGGAGCTATGCGCCGCCCGGCGGCGACACCGTGCGCATCGAGCCGCGTCCCACCATGATGTCCACCAGCTTCTTCACGCGGCGGAAGACGCCCTCCTGCACGTAGGGCACGCCGTGCTTCTCGCAGAGCGCCTTCACGCGGGGCTGCACCTGCTGGTACTTGCTCATGGGCAGGCTGGGCCAGATGTGGTGCTCGATCTGGTAGTTGAGCCAGCCGTGGAGGAAGTCGACCCCGTCGTTCCCGGTGGCGTAGTTCACCGAGCCGATCACCTGCCGCACGCAGAACTCCGCGTTGTTCTTGGCCCGGTCGTGGAACCGGTACAGGTCATCGCCCGCGTGGTTGGGCGCGATCAGCACGAAGCTCTGGAGGTTCGTGAGCAACTCGGCCAGCACGCTGTTGGCGAACACGCTCAGCACCGCCCACGCCCCGAGCGGCGCGAAGAGGGCGGGCAGCAGCACGAAGCGCAGGCCCACGTAGGGGAGGATGCACGTCCACCAGAACGCCCGGCCATCGGCGGTGAGCGGGTTGAAGGCCGTCACCAGGCGCAGGTTGCTCCCATCATCCTTCTCGCCCGCGCGCCGCCGCTCGGCCCGCCGCCACTCCAGGAAGGTGTTGGGCGCGTAGTACGTCAGCTTCCACGTGCAGGCGAAGAAGGCCACCACCGCGTACTTCGCCAGCATGGGCATGCGGGAGCTCCGCAGGAACCCGGTGTTCTCCTCCACCAGGTCCGGATCCGCCATCTCGCCCGTGCGCCCGTGGTGCAGGGCGTTGTGCTCGTGTTTCCACGCTTCGGGGTGGATCCAATCCGGCCAGTCCAGGAAGCGGCGCCACCCGGAGGCGAACGCGCGCCCGGTGCGGTGCTCGGGCATGCCGGGCACCCGGTCGTACCCGCGGTGCGTCACGTGGTGCGCCATCATCGTCCAGCGCGCCGTGTTGCCCTGGGCAATCAACAGCGCCGAGACGGGATTGGGCGCCAGCCACGCCGTCGCATAGCCGAGCACCGAGCACACCCGGCCCCAGCGCTCGATCTTCCGGAAGTGCGCGAGGTCCTCGGGCCCGAGGGACGACTCCATCTCCGTGCGCAGGGCCTGCAGGTCACGCGCGAAGGCCTCTTCATCGATGTCGAGGCCCGGAAAGGCGGAACGCGGAGGATCCTCCACGCGAATGGCGACTGCCGCAGTCATGAGGTCTGCTTGCTCCTGGAGGTACGTGCCCGGTGGGATGCCTAGCATCGCAGGGTACGGAGCCGAAGCAACAACCTCTTGGGTCCGCCCGGCTTCCGGCCGGGGAGGCGAGCCGTCAGGGTGCGCCCTTCCTCGCCCGGAGCTGCTCGAGGGCCCGCGCGAGCTGCCCGGTGTAGTCCACGCCCGTGTCCTCGTCGACGAACCGCTGGCCGGGCGCCTCGAAGTAGCCGGAGCGGGCGTAGGCCACCTTGAGGAGCCGCACCTGCTGCTCGGGCTCCAGCTCGCCCCAGCTCCGGCCCGCGTCCAGCGCCGTGCGCCAATCCGAGCCCTCCCCGAACCACTGGCTCCAGAGCGTCTCGCACACGTAGTCGGTCCCACCCGTCTGGTACTGCCAGACGTGGCCCATCTCCTGGACGAGCAGGTGCATGGGGAGATGGAGCGTGGCGGCCTCCGTCCGGGGGATGTCCCGAGGCACATAGAGGGTATGGCCGAGCAC
Source organism: Archangium gephyra (assembly GCF_042230915.1). Classification (GTDB taxonomy): domain Bacteria; phylum Myxococcota; class Myxococcia; order Myxococcales; family Myxococcaceae; genus Archangium; species Archangium gephyra_B. The sequence continues at coordinate 6,197,488 of NZ_CP102578.1, read as the reverse complement.
GAAGGGGCGGCCGGGCAACGAGAGCAGCCCGAGTCTCCCCACCTTCAGGCGCACCCGCTCGTAGTCGATGCTGTCCCCGAACACCTTGCGCAGCTCGGCGATCTGCCTCGGAGCGAGCCGGCCGCCCACGGGCTCGGCGCCGACGAGCGTCTGGACTCCGCTCAGCACCCGGCCGCCCAGGCTCAGCAGGACGTCCAGGGGGAGCTGGATGACGAGCTTCACCACCCCGAGGAGCAGCTCCTGGCCGCCCGTGGAGAACTTCCCCGTGAGGAGCCCCCCGAGCCCGCGCGCGAAGCACTTCACGGCACCCCACAGGTTCCGAAGCGCCCCGAGGACCACGCTCACGAGACCGGCGAGCAGGAAGGGAGGCGTCCACCTCCCGGTGACCTCGGGCGTGCCTGGAGCCAGGGCTTCAGGCGTGGATGAAGCAAGAAGAGCGGACCGGGTGCCCATGGTGCCTCCAAGAGAGCGACCAACCGAGGCTCGGCACGATCAGCAGCTCGTGCCAGGGAGGACACCCACCTCCGAGCGTCAGTGCGTGCTCTTCAGCGCACAATCCGGCGCGGCCTCGTCAGACACCCGACAGGGAGAGCCGATCTCAGGGCGACAGGCCCAGGGCGGTGCGCCCCAGTTCGTGTGCGTCACGCGTGGCCTCGAGGGCGGTGGCACCGGCCAGGGAGCGGAAGGCGCGCTCGTGGAATCGCTCCTGGGGGAGGATGCGCCGGAACACCGCGCGTACATCCTCGGGGGCCTCCGGGTCCGAGGCGATGACCTCGATGCGCTCCAGCCGCATGCGCTCCGCGTGGGCCCCCACGGCGCAGCCGCTCTCGAGATCCTGGATGGCGGCCAGCGGTTGCTCCCAGTAGCGCTCGGCCTTGTCCTGGACGGTCGGTTCAAGGCCCCGGGCGCGCAGCAGTCCGCCCACCCAGAGGGCGTGTTGGCGCTCCTGCGCGGCGATGACGGTCAGCAGCCGCCGGGCCTTCACATCGCCGTGGGCATGCGTGTCGCGCAGCGCTTCGATCCGCCCCGCCGCGGTGGCCTCCCCCCGGTATTGATCGAGCAACCAGGCCATGAGTCTGGCTGGCTCCTTCCGGGTCTCCTCCCACCACTGCTGGCTCGTCCGTGTGCCTGGCATGGCTTCCTCGCTCCTGGCCGGGGCTTCCATTTCCCTCCCGGTCACGAACACGGTACGGATCGCGTCTATCGGAGGAAACTCGGAAGAATGGATGAGCTATCGCCGCAGCCGATACTCGATGGGGAGCTCCTACGGGCCTTCGCCGCCTTCGCCGAGGTGCGCAACTTCTCGCGCGCGGCGAGGCAGGTGGGGCTCTCACAGCCGGCGCTGTTCGAGCGGGTGAAGCGGCTCGCGGATCACGTCGGCTCCCCGCTATACGAGAAGGAGGGGCGCACGCTGAGGCTGACGCCCACCGGGGTGCGGATCGCCGCCTTCGCGCGCGACATGCTCACGCGCGCGGGCAGGCTGACGGGTGAGCTCCAGGGCGATACGGCCGAGTCGGTGACGATCGCCGCGGGGGAGGGGGCGTACCTCTACCTGCTGGGGCCGGCGCTCTCCCGCTTCGCCGCCAGCGAGCGCGCCCTGCTGCGCGTCCTCACCCGGGGTGGGCCCTCGGCGTGCGAGGCCCTCCAGTCGGGCGAGGCGCACCTGGCCGTCGGCGTCTTCGACATCGTCCCGCGGGGGCTCGTGGCGAGGGATCTCCTGCGCGCGCCCCTGTGCGCCGCCTTCGCCCCCCACCACCCGTTGGCGAAGAAACGCACGGTGCGGCTGGCGGATCTCGCGGGAGAGCGGCTGATCCTCGCGCCCGAGGGCCAGCGGCAGCGGGACATCGTCGGACGCGCGGTGGCGAGCCTCGGCATGTCCGTGGCGCCTCCGGTGGAGGCGGATGGCTGGCCGATCATGCTCGCGTTCGCCGCGGCGGGCCTGGGCGTCGCGGTGGTCAATGGCATCTGCCGGCCCACGTGGGGCGCCGTGCTCCGCCCGCTGCCCGAGTTGGGCTCGGTGACGTACCGTCTGCTGCTGCGCCGCGACGCGCCTCCCTCGGAGGCACTGGAGTGGCTCGTGTCGCTCGTGGTGGAGGAGACGAGCAGGCCCATCTCCCTGGAATGAGCGAGGGCTCTTCCGAAGCGCGGGCCTACTCGCGCTTCAGGTACGCCGAGTGGCAGGAGACACACGTCTGCATGAGGAGGCCGTAGCTCTCGGCGATCGCCGCATCGTCCTTCTTCTCGGCGGCGGCGGCGAGGGCCTGGGCCCGCCTGCGCACCTCGTCCTGGAGGACGAAGAAGCGCTCGGGCAGGAAGGCGGTGGGCTCGTCCTCTCCACCGGCCTCGGGGCGCTCGAGCCGGGGCTCGGAGGCGATGTGCTGGGCGGCGGCGCGCGCCACGTCGTAGCGCAGCAGCGTCACGCCGAACATCAAGTCCCGGGCGTCCTGGCCATGGCGCGCCATCTTCTTGCGCAGCAGGGCACGGGCGGACTCGGGGAGGTAGTCCGGCGCGGGCAGGCCGGGGTTCTCCTTCGCCCCACCGGCCTTCGTCTTCGGCTTGGACGCACCCGCCTTGGGCTTCTCGGGCTCCGCGGCCGAGGCGTGCAGGAGGGCTCCCACGGACACGAAGCCCGCGAGGACCAGGGAGAGCTGGGACAGGGCTCGCTTCATGGGGAGGCCCTCGCTGGGAGTGCTACGACTGCTCTTCCTCGGAGGACTCGCCGGCCCGGGCGCTGGAGACGCCGAACGTGTTGGCCTCGGAGATCTCCTTGGTGGTGCTCCGGTACGCGCGCCAGGCGAAGGGCGCGGTCACGAGCATCGCGATGAAGCCCAGGGCGATGGCCTTCCAGGGGATGGGCTCTTCCTTGATCTGGATGTCCCGGTTGTAGGAGCTGATGTTGTACTTCGGGCGGGCGCGGGCGGCGTCACGCTCCTCCTGGGTCATTTCTTCGCCCTGGAAGGTCGGGAGCTGGCGCCGCTGGGCGAGAGCGGCACCGCCAGTAACGAGCACGAGGACCACCAGCAGACGCGAGAAGGTGAGGGGGCGCATGGCGGCGCAGCCTACCACGACCTTACAGGTGCATAGAACAGGGCTTGCTTCCCCCCGGGCGGTCCGTTAGGCGCCAGACCCGTGCGCTTCCTCGTCATCCCCCTGATCAACCTGCTGGTGCTGTTGAGAGTACTGCTGGGCCTCCCGTTCCGCCTGCTGGGGGCTCGCGGCCGGCCCGCCTATGTGCGCTTCCGGCTGGCGGGGGATCCCCCCTACCGGGAGCGGCCCCGGCGCTCGCGCCTGCCCCTGGGTCTGGGAGGGCAGGGCCGTCCCGAGCCGGCCACGGTGACCTCGCTGGAGGGCTTCCGCAAGGCGCTGGAGCTGCTGGCCAAGGACGTGAAGGTGAAGGGCATCCTCCTGGTGCTGGAGGACCTGGAGGTGCCGCCGGCCAAGCGGGAGGTGCTGGTGAAGCTGCTCGGCGACTTCCGGGCGGCGGGCAAGCGGGTGGTGGCGTGGGCGGTGAGCGTGGACAACCTGGGCTACCAGGTGATGTGCGCGGCGGACGAGGTGCTGCTGTCCCCGGCGGGGCGGCTGGACATGGTGGGCTTCGCCGCGGAGGCCACCGCGATCGGCGAGGGGCTCGGCCGGCTTGGCGTCAAGGCGCACTTCTTCCGGCGGGGCGCGTACAAGACGGCGCCGGAGCTCTTCACGCACGCGCACGTGTCGGACATCCAGCGGCAGACGATCGAGTCCTTCCTGGACGAGCGGTACGTGGACCTGGTGGACAGCGTGGCCCGGGGGCGGCGGCGCACGCCAGAGGAGGTGAGGGCGTGGATCGACTCGGGCCCCTACAGCGCGAAGCGCGCGGCGGCGGCGGGCCTCATCGACGGCACGTGTGACGAGGCGGAGCTGCCCGCGCGGCTCGGGGGCCAGAAGGAGGAAGACGAGGACGAGGAGGGCGTGGAGTCGATGCCGATGTACCTGGCGCGGCTGCCGTGGCCGCCGGTGCGCTGGCGCCCGCTGCGTCCGAGGCCCCGGCTGGGGGTGGTGCCCATCTCGGGGATGATCGTTCCGGGCAAGGGATCGCCGGGGCGGGCGGCGGGCTCGGACACGGTGGTGAAGGCGCTGCGCGCGGCGGGGCGGAACCGGAGCGTCAAGGCGGTGGTGCTGTACGTGGCGAGCCCCGGAGGCTCGGCGGTGGCCTCGGAGCTCATCCTGGAGGCGGTGCAGCGGGTGGCGAAGAAGAAGCCGGTCATCGCCTTCGTGGATCAGGTGGCGGCGAGCGGCGGGTACATGGCCGCGCTGGGGGCCAAGGAGATCTGGGCCACGCCGCACGCGGTGCTGGGCTCCATCGGCGTGTTCGCGGGGAAGTTCGACACCTCGGAGCTGATGGAGAAGCTGGGGGTGCACCGCACGCTCATCACCCGGGGGCAGACGGCGGGCATCTTCTCGAGCTCGCGGGGCTTCACCGAGCACGAGCGGGCCTTGATGGAGGGCGAGATGGAGGAGACGTACCAGGCCTTCCTCGAGCACGTGGCGAAGGCGCGGGGCCGGACGAAGGAGGAGATCCACGCGCTGGGGGAGGGACGGGTGTTCAGCGGCACGCGCGCGCTCGGGGTGGGGCTGGTGGACAAGATGGGCGGCTTCGAGGAGGCCTGCCGTCACGCGATGACACTGGCGAAGGTGCCGGCGGAGCGCTTCGATCTCCAGACGTATGGGGGCGGGGACCGGGGCTTCTCGCTGCTGAAGCTGCTGCTGGGCAACGCGTCGGCGGGGGTTTATGCCCTGTGCCCAACGGCCTGGAGCCTGCTGGGGTTCAAGGGAGGGGAGCGTTTCGAGTAACCTCCCGGCCCGCCCATGGCGCGCCCCTGTCCCCTCTGCGAGAAAGAGCTGCTGCGTCCCTTGCGCGTCTCCCAAGTGGAAATCGACACCTGCCCGCGCTGTCACGGTCTCTGGTTCGACCGGGGCGAGCTGGAGCGTTTCCCGGACAGGCTGCCGGCGCGGAGCTTCCTGGCCATGAAGGGCCAGAGCTTCTCGCGGTGCCGGAAGGGGCACCCGGTGGGACGCGCCGAGGCGGTCTGTCCCACGTGCCGGAGCGAGCCCGTGCGCTGTCCGGCCTGTGCCGAGCGTCTGCGGCGGGTGGTGACGAGCGCCAGCCCCGTCGACGTGTGTCCCTCGTGCGAGGGCGTCTGGCTGGACGCGGGCGCCTTCGAGGCCCTGGCGGGCGTGACGGACACCCGGCCTCCGCCCGCGCCCGTGGTGATGCCCCAGGCCCGGTCCGCGACGGCGGCGGCCATGGAGTGCTCGCGCTGCGGGGTGGGGCTCCAGGTCTCGGAGGCCTATGCGTACGATGGTGACGTGTATTGCGGCGCGTGCCGGCCGCCGGGCTCCGTCTCGGGGGCGGCGATGAAGAAGGGCACGCCGGGAGGCCCGTTGCGCAGGGCGCTGGGCGCGTTGTCCACCCTGTCCCTGGCCTTCTCCCTGGTGGCCACGGGCTGCGCGCACACTCCGGGCCCCTCCGAGGTGGCGGCGTCCTACGCCCGGGCGCTGGAGGAGAACCGGCTGGCGGACGCCTACGCCCTGACGAGCGCACCACCGGAGGCCCAGCCCGGGTTCCTCGAGCACTACGCGGACGCCTCGGTCCGCCAGGCGCGGGTGAAGGAGGTGCGCACGGCCCTGCCGGAGCTCCAGGCGCGAGCCCCGGCCCTCACCCTGGTGCAGGCGAAGGAGGGCTGGCGGGTCGTCGAGGAGAAGCCGGAGGACGCGCCCCGGGCCGCCCTGAGGGGCTTCCTGGAGGCGGTGGGGGCGGGCAACTGGGACAGGGCCTGGTCGCTGCTGAGCGAGCCCCTGCGTGCCCGCTATACCCCCGAGCGCCTGCGCGAGGACTTCAAGCGCGAGCCCCAGTCGGCCGAGCGGGTCCGCCGGGCGCGGCTCGCCCTGGAGGGGGACGTACGGGTGACGGGCGCGGGGGCGGAGTTCCCGATTGGCCAGGACCGGGCGGTGCGGCTGGTCCGGGAAGCAGGCGAGTACCGGGTGGCCGCGATCGAATGAGAAGCGGTGCGGCCAGGAGTGCGAGAGATTAGACGAGGTTGACACCGGGGGGGCTGCTGGCTATCTCCGCGCGCCCCCCCGGCTTCAAAGGATTCAGGTACTCCAGATGAGTGTTTCCGAGCGCGACATCCTCGCGGCGATGTCGAAGGTGATGGATCCCGAGCTGCACATCGACCTCGTGAAGGCCGGGATGGTGAAGGACGTCCGCGTGGACGGCGACAAGGCGAAGCTCAAGATCGAGCTGACCACGCCGGCCTGCCCGATGAAGGGGAAGATCCAGGCGGACGCCGAGGCGGCGCTCAAGCAGGTGCCCGGGCTGAAGACGTTCGACATCGAGTGGGGCGCGCAGGTGCGCTCGGCGCCGAACGCCGGGGGGCAGGCGATCCTCCCGCAGGTGAAGAACGTGATCCTCGTCGGCGCCGGCAAGGGCGGCGTGGGGAAGAGCACGGTGTCGGTGAACCTGGCGGCGGCGCTGGCGCGCGACGGCGCGAAGGTGGGCCTGCTGGACGCGGACTTCTATGGCCCCTCGGTGCCGCTGATGACGGGCATCACCGAGAAGCCGGTGAGCCCGGATGGCAAGTCGCTGCTGCCGCTGGAGAAGCACGGGCTGAAGGTGATGTCGATCGGCTTCCTGGTGGAGGCGGATCAGGCACTCATCTGGCGCGGTCCCATGCTGCACGGCGCGCTGATGCAGCTGGTGCGCGACGTGCGCTGGGGCGAGCTGGACTACCTGGTGCTGGATCTGCCGCCGGGCACGGGTGACGTGGCGCTGTCGCTGTCGCAATCGGTGAAGGCCTCGGGCGCGGTGCTGGTGACGACGCCGCAGGACGTGGCGCTGGCGGACGTGGTGCGCGCCAAGCAGATGTTCGACAAGGTGCACATCCCTGTGCTGGGCATCGTGGAGAACATGAGCCAGTTCGTGTGCCCGCACTGCTCGAAGGCCACGCCCATCTTCAACCGGGGCGGCGGCCGCAAGGCGGCCGAGATGTTCAGCATCCCGTTCCTGGGGGAGATTCCCCTGGAGCTGAAGATCCGCGAGGCGGGTGACGCGGGCGTGCCGGTGGTGATCAGCCACCCGGAGAGCGCCGAGGCCCAGGCCTTCACGGCGATGGCGCGCAACATCGCGGGCCGCGTGTCCACCGAGAACATGCGGGTGGCGGTGAAGCTGCCGGTGATACGCTAGGCGTACTCCCCGCGAACCCCGAGGAACCCCATGGCGTCCGGCAAGGCCCCCGAAGACGACAACGACGACTTCGATCCGCTGCTCGGAGACGAGCCGGAGCGGGAGGGTTCCCGGGCGGGCTTCGTGCCCGAGTTCGTGCGCAAGGTGGCGGTGGCGGGACTGGGTGCCCTCTTCATGACGGAGGAGGGCATCCGCTCGCTGGCCGGCCAGCTGAAGCTGCCCAAGGAGGTGCTCGGCTACATCCTCGGGCAGGCGGAGAAGACGAAGGACGAGGTGGGCCGGGTCGTCTCCGAGGAGCTGCGGCGCTTCCTCCAGTCGGAGAAGCTGCGCGACGAGCTGCTCAAGGTGGTGTCGGGGATGACCATCGAGGTGAAGGCGCAGATCCGCCTGGTGCCTCACGAGGAGCGCGAGGACGGTGAAGCGGGCGAGGCGGGCACGCCGGGCCGGACCAAGGTGACCGTCAGCGAGCTGCACACGCGCCGCGGCGGCAAGAAGGCCGCGAAGAAGGAATGAAGACGTGGAGGGCGAGGGGCCGCGGCAGCGGAACTGGCGTCGACACCCGCTGCTGAGGCGGCTGCCGTTCCTCCTGGTGGCGGCGCTGGGCCTGTGGTTGTGGAAGGGCCCGGACGCCCCCGCGCAGCGGGAGTTGGTGTGGCGCCTGGAGGGCCCGGGCTGGAGCGAGATCCGGGCGCTCGACTTCCAGGTGAAGAACGCGCAGGGCGAGCTGGTGAAGCGCGAGACGCGCTCCTTCCAGGCGGGCGCGCCGGGCGAGCTCAGCCTGACGACGGACCTGCCCTCGGGGACGTACGAAGTGTGGGTGTTCGCCCGAGGCGAGAGCGGACCCTCGCGGCCCCCCCGTGTGGAGCGGCTGACACTCGGGGACGAGGATGTGCGCGTCGAGCGGGGACTGCGGGTGCCCGTGAGCCGTTGACCGGTGGGGGTGCCAGGGCTATAGCGCGCCCGGTTCCTCGTTTACCGAGCAAGGGGTCTCGAACGCCATGGCATCGGAGCACATCATCGTCGTCGGGGCAGGGCAGATGGGGTCGGGCATCGCCCAGGTGGCGCTGCAGGCTGGCCTGCGGGTCACCCTGGTGGACGTCTCGAAGGAGGGTCTCGCCAAGGGGGCCGAGCGCATCAAGACCGGCCTGAAGAAGCTGGTGGAGAAGGGCAAGCTGGACGCGGCCCGGCTCGAGGCGGCCAACACCAACCTCGCCACCGCCACCAGCGCCACCGAGGTGAAGGACGTGGACTTCGCCATCGAGGCGGTGACGGAGAACGAGGACCTCAAGCGCCGCATCTTCCTGGAGCTGGACGCCGTGGTGAAGCCGGGCGGGATTCTGGCCACCAACACCTCGTCCATCCCCATCACCCGCATCGCCGCGGCGACGAAGCGCCCCGAGAACGTCATCGGCATGCACTTCATGAACCCGGTGCCGGTGATGCAGCTGGTGGAGCTGATCCGGGGCGCGGCGACGTCGGACGCGACCTATCAGACGACCAAGGCGCTGGCCGAGAAGATGGGGAAGACCACGGTGGTGTCCAAGGACTTCCCGGGCTTCATCGTGAACCGCATCCTCATCCCGATGCTCAACGAGGCCTGCTTCGCGCTGCAGGAGGGCCTGGGGACGGCGGAGGACATCGACACGGCGATGAAGCTGGGCACCAACCAGCCCATGGGCCCGCTGCAGCTGGCGGACTTCATCGGCCTGGACACGGTGCTCTACATCGCCGAGGTCCTCCACAAGGGCCTGGGTGACGACAAGTACCGCCCGAGCCCCCTGCTGCGGCAGTACGTGGACGCCGGCTGGTACGGCAAGAAGAGCGGCCGCGGTTTCTACAAGTATTGAACCCCTGATCCAGGCACCCTCACCCCGACCCTCTCCCGAGGGGAGAGGGGAAGGGCGCGCGATACCCCAGACACAGGTACCCCAGACACCCTCGCCAACGAACACCCCTCTCCCTCCGGGAGAGGGTCGGGGTGAGGGTGCCCGTCACCGTCTTCCCACCCTGAGGATCCCCATGGCCTACGAGAACATCCGGCTGGAGACCGAGGACGGCATCGCCCTCCTCACCATCGATCGTCCCAAGGCGCTCAACGCCCTCAACAGCAAGACGCTCCAGGAGCTCGAGTCCGCGTTCACCTCGCTGCCCGCCACGGTCCGCGCGCTCATCATCACGGGCGGCGGCGACAAGGCCTTCGTGGCCGGTGCGGACATCTCGGAGATGGCGTCCATCGGCGCGGCGCAGGCGCGCGAGTTCGCCGCCCTGGGCCACCGCGCCTTCCAGACGCTCGAGCAGCTTCCCATCCCCACCATCGCCGCGGTGAATGGCTTCGCGCTCGGCGGCGGGTGCGAGCTGGCCCTCGCGTGCGATCTCATCTACGCCTCGGAGAAGGCGAAGCTGGGCCTGCCCGAGGTGAGCCTCGGCGTCATCCCGGGCTTCGGCGGCACGCAGCGGCTCACCCGCGTGGTGGGCAAGATGCGCGCGAAGGAGCTCGTCTTCACCGGTGAGCGCCTGGACGCGGCCAAGGCCAAGGAGATCGGCCTGGTCCTCGACGTCCTGCCGGCGGATCAGCTCCTGGCCCACTGCAAGGCGGTGGCGGGGAAGATGCTCAAGAACGGCCCGCTGGCCATCTCCCAGGCCAAGCGCGTCATCGAGTTCGGCGCGGACCAGGATCTCCGCGCGGCCAACGAGCTGGAGCGCCAGGGCTTCGCGGTGCTCTTCGGCTCGGAGGACCAGAAGGAGGGCATGAAGGCCTTCCTTGAGAAGCGTCCCGCCGGCTTCACCGGCAAGTAGTCCGGTAACGGATGGCTCCCCGGGGTGCCCCGGGGGCCTGCGGGCAGACTAATGGGCTCGGCAACTCGCGCTTGCCTGCCCCTCTTGCAATCGCTGTTCCCAGGCGCGAAGCCCCGTATAAGTACCCCGCGCCCTTCTTTCCCGATCAGGAGTGCCATGAACTTCGAGCTGACCGACGTCCAGCGCGAGATCCAGCGGATGTGCCGCGAGTTCGCCTCGCGTGAGCTGACCCCCAACGCCCGCAAGTGGGACGAGACGCACCAGTGGCCCACCGACGCGGTGAAGAAGCTGGCCGAGCTGTCGCTGCTCGGCGTGGCGGTGCCCGAGCAGTACGGCGGCGCGGGGCTGGACAACGTCTGCTACGCGCTGGCCATGGAGGAGATCAGCCGCGGTTGCGCTTCCACCGGCGTCATCATGAGCGTGAACAACTCGCTCTACTGCGATCCGGTGATGAAGTTCGGCACCGAGGCGCAGAAGGCCGAGTTCCTCACCCCCTTCGCCCGGGGCGAGAAGCTGGGCTGCTTCGGCCTCACCGAGCCCGAGGCGGGCAGCGACGCGGCCTCCCAGAAGACCGTCGCAGTGCGCCGCGGTGACGAGTACGTCATCAACGGCTCGAAGAACTGGATCACCAACGGCCCCAAGGCGGACGCCATCGTGCTCTTCACGATGACGAACAAGGAGGCGGGCAACAAGGGCATCACCGCGTTCCTCGTCCCCACCAACACCCCGGGCTTCATCCGCGCCGAGCCGGACAAGAAGATGGGCATCAGCGCGGCGCACTCCTGCAGCATGTTCTTCGAGGACATGCGCGTGCCGGCCAAGAACATGCTGGGCAAGGAGGGCGACGGCTTCAAGGTGGCCATGAGCACCCTGGACGGTGGCCGCATCGGCATCGCCTCGCAGGCCCTCGGCATCGCCCGCGCGGCCTTCGAGGAGGCGGTGCGCTACTCGGGCGAGCGCAAGACGTTCGGCAAGGCCATCCGCGAGCACCAGGCCATCCAGTTCATGATCGCCGACATGGCCACGGAGATCGACGCGGCCCGGCTGCTCGTGCTGCGCGCGGCGCTGCTCAAGGACAAGGGCGTGCGCCACTCGGCCGAGAGCGCCATGGCCAAGCTGTACGCCAGCGAGATGGCCAGCCGCGTGGCCAACAAGGCCCTGCAGGTCCACGGCGGCATGGGTTACTCCAAGGAGATGGACGCCGAGCGCCACGTGCGCGACGCGCGCATCACCGAAATCTACGAGGGGACGAGCGAGATCCAGCGCATCGTCATCTCGGCCAACCTGCTGAAGGACTAGGAGTCGCGTTGTCCATGATGAACCGTTCCCTGTTGATGGTGGTGGTGCTCGGGTCGGGCCTGGCGTTCGCGCAGGGCTCGCCCGCGAAGAAGGGCGCGTCCGCCAAGGACACCGCACCCGAGGCGGCTGCCCCCGCACAGGAGAAGAAGAAGGCGGAGCCGGTGCGGCCTCCGCCTCCGAACGTCACGCGTCTGCCCTTCACCCCGGACTCCATCCGCGAGGTGATGCAGTACCACTCGCGTGACGTGCAGGAGTGCTACGAGGAGCTGCTCGCGGCCAAGGGCAACAAGGTGGAGGAGGGCCGCATCATGACGACCTTCACCATCTCGCCCGATGGCTTCGTGCGCAACGCCAAGGTGGCCAAGAGCGGCACCACCCTCAAGGACCCGCGCCTGCACGAGTGCGTGGTGAACGTGCTCTCCGGCATCACCTTCCCGCAGCCTCCGGATGGGCGCGAGTACCCCATCGAGTATCCGTTCAACCTGAAGGCCATCAAGTAGGACCCGCTCCCGTGAACCTCGAGCTCACCGAGACGCAGACGCTCATCCGCGACACCGCCCGCAAGTTCGCCCGCGAGCGCGTGGCGCCCCAGGCGCGCAAGTTCGACAAGGAGGAGATCTTCCCCACCGAGCTCTTCAAGGAGCTGGCCTCCCTGGGGCTCATGGGGGTGACCATCCCCGGCCAGTACGGTGGCGCCGAGGCGGGCACCGCCTCCTACGCCCTGGCGATGATGGAGATGGCGGCCGCGTGCGCCTCCACCTCGGTGGCCATGGCCGTCACCAACATGTGCGGCGAGCTCATCTACAAGTTCGGCACCGAGGCCCAGCGCGAGAAGTACGTCACGCGCATCACCTCGGGCGAGGCGGTGGTGGGCTCGTTCGCGCTCTCCGAGCCCCACGCCGGCTCGGATCCGCGCGCCATGCGCACCACGGCCGTGCGCCGCGGGGACAAGTGGGTCCTCAACGGCAGCAAGCAGTGGATCACCTCCGGTGCCTATGCCGGGGTGATGGTGGTGTGGGCCCTCACGGGTGGGCAGGGGAACAAGGGCATCTCCGCGTTCATCGTGGAGGGCGGCACCCAGGGCCTCATCGTCGGCAAGCATGAGGACAAGATGGGCCTGCGGTCCTCCAACACCGTGGGCCTCACCTTCGAGGACATGGAGATCCCCGCGGAGAACCTCCTGGGCAAGGAGGGCGATGGCTTCAAGCTGGCGATGATCGCGCTGGACGGCGGGCGCATCGGCATCGCCTCGCAGGCGTGCGGCGTGGCGCGGGCGGCGCTCGAGGCCTCCATCCGCTACGCGAAGGATCGCAAGGCCTTCGGCCAGCCCATCGGCGAGTTCCAGGGCCTGCGCTTCATGCTGGCCAACATGGCCACGGAGCTCCAGGCGGCCGAGCTGCTGACGCTCCGGGCGGCCTACCTCAAGGACGAGGGCAAGCCGTTCACCCGTGAGGCCTCCATGGCGAAGCTGTACGCCAGCGAGATGTCCAACCGCGCGGTGGACAAGGCGGTGCAGATCCACGGCGGCTACGGCTACATCGACGAGTTCCCCGTGGAGCGCTACTTCCGCGACGCCCGCGTGCAGACCATCTACGAGGGCACCAGCGAGGTGCAGCGCCTGGTGATCGCCCGCGAGACGTTCAAGCTGCTCGACTGAACGCCCGCCCCCCTGGCCGAGGTCCCACGGTCCTGGTGGACCCCGTGCCGGGGGGTGATGGCGCAACGACCCATGGGGTAGCAGCTTTCCTTCCGCGACAGACCCCCGGATCCCCGGCGAGCCTGCCTGCCGGACGAGGGCTCTGGAAGGATGGGGGTGCCCGCCCTCCCAGGGCCGCATTATCAGGACTGTGAACAAGTACCGCGTGCTCGCTTGACTGCCGGTGTAACCGGTGTCTAGGGTGCGCGCCTTCGAGTCAACTCCGTTGTGGAGTGGGCTCGCGGGCCACTCGTAGCTCCCCGCGAGTGGCTGCCGTCAACCACCGGGGGCAGCTGTACCAGTTTCGAAGGACTCCCAATCTCATGCAGCAGAATGTGAACCAGCAGATCGGAGATGTTGGCGACGAGGATTTTGCCGCGATGTTCGAGGCCTCGCTCAAGGAGCGTGGCGGCGAGGGCATCCTCAAGGAAGGCGAGATCGTCAAGGGCACCGTCGTTCAGGTGACCAAGGACTACGCCATCGTCGACATCGGCTACAAGTCCGAGGGCCAGGTTCCGATCTCCGAGTTCACCAGCCCTCGCGGCGAGGTCTCCGTCAAGGCGGGCGACCCTGTCGAGGTCCTCCTGGAGAGCCGCGAGAACGATACCGGCATGGTCGTCCTCTCCAAGGAGAAGGCCGACAAGATGCGCATCTGGGACGAGATCAGCGCCGCGTGCGAGCGCGATGAGATCGTCAAGGGCACCATCGTGGGCCGTGTGAAGGGTGGCCTCTCCGTCGACATCGGCGTGAAGGCGTTCCTCCCCGGCAGCCAGGTGGATATCCGCCCGGTGCGCAACCTCGACCAGTACATCTCGAAGGAATTCGAGTTCAAGGTCATCAAGTTCAACAAGAAGCGCGGCAACATCGTGCTCTCCCGCCGCGTGCTGCTCGAGAAGCAGCGCGAGGAGATGAAGAAGGAGACCCTCAAGAACCTCAAGGAGGGTGCGGTCCTCAAGGGCGTGGTCAAGAACCTCACCGACTACGGCGCCTTCATCGACCTCGGCGGCATCGACGGCCTCCTCCACATCACCGACATGTCCTGGGGCCGCATCGGTCACCCCAGCGAGATGTTCAACGTGGGTGACGAGGTCCGGGTCGTCGTCCTCAAGTTCGACCCCACCCAGGAGCGCGTCAGCCTCGGTCTCAAGCAGATCCAGGAGGATCCGTGGCACCGCGCCGACGAGAAGTACCCGGTCGGCACGCGCGTCAAGGGCAAGACGGTCTCCATCACCGACTACGGCGCGTTCATCGAGATCGAGCAGGGCGTCGAGGGTCTGGTGCACGTGTCCGAGATGTCCTGGACCAAGCGCCTCAAGCACCCCAGCAAGATGCTGGAGGTCGGCCAGGAGGTCGAGGCCGTCGTTCTCGACATCGATCCGAAGGCCAAGCGCATCGCGCTGGGCATGAAGCAGATCGAGCAGAACCCCTGGACGCTACTCGAGGACAAGTACCCGATCGGCTCTGTCATCAAGGGTCAGATCCGCAACGTCACCGACTTCGGCGTGTTCGTCGGCGTCGAGGAGGGCGTGGACGGCCTGGTGCACGTGTCCGATATCTCCTGGACCCAGCGCATCAAGCACCCGGGCGAGATGTTCAAGAAGGGCGACGAGGTCGAGGCGGTGGTGCTCAACATCGACGTCGAGAACGAGCGCTTCAGCCTGGGCATCAAGCAGCTCCAGCCGGATCCCTGGGACACCCTGTCCGAGCGCACCCCGGTGGGCAGCCGCGTGAAGGGCAAGGTCACCAAGGTGACGGACTTCGGCGCCTTCGTGGAGATCGAGCCCGGCATCGAGGGCCTCGTGCACGTCTCCGAGCTGAAGGAGGAGCGTGTCGAGAACCCGCGTGACGTGGTGCAGGAGGGTCAGGATGTCGAGGTGAAGATCATCGACATCAACACCCAGGACCGGAAGGTCGCGCTGTCGATGAAGGCCCTGATCGGCGAGGGCGAGGACTACCGCGAGTACCTCCGCCGCCAGGCCGAGGGCTCCAAGGCCCGCCTCGGCGACGTGATGGCGAGCAAGCTGAAGAAGTAGTCAGCGCTCCGCCCCTCACGCGAGGGACACACCAGGCGGCCGGGCTCCCTTCGGGGGACCCGGCCGTCTGTTTTTGCGCCAGGCACGGGCATCGACCTGGAGGTGGAAGACGGTGCAACCTTGGGGCCCCCCCTGCCTTGGCCGCCTGGACGAGGAGCGCCTCATGGAGGCCTTCCTCCACCGGGTGGCCAACGGCGGCGGGACGATCGAGCGCGAATATGGCGCACCGGGTCTGCTTTTGGTGAGGGGGGCCGCACGTCCACCTCCGTCCAGCGCAGCCGCTGCTGCAGTGCTGACCCGCGTCCGCGGCGGAGGGCTTTTAGGGGTGCTCTCCCCGGAGATGACCTGGGGGTGATTTGGGCACAGGGATGATGCTTCGGCTATGGTGGCCAGCGGAGCACAGCCGGACATCCATGGACGACGAAAAGACCGCCTCCTCACCCGCCCAACCTCCTGGAACCCTGCCCAAGGGGGCGGTCATCGCCGGCCGCTTCATCCTTGAGGCCCTGGCGGGCCGCGGAGGGATGGGCAGCGTCTATCGCGCCACGGACTCCACCACGGGTGGCACCGTGGCCCTCAAGCTGCTGCATAGCGTTACCTCTCCGGAAGCGGCCTACCGCTTCTACCGCGAGGCCGTGCTGCTGGCCGAGTTGCGCCACCCCGGCATCGTTGGCTACGTGGCGCATGGCTCCACCGAGGCGCACCAGCCCTACTTGGCCATGGAGTGGCTGGAGGGAGAGGACCTGTCACGGCGACTGGCCCGACAGCCGCTGTCGCTGCCAGAGACGCTGACACTGCTGCACCGGGCAGCCGAGGCGCTCGCGGTGGCCCACCAACAGGGCATCATCCACCGGGACCTCAAACCCTCCAACCTCTTGCTGAGAGGGGGCCGGCCGGAGGAGGTGGTGCTGCTGGACTTCGGCCTCGCACGCCATGCGCATCCCACGCTGGTGGCGGTGACGGGGACGGGCATGGTGGTGGGCACGCCGGGGTACATGGCGCCGGAGCAGGCCTCCAGTGCGCCAGAGATTCCTCCCGCCGCCGACATCTTCTCGCTGGGGTGCGTGCTGTACGAGTGCCTCACGGGCAAGCCGCCCTTCGCGGCGCCCCACTTCGCGGCCACGCTGGCAAAGATTCTGCACGCCGAGCCCACGCGCCTGGAGGTGCTGCGCCCGGGGCTGCCGGCGGGCCTGCAGGTGCTGGTGGACCGGATGCTGGCCAAGGACGCGCAGCGCAGGCTGCCGGATGCGGCCAGCCTGGTGGAGGCACTCGCGGCAATGGAGTCCGTCCCCGAACTGCTGCTGCCGCAGGCCGGGCCGGAGCTGCGTCTCGACAGTGGGACGGAGGCCGAGCAGACGCTCGTCAGCGTCCTGCTGGTGTCTCTCGCGGCCGGGTCCCAGGAGGAGACGGCGGATTGGAACCAGGGCGTGGTGCTGCGTGACTCGTTGCGCACATATCTGGCGCCGCTACTGGGTGCCCGGGTGGAGCTCCTGGCGGACGGCTCGCTGGTGGCCACGCTGGTGCCCGAGCGCGGCACAGCCACCGACCAGGCGGCGCTGGCGGCGCGCTGCGCCCTCATGTTCAAGGATCGCTGGCCGGAGGCCGCGGTGGTGCTGGCCACGGGCCTGGGCGTCCTCAACGAGCGGCTGCCGGTGGGCGAGGCCATGGACCGGGCGGGGCGGCTGCTGCACCTGATGGGGCGCACGCCCTCGGCCAACGTGGTGATGGACGATGTCACGGCCGGATTGCTCGGGCCGGGCTTCCAGCTCTCCCGCGCCGATTCAGGCACCTTCGCGCTGCAGGGCGAGCGGCTCGACGCCGACGCCTCCCGTCCGTTGCTGGGCAAGCCCACCCAGTGTGTAGGCCGGGAGCAGGAGCTGGCGCTGCTCGACTTCACCTTCACCATGTGTGTCGAGGAGTCCGCCGCGCGGGCCCTGCTGGTGACGGCCCCGCCCGGCACGGGCAAGTCCCGGCTGCGCCATGAATTCCTGCGCCGCCTGGAGGGCAGGGAGCAGCCGCCGCTGGTGCTGCTGGGGCGCGGAGACCCGATGAGCACGGGCGCCGCGTACGGTCTGCTGGGTCAGGCGCTGCGGAGGTTGTGCGCAGTAGGGGAGGGCGAGAGCCTGGAGGCGCGGCGGACGCGGTTGTACCAGCGGGTGGTCCTGCACCTGCCGGAGGCCAGGGCCCAGGAGGCGGTGGAGTTCCTGGGCGAGCTGTGTGCCATTCCCTTCCCTGAGGAGGACAGTCCCCGCCTGCGGGCGGCGCGGGGCGACCCGCGGTTGATGAGCGCGCAGGTAGGCCGGGCCCTGGTGGTCTTCTTGAAGGCGGAGTGTGAGCGGCAACCGGTACTGCTGGTGCTGGAGGACCTGCACTGGAGTGATGCGCTGACGGTGACGCTGGTGGATGGGCTGCTGAGGGAGCTGGCCGGGCAGCCCTTGCTGGTGCTGGCGCTGGCACGGCCCGAGGTGAAGGAGCTCTTCCCAGGACTGTGGGCCAGGCGCCTGCAGGAGCTGCCGCTCCAGGGCTTGAGCCGCAAGGCCAGTGTCCGGCTGGTGCGCGAGGTGTTGGGGCCGCAGGTGCCGGAGTCCGTGGTGCAGCAGGTGGTGGAGCAATCCGACGGCAATGCCCTCTTCCTAGAGGAGCTCATCCGCATGGCGGCGGAAGGGCGCGGGAAGGAGGCACCGGAGACGGTGCTGGCGGTGCTGCAGGCGCGCCTGCTGCGGATGGAGCCAGGGTTACGTCAGGTCCTGCTGGCCGCGAGCATCTTCGGCCGCTCCTTCTGGCTGGAGGGAGTGGGGGAGCTGTTGGGCCGCCACGGCGAGCAGACGCAGTTGGAGCAGCATCTGCGGCTGCTGGTGGAGCAGGAGGTCATCGAGCCATGGCCCGACAGCCGCCTTCCCAAGGCGGCCGAGTACCGGTTCCGCCATGCACTGGCGGGGGATGCGGCCTATGGCCTGGTGCCCGACAGCCAGAAGCCCCTGGGCCACCAGCTCGCGGGGGCGTGGTTGGAGCGGATGGGCGAGCCCGATGCACTGGTGCTCGCCACGCATGCTCAGCGGGGGCAGCAGCCCGGGCGTGCCGTTCACTTCTACACCCGGGCCGCCGAGCGGCTCTTCGAGCGCAATGACTTGCATGGGACGCTGCGGTGCGTGGAGACGGCCCTGGCCTGTGATGTGGGCGGCGAGGACCTCACCCGGCTGCGGGCGCTCCATGCCATGGTGCTCTTCTGGATGGCGCAGATGTCCAGGGCCGTGGAGCTGGGCATCCCAGCGTTGGCCGGACTGAAGGCCGGCAGTCCGTTGTGGTGCAGGTTGATTGGCAACCTGCTCGTCGGCGGCGCCAGTGCTGCCCATCCGGAGCAGATGGCGGAGCTGTGCGGGTTGCTGGTGCGCACCACGCCGGAGCCCGAGGCGGTCGAGGCCTATTTCGAGGCCGTCTCCTTCATCGGGGGCGCGCACATCTGGTCCGGCGAGCGGCAGCAGGCGCAAGCCCTGCTCGGGCGGCTCATGGAGGTGGGCTCCGACGCGATGACCCACTCCCCCATGGCCCGGGGATTCGCGCGCATGTTACAGGGCTACTTCCTCTACCACTACGAAGCCAGCCCATGGCGGAGCTTGACGGTGCTCGAGCAGGGTCGGCGGGATTTCAGCTCGGTGGGTTCGGAGCGGAACACGAATGCCATCCAGGTCGTCTTAGGGGCGAGCCTGATGGCGGCGGGAGATTCGCAGGGGGCCGTGGAGCTGCTTCGAGAGACGCTGGCCCTCGCCAGACGGACGGAACAACATTTCCTGGCGGAGAGTTCCTTGTTCACCCTGGGCTTGGTGCTGTCCGAAAGCCCCGAGCCGGAGGACCAGCGGGAGGCGCACGCCTGGGCGCTCGAGTGGGTGGGCCGGAAGAGCGCCCATCCCTTCATCCCGGGAATGGCCCATGCCCTGCTGGCGCGGATGACCGCGGCGGGTGGCGCGCTGCGCGAAGCCGAGTCTCATGCGCGCAAGGCGTGTGAGCTGCTGAGGCCGCTCCCGGTCTACCTGGTGTTCGCGCGCACCGTCCTCAGCTCCATCCTGCTCGTCCAGGAGCGCATGGAGGAAGCCCGGCAGGAGGCGGAACTGGGCGTGGGGGCGTTGGAGCGGATGCGCAGCGAGGGCGTCGACGCGGTGGGCATGTATCTGGCGTTGGCGGAAGCCTGCTTCGCGCAGGGGGATGCGAGTGCGGGAGACACGGCCCTGCGCAAGGCCGTTAAGTGCGTGCGGGCCCGCGCCGGTGACTTCCCCGAGCCCAAGGCCCGAGAGCGCTTCCTGCGCCAAGTGTCCGAGAATGCCCGGACGCTGGAGCTGGCCCGCCAGCGATGGGGCGAAGCCACGGCATAGGGCCTCGAAGCCGTAGGGCGGGCCGTGGACACCCTGTTTGCCTGGCAGGATGCGCCCGCCGGGCGGGCCAGGGCCAACCTGCCCAACAGCGTAAATGATCGCCGGTCCCCGTGACCGAGGAGCTTGACGAGAGCGCATGGCCTGACGGAACGCTCACCGCGATGCGATGGCCACCGTGGCACCCGGTCCGCTCAGGACATGCAGGAGAGAGTGTGGCGCGTCAGCCCGTCCCGGACTGCTCGAGCTGGCCCGGCAGAAGAAGATTGACCCCGACGAGTTCCCCGCGCTTGTTCGGAGTCGCCTCCTCAGCCACCCCACCGCACGATGCCGAACGGCGTCAGGACCATGACAAGGAACCACAAGGGGAACAGCAGATAGGTCCTGTGATCCTCCTTCTCGTTCACCAACACGAGCACGCGGATCGCGATGAGCCCGCCCAGGGCAGCCTGAGCGGTATCGAGCAAGAGCCACCACCGGACGTGACCGGTAGCCGCGAACCACATCAGCATCGCGTGCGTGATGGAGATCAGCACGCCAAAGCCCAACGCCAGGAAGCGCCGCGTCCACGCCACCCCAAACCACATGGGGAAGGTCACGCGCCCGCTCAGCTCGTCCCCCTTCATGTCCCGGAGATCCTGCAGCGGGACCAGTATGAAGATGGCCACGGACAGGAAGACGATCCACACCCAGACGGTATGCTCCGCCCAGTCGTTGTGGTTGATGGGGCCGGGGGATGCAATGTCCCAGGCAGCATAGAGGGAGACGTAGACGCCTAGGCCGTTGCAAAGGTTCTTGATGAACCAGAGCCTCGAGCCCCCCAGCAGATTGTGGACGATGCTAATCGCTTGCCACAGCAACGTCCAAAGCAGCACGTCCAACCACCAGCCCACGAGGAAGTACACGGCCATGCCTAAGCCCCACCGCACCCAGGCTCCGCGCAGGGAGATCTCGCCTTTCGGCAACGGACGATCCTTGTTGTTCTTGCGATCCTCCTCCACCCCAAGGATCTGGTTGGACAAGCAGAAGGTGTAGGCGAAGCAGGCGAAGTAGAGGAGGCTCTTGCCGAAGACCGGCAACAGGCTCATCCAGTTCAGCAAAAACGAATTCTCACCCAGCCAGCAAACCACCGAGAAGAGCACACCGGGCAACAGCGCGGCGGTTCCGTCGTAACGGATGATCCGCCAGAAGATATACAACTCGAAGGCTCCCCTGTTGAGAGGGAGCGTGGTGAGGGTGGTGCTAGTGGCATTCACTGTGGCGCCTCCTGAGTACGAAGCAGACTGCCACCCGGGGCGCGTAGGCGCTGTGAGCAGCTTCACCTTCGATGGGTAAAGCATCGCACTGCGTGGGGTGGTGACCCAGACGCGGGGTTGTCGACGGCAGCCGAGAGCCGATGAGATTTGACGGTCAGGTCGAAAAGTCGATCGGAGTGGTAGTAGGACGTACAGCACCTGCGCAGTAGCGGGCGGCGATAAAAAGAGAGGGCCGGGTCTGGTCCACCCGAGCCCTCAGGAGTGTTGCTCGCCAAATGCGGACCCGCTTGTCCGGCGGTGTGGCAGGGGAGTAGCGAGGCGACCTCGCTACCCCTATGCCGATTTCTCTCTCTGGGAGAGCGTGGGGGGGAGGGTCTGCCCCCCGGCTCCCCTGCGCTTGGCGCACCGTGTCACGAGTCGATTCCGAGGAGTCCTCGGAGCCAGAAGCCCATCTCTCCGCACAGTGGACGCTCCGTCTCTGGAGCAGGCAAGGAGGCTTGACCCTTCCACAAGGCGTAGTGATAAGGGCCCTCCCGAGGGTTATTCGAAGTCATCTCCCGCATCCCAAGGAGGCAGTTCATGGCTCGTGAAGTGGTCATCGTCGGCGCGGCGCGTACCCCCATCGGGGCCTTCCAGGGCGCCCTGTCCAAGCTGACGGCGCCCCAGCTCGGCGCCATCGCCATCAAGGCGGCGCTGGAGCGCTCGGGCGTTTCCCCGGATCAGGTGGGTGAGACGATCATGGGCTGCGTGCTGCAGGCCGGCGTGGGCCAGGCCCCGGCGCGCCAGGCGGCCATCTACGCCGGCATCCCCGAGAGCGTTCCCGCCGTCACCATCAACAAGGTGTGCGGCTCGGGCCTCAAGGCGGTCATCGCCGGCGCCCAGGCCATTGCCCTGGGTGACGCCGAGGTGGTGGTGGTCGGCGGCATGGAGTCCATGAGCAACGCGCCCTACGTCAGCCACACCATGCGTGGTGGCGCCCGCATGGGCAACGTGGAGTTCAAGGACGCGATGATCCTCGACGGCCTGTGGGATCCCTACAGCAACGTCCACATGGGCAACTGCGCCGAGGAGTGTGCTGTCGGTCAGGGCATCAGCCGCGCCAACCAGGACGAGTACGCGCTCGAGTCCACCAAGCGCGCCATCGAGGCCCAGAAGGCCGGCCTGTTCACCCGCGAGATCGTCCCCGTCACCGTGCCCGGTGGCAAGGGCGGTGACGTGGTGGTGAGCGAGGACGAGGGCCCCAAGAACGCCCGGCCGGAGAAGATCCCCACGCTCAAGCCCGTCTTCAAGAAGGACGGCACGGTGACGGCGGCCAACGCGTCCTCCATCAACGACGGCGCCGCGGCGCTGGTGCTGATGAGCGCCGAGCGCGCCAAGGCCGAGGGCCGCACCATCCTGGGCCGTATCGCCGGCTACGCCGGGGCCGCCCGCAAGCCGGTGGAGTTCACCATCGCCCCGGCCGACTCCATCAACAACCTCCTCAAGAAGACCGGCCACAAGACCACCGACGTGGACCTGTGGGAGATCAACGAGGCGTTCGCGGTGGTGGCCCTGGCCAACAACAAGCTCCTCGGCCTGGAGGCCTCGAAGGTGAACGTGCGCGGCGGCGCGGTGGTGCTCGGCCACCCGATCGGCGCCTCGGGCGCGCGCCTGCTGGTGACGCTGGTGCACACGCTGCAGGACACGAACAAGAAGCGCGGCGTGGCGTCGCTGTGCATCGGTGGCGGCGAGGGCATCGCGCTGATGGTGGAGCGCTAGTCCCCAGCGGAACGAACACTCCCTCTCCCTCTGGGAGAGGGGCGGGGTGAGGGTCTTTCGAGGACTCTCACCCCGTTGTCGTTGAAGCTCCGAGGCCCTCGGGTCTCATGTCATCCCCGCCGTGGTCCTGGCTCCCAGGGCCCTGGCGGAATACCCCGGCCAGTGCGGAGGTCGAATAAGGATGGCGCCCGGAAGGGTGCCGCTTCCCCGTTTCCCATGCTGCCGGATACCCCCATTGAATTGACGATCGACCGCCTCGGGCAGCTCGGAGAGGGCGTGGGCTCCTACGAGGGCCGCACCGTCTTCGTGCCCGGTACCTTCCCCGGCGAGCGGGTGCGCGTGCGCCTGGAGCAGGAGGGCAAGGTGATGCGCGGGCACCTGCTCGGCGACGTGCTGGCCCCGAGCCCCGACCGGAGGCGCTCGCCCTGTGGCCTGAGCGCGCGCTGTGGCGGGTGCGACTGGCTGGAGCTGTCCGAGTCCGCCCAGCGCGCCGCGAAGCAGGAGATCGTCCTCTCCGCCCTGGAGCACCTGGGCCGGCTGAAGCGGGATACCTTCGCGGTGCGGCCCCTGCTGATGGCGCCAACGGAGTTCGGCTACCGGCGGCGGGCGGTGCTGCACTTCCTCAAGGACGAGCTGGTCTACTTCGGGCGGAGGAGCCATGACCGGGTGCCGGTGAGCGAGTGCGGCGCGTTGGTGCCAGTGCTCGCCGGGCTGCCGGGGAAGCTGGGGCCGCTGCTCAAGCCGGTGTCGCGGGACGCGGAGGAGCTGCACCTGCTGGCCGAGGGCGCCAAGGCGTCCTTCGCGGTGATGCTGAAGGGCCAGGCGACGCCCCGGCACGTGGAGGCATGCGACAAGGCGGTGCGTGCGCTGCGGCTGGAGGGGGCGGTGCTGGTGCCCAAGGAGGGCTCGCCGCGCATCATCGGCAAGCCGGTGCTGCGCTCGGTGTCGCCGCTGCGGCCGGAGGTGCCGTTGTACCTGCGTCCGGATGCCTTCTCGCAGGCGCATGCCGAGGCCAACGTGGGCCTGGTGACCTCGGCGGTGTACGAGCTGGCTCCGCGTGAGACGGATGCGGTGTTGGAGCTGTACTCGGGCAACGGCAACTTCACGTTCCCGTTGGCGGCGAGCGCGGCGTCGGTGCTGGGGGTGGAGTCCTCTCCGGCCTCGGTGGAGCTGGCGCAGCGCAGTGCGCGGGAGGGGGGGGTGGCCAACGTCCGCTTCCACCAGGGGGATGCCCGGAAGGTGTGCGAGGGCCTCATCCGCGAGGGGAAGCGGTTCGACCTGGCGCTCGCGGATCCTCCGCGGACGGGGGCTCCGGGGCTCGCCCGGTGGCTCAAGGCGCTGGGGGTGAGGCGGGTGGTGTATGTGGCGTGTGACCCGGGCTCGCTGGCGCGCGACGCGGCGGGACTGGTAGAGGCGGGTTACAAGCCGCTCGCGCTCCAGGTGGTGGACATGTTCCCCCAGACACACCACGTGGAATCCGTGATGTCTTTCGCGCTGCCCGCGTAGTTTCCCGGCGGCGCACAGGAGTCTGTTTTGGAGATCTTCAAGGAGTTCACCTTCGAGGCGGCCCATCGCCTCCCCAATGTGCCCCCGGGGCACAAGTGCGCCCGGTTGCACGGCCACTCCTACCGCGTGACCCTGCATGTGCAGGGCCCGGTGGGGGCGGACTCGGGTTGGGTGATGGACTTCGCCGACCTCTCCGAGGCCTTCAAGCCGATCCAGGCCCAGCTCGATCACTACTACCTCAATGAGATCGAGGGGCTGTCCAACCCCACCAGCGAGAACCTGGCGCGGTGGATCTGGCAGCGGGTGCGGCCGCGTCTGCCCCAGCTCTCCCAGGTGATGGTGCGGGAGACCTGCACCTCCGGCTGCATCTACCGCGGCGAGAACGACTAACGTTCTTCAGCGGGCCGCGTCAGGAGCGGGGGCGTCATTCTTCCGGTTGCCTGCCCAGCCCCGCCGCGATGGGCCAGCTTCTCGCGCTTGTCGCTGTAGGCCCGGAGGATGTCGTAGGCCTCGTCGTGCGCTTGGGGGGGAGAGCCCGGTGCAGCGCCTCCGCGCATCTCGTACTTGTCGATGGCGTTGTCGACGGCGGCGTCGGCCATCTCGAGCCGGGCCCGTGCGGCCGCCGCCTCGGAGTGCGCGGCCGCGGCTCCGGTCCTGGATTGTACAGCCCCAAAGTAATAGCCAATCACCACCGCGGCGATGCTCGACGCGTACTGGACCAGGTCCTTGGCTCGCGCGAACGTCTCGGGGTTGTCGATCTTGATCCAGGCGCCAATGAATGAGGCAACGAGCCCAAGGACCAGGATGCCGCCCAGAACCCCAGAGAAGAGTTCCTTCCGGCCTTCAATGGTGCCCCACGGATTGTTCTTCATTGCTCCTCCCGGTCATGCGGGCACGGTCATCGGAGGCCCGGCACTCAGATTTGGTACACCTGTTCACTGGCTGGCAGGGGATCGGTCGGTTCGTCCCAGGGCGCGTTGTTCATCCTGGGCTGGTTGACGGCGACCTCGTACAAGCGCTTGAGCAGATCTGCGGCTGGATAGAGCTGTGCCGCGTTCAGGTCGTGGTAGGCGGGCCTCAGCGGCACCAGGAAGCTACCTCCCGAGGCGTGCCCCTGAAGCCAGAGCGCATCGAGGGAAAGGGCGGGTATCTCCAGGATCGAGAGATCGAAGTCCTTGGCCTTGACCTCGCTGGTCCCCTCCGCCTGTTCGATGGCCTGGGCCATCCAGAACGCGCCCTGTCCGCAGCTCACCTGGAGAAACTGCGCCGAGTTCGATTCCAGATCGAGGGCCACGTCCGCATACCCCACTGCCGTATGCGGCATCGCGTTCTTGCGCATGAGCAGGAATCTCCAGCCGGTGGGCTCCCGCCACCTCAGGCCCTCGCCGTGAAGGGTCTGGGTGATGAGATACGAGAACTCCTCGAGGTCCAGGACATGGAAGGGGATGGGAGCGGAGAGAATGACGGGCTTGGGTGCGCAGAGCACCTCGGACACGCTGGGAAGAACGCAGATCTCCTGGATGATCGCCTCTTCGAACATGGCCCGAATGACCCTGGGCAGTTCATGCAGGTGGAGCGCCATGGCAAGCTCACAAGGTCAAGTAGGTATGGGTCCAGACTCCGATGCTCCGGTATCTGGACATGAGGTGGGAATACTCGAGCGTGCGTGTATCCGAGCCGTAGCGCGGGTCGCTGACGTCCAGGAACTCACGCCAGCGTCCGTTCTGGTGGTCGGTGATATAGCCGGTGATCAGCAGGAAATGACCTTCCGTGCTCTTCCTCCAGCTGACACGGACACAGGGGAGGCGGCCTGAATCCAGCTCCTGCTTGATCAATGGAAACTGCGAGCTGGTAGGGACGAGCTTTCGATACTCTCGGTAGTGCCCGACCCGGTTCAGGGCTCGCTCGAGATACCAGGAGGTGTTGCACGAATCGCCCTCCACGCAGCAGTCCGCGGCCATTCCCAGCTCCCGGTTCGCCAGCATGCATTGGGTCCAGGGGCTGGCCTGCTTCTCGTAGTATTGGCTGATGCTGACCGCGATGGCCGCCCAGCACCACTGATCGTGCTTCTGGGTCTCGACACGCAAGCCAATCCGCCTGGCGAGCGTGGACCCTGGAGCGATCCTTCCTCCGCCAACGGGTGGTGGGACCTCGTTGCCCCCGTCAAGAATTGACGGCATCTCATTCCTCCATAATGGATGGTGCTTCCGTGCGCAGGCTCGACGAGCGGGCATGCTCGCCGGAGCTGGGTGTGCGGACATGCCAGCAGCCCGGACCGCTGATGCGCCCCTCTTCCTCTCTATTTGGAGCACGCGGTGGGCGAATGTGAGGGCGTCGGAGCCTTTTTTAGGGAGACCGGAGCAGAACCCACGGAGTGGATACATCCAGCCTGGACCTCTCCAGCACGCAGGCCCTTCATCGGAAAGAGCCAACCGCTTCGCGCGAACGCGTCCAGCGGCGCAGGTGCTCACTCCCGCAGCAGCAGTCCTCCGTCGATCACCAGCTCGCTGCCGGTGGTCCATGGTGCCGCCAGCAGGTGCACCACCGCGTCGGCCACCTCCTCGGGCTTGCCGAGCCGTCCCAGCGGGTGCAGCGCCCCCAGCGTGGACAGTTGGGCGGAGACCCTCCGCTCGAGCTCCTCGGCCTCGGGAGGCGGCTCGCCGGGATTCAGGCGCGGGGCCCGGACCATCTCCGTGTCCACCACTCCCGGGCAGACCGCGTTGGCCCGGATGCGCCGCGCCGCCCCCGCCAGGGCCAGTGAGCGCATCGCCGCCAGCATCCCGGCCTTGGCCGCGCTGTAGGCCGCGCTTGTGGTCAGCGGCCGCATCGCCAGCGTGGAGGAGATGAACACCATGCCTCCACCGTCCTCCAGCACCGACAGCGCCTCCTCGCCCAGGCGCAGTGGGGCCACCAGGTTGATCTCCAGCTGGGCCCGCAGCGCCTCCTCGGAGATGTGCCCGGGCGGCTGGTGCTCCACCACCCCCGCCGAGTGCACCAGTCCGTCCAGCCCGCCCAGCGCTTCACGCGCCCTCGCCAGCAGCCCCGCGCGCTCGGAAGGGGAGGAGAGATCGCAGGGCAGGGCCACCGCCTGACCGGGCCAGGCTCGCACCACCGCCTCCAGCCGAGCCGCCCGGCGCGCGCTCAGCGCCACCTGGCCTCCCGCCCGCAGCAGCACCTCGGCCACCGCGAGCCCAATCCCGCTTCCCCCGCCCGTCACCAGCACCTTCCGGGTTCCCACGGGCCGCGTGCTCACCACCGCTCGCTCTCCGCTTCCGGGGTGCTCGCCGCCGCCGGGTAGTACGCCCGGCCCTCCACCGGCACCAGTCCACCGGGAGGCTCGGGCACCTCCACCTCGTCCCCGGGGAGGAAGGCCGGACGGTCCACGCACAGCACCGTCTGCTCGAGCGCCCTCGGGTTGTCGTAGCGGTGCGGCAGGTGCTTCGGCCACCGGAAGCCCGTGCCCGCCAGCACCGGCCGGCCCTGGAGCAGCAGCCCGTGGCCCAGCACCAGCTCGGCCTCGTTCATCACCCGGTGCTCGTGCGTGGGGATGGTGCGGCCCGGGGCGATGCGCAGCCGGTAGATGCCCACGTGCTCGTCCTGGAAGACGATGTCCACCCGCCCGAAGGGCTTCTCCTCCTTCTCGAACTGGTACTCGTCCGCGGCGCGGTGCACCTGCAGCGAGGCCAGTCCGGCACCGGCCAGGGCCTCGGGCTTGGACAGCCGCAGGGTGACGGCCCGCACCGGGGCCCGCGCCGAGTCCTCCGTCGGCGGGGCGAGGATGTAGCGGCAGAGGGCCTCGGCGGCCGTCTCGAGCATGCGGAAGTCGGCCGTCTCCAGCAGGAAGCGCAGCTCCCCGGCCAGCCGCCCGTAGTCCACCGTGTCGCGGAGGCTGCCAGCAGAGGCGGCCTTCCGGGTGTCCAGGTAGAGCGCCACGTCGAGCTCCAGCGGCTGGGGCGTGCCGCGCTCGGCGGGGTAGACGCCGACGATGCACTGCACGGAGATCTGGCGCAGCTCGATGACGTCCAGCGGACGGCCCTGGGCGTCACGCGGGAGGGCCGAGACGCTGTCGGAGAAGGGGCGGTTCATAGCTGGGCGCTCCGGGCTCCATCCACGGCGATCACCTGTCCGGAGATATAGGGCGCCTCGCGGGCCAGGAAGACCACGGTGCGGGCGATGTCCTCGGCCGAGCCCACCCGTCCGAGGGGGATGCGGGCGAGCGTGGCCTGCTGGGCGGCCTCGTCGAAGTCCTCGGGGAAGACGACCGTGCCTGGGGAGATGGCGTTGACCCGCACCTTGGGCGCGAGCTCCACCGCCAGGGCCCGGGTGAGGGTGATCAGCCCGGCCTTGCTGGCGGAGTAGTGGGCGTAGTGGCTCTCCACCCGCTCGGCGCCAATGTCGGTGAGGTTCACGACGAGCGGCTGGGGCGCGGCTCGCAGCGCCGGGAGCAGCGCCTGGGTGAGGAAGAAGGGCGCCTCCAGGTTGATTCCCATCATCCGGTGGTAGTGCTCCCGGGTGATGTGCTCGAAGGCGATCCGCTCGAAGATGCCCGCGTTGTTGACGAGCACGTCGATGGCCGGGTGGACCTGGCGCAGGGTGGCCGCCAGCGACTCCAGCTCTCGGGGGGCTCCCAGGTCGGCGCGGTAGACGGTGGCGGTGCGTCCCAGGGCGCGGGCCTTGGCGGCGACCTCCTCGGCTCCCTCGGTCGAACGGTGGACGTGCAGGGCCAGGTCGTAGCCCACCTCGGCCAGCGCCAGGGCGATGGCCTTGCCGATCCGGATGCCCGCTCCGGTGACGACGGCTGTTGGCATGAAGGTCTCCCTCGGGTTTTCTGCGCGCCCGGGTATACAGGAGCACGGGGCCGCTCGCTGAGAGAACGAGGGTTCGCCTCCCGCTTCCGAGCCGGGTGCGACAAGAGGATTGAGGGCCCCGTGACAGGTTGGGAGGATGGGAAGGCCGGGCGGGATGGAGACTGGTAGAACGCTGGGGTAAGGGGTTTACGACCACATGGACGCACGCATCGTCGAGTTCGCCGAGGTCCTCCGCCAGAACGGGGTGCGGGTGAGCACGTCCGAGGTCTCGGATGCCGCGCGAGCCACCGCCGAGGTGGGCCTCCAGGACAAGACCATCTTCCGCTCGGTGCTGCGCACCACGCTGGTGAAGCGCCAGCAGGACGTGGACGTCTTCAACCGGGCCTTCGACTTCTTCTTCTCGGGGGCGGCCAAGACGTTCGAGGCGCTCGACAAGTCCCTGGCCCAGCAGATCCAGGAGCAGGGGCTCATCGAGGGCGACAACCTGACGATGCTCCTGTTCCAGATGAACCAGCTCTTCCCCGAGCTGTCCCCGCTGGCCCAGGCGGCCCTCATGGGGGACCGGGCGCGGCTGGCGCAGATCTTCCGCTCGGCCACGCTGCAGCTCGACTTGTCGCAGATGCAGAGCTCGATGCAGACGGGCTTCTTCTCGCGGCGGCTGATGGTGGCGGCGGGGATGGATCGGGCGCGCTCGGAGCTGAAGGTGCTCGAGGACGAGCTGCGCAAGCGGGGCCTGCCGGTGGAGGGGGTGGAGATCGTCTCGCGCCACGTGGCCGAGGCCATGCGCAAGGTGGAGGACGCGGCGCGGCGCGAGGTGAAGCGCCAGGCCGAGGCGCGCATCCGCAAGCCCACGGGCGGGGTGGTGGACAAGCCGCTGCACCAGCTCAGCCAGGCCGAGGTGAACCAGATGGAGTCGGCGGTGAAGACGCTGGCCGAGAAGCTCAAGGCCCGGCTGATCCGCAAGGCGCGCTCGAAGCGGAAGGGGACGCTCAACGTGCGCCGCACGCTGCGCCGCAACCTGCCGTGGGGTGGGGTGCCCATGGTGCCCCAGTTCCGCGCCCGCCGCCCCGAGCGCCCCGAGGTCGTCGTCCTCTGCGACGTCTCGGACTCGGTGCGCAACGCCTCGCGGATGATGCTGCTCTTCACGTACACGCTGCAGTCGCTCTTCGTGCGCGTGCGCTCGTTCGTCTTCGTGTCGGACGTGGGCGACGTGACGCAGTACTTCAAGGAGCAGGAGGTGGACAAGGCGATCGACCTGGCCACCATGGGGCAGGCCGTCTCGCTCACCGCCAACTCCAACTACGGCCGCGCGCTCGCCATGTTCACGAGGGATCAGCTCGGCAGCATCACGCGCCGCACCACGGTGATGATCATCGGAGACGGCCGCAACAACTACAACGCCAACAACGCCTGGGCCCTCAAGGACCTGAAGCAGAAGTGCAAGCGGCTCTTGTGGATCTGCCCCGAGGACCGTCCCAACTGGGGCTTCGGGGACAGCGAGATGCTCACCTATTCGAAGGAGTGCCACCAGACGGTGGTGGTGAACTCCGTGGCCGATCTGTCCCGCATCGCGGAGCAGCTCGTGCCCGCCTGAGAGAGACACCCATGTCCCGTTCCATGTTCGATGATCTCGATGTGTCGCAGGCCAGTGCCATGGGGGCCGCCGACTCCCGCACGCTGCGGTTCGCCGCCCATGCCCTTACCGAGGCCGATCTGCAGGGCCTCATCCGCTACCAGGAGGCCTTCCTCTCCCACGTGGAGCAGGCGCCGCGGGGGGAGGCCCACGCGCTCACCACCGCGCACGAGCTCGGGCTGAAGGCGTCCGGATTGGCGGTGAAGGTGGTGGAACTGGGCAACTCGATGCTGCGCGCCTACTGCGGCCAGCGCTGGACGGCGCGCCGGCTGCGCACCCGGCTGGCGGAGCTGGAGCAGCAGTCGGATGGCATCTCGGCCGAGAAGGCCGGCAAGGCCCGGGACGAGCTGCGCCGCATCGAGGACCTGGAGCCCCTGGCCCGGCGCTACGGCCAGGAGGCGATCGACCTGCTCAACCAGCGCGAGGACCACCTGGTGGCCCTCCATACCCGGATGCAGAAGGCCCTCACCCGGGCCTAGGGGGGCTCGCCCTCCTGCCCGCCAGGGCGCTGGAACCATTGCAATCCGCCGGGGCTCGTCGGATAAGAGCCCGTTCTCCGTACGGAAAGACCCATGAAGCGCTACTTCATCCACACCTTCGGCTGCCAGATGAACGTCAACGACTCGCTCCGCATGAGCGAGGTACTCGGCAAGCTGGAATACCGGCCCACGCCGGTGGCGGAGGAGGCCGACCTCATCATCCTCAACACCTGCTCCATCCGGGAGAAGGCCGAGGACAAGATGCTGTCGGCGCTGGGCCGCTACCGCACGGTGAAGCTGGCGCGGGGCACGCTGCTGGGCGTCGGCGGGTGCGTGGCGCAGCAGGAGAAGGACAAGCTCCTCAAGAAGGTGCCCTACCTGGACTTCGTGTTCGGCCCGGACTCGATCGCCAAGCTGCCGGACATCATCGGCCGTGTGCAGGGCGAGCGCGAGCGCGTGGTGGAGACGGCCTGGGTGGACTCGGAGGAGTACGTCTTCCCGCGCGCGGATCCCGAGACGAGCCGCGGCAAGGTGACCGAGTTCGTCACGGTGATGAAGGGTTGCGACAACGTCTGCTCCTTCTGCGTGGTGCCGCACACGCGGGGCCGCGAGGTGAGCCGGGCCTTCCCGGAGGTGCTCGCCGAGGTGGCGGACCTGGCGAAGGTGGGCGTGCGCGAGGTGACGCTGATCGGGCAGAACGTGAACTCGTACCAGGGCGGCGTGAGCTTCGCGCAGCTGCTGCTGCGCACGGCGGAGGTGCCGGGCATCGAGCGCGTGCGCTTCACCACGAGCCACCCGCACGACCTGTCCGACGAGCTGATCGAGGCCTTCCGGACGCAGCCGAAGATCATGCCGCACTTCCACCTGCCGGTGCAGAGCGGCTCGAATCCGGTGCTCAAGCGGATGCGGCGCGACTACACGGTGGTGCAGTACCTGGAGCGGCTGGAGAAGCTACGCGCGGCGCGGCCGGGCATCGCGGTGACGACGGACATCATCGTGGGCTTCCCGGGTGAGACGGAGGAGGACTTCGCGCTCACGCTCGAGCTGACGGAGAAGGTGCGCTACGAGAACCAGTTCTCGTTCATCTACAGCCCCCGGCCGAAGACGGGCGCGGCGCTGAAGGAGGACGAGTGGGGTCCGGTGCCGCACGAGGTGAAGATCGAGCGGCTGGAGCGGCTGCAGAAGATCCAGCGGCGCATCAGCGGGGAGCACACGGCGTCGCAGGTGGGGCTGGAGGTGGAGGTGATGGTGGAGGGCCACTCGCGCTACAACCCGGCGAAGCGCTTCGGGCGGACGCCGGAGAACCGCACGGTGAACTTCGAAGGCGACGCGCCGGCGGGGGCGTTCGTGAAGGTGCTGGTGGAGAGCGCCACGCCGAACCAGCTGTCGGGCAAGCAGACGGTGGTGCTGAGCCAGCCGGTGGTGGTGCCGCCCGCGGATCTCCCGGGCCCCGACGTCTCGTGCGTCGTGGCTGACGTGGCCTGAGCCTCAACTCCCTCTCCCCTCGGGAGAGGGTCGGGGTGAGGGTATCCGTCCCGAGCGGGTTCCCCCCTCGTATCCCCCACTGGAGCACCCATGGCCCTGCGCCGTTTCCGAGATCAGACCCCACGCGTCCACCCGAGCTGCTTCGTGGAAGACTCGGCGCAGGTCATCGGGGACGTGGAGCTGGGGGAGGACACCTCGGTGTGGTTCAACTCGGTGCTGCGGGGGGACGTGAACCCCATCCGCATCGGCCGGAGGACCAACATCCAGGACCTCTCGATGATCCACGTCACGAGCGAGCGCTTCTCGACGTCCATCGGCGACGACGTGACGGTGGGGCACCACGTGGTGCTGCACGGGTGCACGGTGGGCAACCGGGTGCTGGTGGGCATGGGCGCCATCGTCATGGACGGGGTGGAGATCGGCGACGACTGCATCATCGGCGCCGGCTCGCTGCTGACACCGGGGACGAAGGTTCCCCCGGGCTCGCTGGTGGTGGGCTCTCCAGGCAAGGTGAAGCGGGCCATCACCGACGAGGAGCGGAGCTTCCTGCTCGAGTCCGCGAAGCATTACGTCCGTACGGCGGCCGACCACCGGGCCAGCCGTTAACGTGACGCCCGCCAGCGTGCGTGTTAGGACCACCTCGCATGGAGGTTGCAGCCGCACTCAAAGCTTCACCGCTCTTCAAGGATTTCACCGACGTCGGCATCCAGATCTTCGCCGCCATCGGGGTTGCGCGGGCTTTTCCCAAGGGATCGGCCCTGTTCCTGGAGAACCGTCCGGGCGAGTCCCTCTTCATTGTCGGGGACGGCACGGTGCGGCTGAGTGCGAAGAACACCGCGGGCGAGGACGTGACGCTCGGGGATGTGGTGGCTGGAGAGCCCCTGGGCGAACTGACGCTCATCCAGAAGGGCGAGCGGCTGTGCACCGCCGTGGCCATGACGGACGTGACGGCGGTGGAGATCCGTCACGCGGACTTCCAGAAGCTCACCATCCAGAAGCCCCAGGCCTGCATGAAGCTGCTGATGGGGATCGTGAGCCACTTTGGCCAGAAGGTCCGGGACAACCGGGAAGCCATGAAGTCGCTCGTGGGAAAGACTTGAAGCACCCCCCCTTGCGCGCCGTGCTACCTTCCTCGCGGATGAAGCCAGGGACTTTCGAGACACCCACACGCACATACCTCGCCCGTTGAGGAGCAGCCGGGCGCACGGACGGAGGCCCAGGCGTTCGCACTCCGAGCAGCGGACGTGCCTGGAGATTATGAGTCGGCTAGGGGGCTCGGAGTTTTGACGACGCGTACCCGGTTGATGCGGGGGCGCTGGAGGCCTGGGCTCGGATGACGATGCCTGCCTGGTCTCCCCGGACGTGACAGAGAGACGAGCGTGCAAGAATTCCTCACCAACCTGCTGGGCAGTACCCACGGCTTCCTCGCCTATGCCACCGTGTTCGGCATCCTGGTGGCATGTGGGCTCGGCGTGCCCCTGCCCGAGGACGTCTCGCTCATCCTCGGCGGCTTCCTCGCTCACAAGGGCGCGGCGAGCCTGTCGGTGATGATGTTGATCGGCTTCCTGGGCATCCTCGTCGGTGACAGCCTCATCTTCTATGCCGGCCGTCGGTTGGGCTCGAAGGTGGGACGCTCTACCACTCCCACCGGGTTTCTCGGCAAGTTCATCACCCCCGAGAAGCGGGCGCGGGTGGAGGGGCTGTTCGCGCTGCACGGGCAGAAGATCGTGATGATTGCGCGCTTCATGCCTGGGGTGCGTGCGGTGACGTACTTCAGCGCCGGCTCCGCGGGCATGTCCTACTGGCGCTTCCTCTTCTGGGACGGGCTGGCGGCGCTGCTGTCCGCGCCGTTCTTCGTGTGGCTCGGCTTCCACTTCGGCGACAAGCTGGACTACGCGATCGACCGGATGAAGGAGGGGCAGCTGGTGGTGTTCGGCACCCTGGCGGTGGTGGGGCTGGGGGTGTTCCTGTGGCGGAAGCGGCTGGCGGCGCTGCGTGGGGCGACGCTGGAGGCGGCGGTGAAGGCCTCGCCGGTGCCCGCGCACCTGTTGACGGGTGCGGCGGCGGCCTCCGAGGTGCAGTCGGCCGCGGCCCCCGTGTTCGAGCTGGCGGACAAGCCCTCCGGTACGGATCGTCTGCCGATCCGCGACTGAGGACCCCCTCAAAACACCGCGAGTCACACACCGCCAATATCCCCTCTCCCCTCGGGAGAGGGACGGGGTGAGGGTGCCTGAATCCCGTGTAGTCCCCCTGTGAGCCGGAAGGGAAGGACCCGAAGAACGGGGTCCCCCTGTCCGGCTCACGCGCGTCCGAGGATCCGCTTCAACCAGCCCACGAGTCCACCCGGGGCCACGTCGCGAGCGGTCGCGGCGATGGCGATGGGCAGGGCCACGGGCTGGGCCGCGGTGGGCCTCGGTATCGGAGCGCCGCCGACGGCGGGCATGCCCGGCAGCGACTGCCGCCGCGCCATGGGAGGAGGCTCGGGCTGGGTCGGGTGGTTGGGCCCGAGCTTCGCCTTCACCTGCTCGGGGTTGTCGCGGGTGGTGAAGACGTTCATCACCTCGAGGCCGCTGGTCTGCTCGCGGGCGGTCACGGTGAGGATGCACTCACTGTTCACCTCGAAGGTGACGGACACCTTCACCGAGCCGCGAGGCCCCGAGGGCAGGCCGGAGATCTTCAGCGTGCCCAGGTACTCGTTCTCCACGGCGCGCTCCGAGTCTCCCTGCAGGATGATGAGATCGATCTCCTCCTGATCCTCGCGGCTGGTGGAGAGCTGGTAGCCCTTGGTGGCGGGCAGGGGGGCGTTGCGCTCGAGCACGGGCTTGAAGCGGCCGCCGGGCAGGCCCACGCCGATGGCCATGGGCAGCACGTCGATGAGCTGGACGCCCTCGTTCTGGGCCAGGCTGTGGGCGAGCAGGGCGGCGCCGAGCGCCACGGCCTCGTCCGGGTGCACGTTCTTGGTGGGGGCCTTGCCGAAGAACCAGTTGATCTTCTCGTGGACGAGCGGCGAGCGGCTCTGGCCGCCCACGAGGATGACCTCGTCGATGTCCTTGGGGGTGAGGCCCTTGACGTCGAGCACGTCGGCGCAGACCTGGAGGGTGCGGTTGACGAGCTCCTCGGTGAGCTCGACGAGCTTCTCGCGGGTGAGGGAGACGTCGAGGTCCACGGGCTTGCCGTCGACCATGGTGAGGAAGGCCACGTGGACGCGGACCTGGGAGCGCTCGGAGAGCGAGCACTTGGCGCGCTCGGCGGCGTCTTGGATCCGCTGCATGGCCACGCGATCCAACTGGATGGAGAGGCCGGTCTGCTGACGGAACTGCTCCATCAGGTACTCGACGATGGCGGTGTCGAAGTCGATGCCACCCAAGAAGGTGTCGCCGCCGGTGGAGACGACCTCGTAGAGGGTGTCCTTGAGCTCGAGCACGGAGGCGTCGAAGGTGCCGCCGCCCAGGTCGTAGACGAGCACGCGCTGGGTGAGCTTGCGGCCGAAGCCGTAGGCGAGCGCGGCGGCGGTGGGCTCGTTGAGGATGCGCTCGACGTGGAGCCCGGCGAGCCGGCCGGCCTCGCGCACGGCCTGGCGCTGGTTGTCGTTGTAGTAGGCGGGGACGGTGACGACGGCGCGCGAGACGGGCTGGCCGAGCTGGTTCTGCGCCACCTCCTTCACCTCGCGGAGGATGAGCGCGGAGATCTGCTGCAGGCTGTAGACGCGATCCCCGAGCCGCACGGCCGCCTCGCCGTTGTCGCCGGGGGCGATCTCATAGGCGAAGCGGTCCTTGATCTGCTGGACGATGGGGGACTCGTAGGGACGGCCCACGAGGCGCTTGGCGCCGTAGACGGTCTGCCGGGGGTTGGTGAGCATCTGCCCCTTGGCGGGGTGGCCCACCACGAGCTTGCCGCGGGCGTTGAGGGCGAGGATGGAGGGCACGGTGTTGTGCCCCTCGCGGCTGTGCAGGACGGCCGGCTTGCTCTGGCGCACGAAGCCGGCGCAGGAGTTGGTCGTCCCCAGGTCGATGCCGATGATGGGCCCGGTGCGCTTGGGCTCCTCGGTGGGAGCCTCGAAGGCGGGGGCGCTCGGGACCACCGGCGTGGCCGAGGGGGAGAGCGTCTGGGTGGGCTCGGGAGGAGGCGCGGGGCGGCTACCCGAGGGCGGCGCGGGAGGCCGGGGCGGCGGCGCCACTGCAACGGCCGGGCTCTCCACGGGGGTGAGCGCGGGAGGAGGCGTGGAGGGCACGGCGCCGGGCTGGGGCGTGTGCGCTTCCGGGGTGAACGCGGCGATGGTCCCGGGCCACGGGGTGTGGGCGGGGATCAACATCTCCTGCCCAGGATCGGGAGTGAGCGCGGGAGCGACCGCTGGCGCATCCGTCAGCGCTGGGGGTGGCTGCATGCCCGGGGGGATCGTCTCATCGGCGGGTCCCACCCCAGCGGGGAGAGGGGGAAGGGGCGACTGCGCGTGCGGCAGGGGAGCGATCGCGGAGTCGAGGAACCGCTGGGTGGCGGGGTCCACGGTGAGGAAGCGGAACCCCATGCCGGAGACGCCCTGGCCGGCCTGGCCGGTGACGAAGTGGATGACGGCGGTGGCGTGGATGATGCGCGAGCCGTCGGCCAGCTTGAGATCCAGGGTGACCGTGGAACCGGGAGGCTTCACCGTCTTCGCGCGCAGATAGATGCCGCCGCGGGTGACGTTGGCTCCGTACTTCGCCACGAACTCCTCGGGGGTCGCGAAGGGCAACTTGACGACCAACCCGATGGCTTCTCCCTTGGTGGTGCTGTGTGGCTGTGTCACGCGCCAATCCTAACATCAATCGCCTGCATGCCAGGGAGACGGGCAGTGAAAAGGC
Organism: Archangium gephyra; assembly: GCF_042230915.1. GTDB lineage: Bacteria > Myxococcota > Myxococcia > Myxococcales > Myxococcaceae > Archangium > Archangium gephyra_B. Next base: position 6,160,315 of record NZ_CP102578.1, on the reverse strand, counting down.
GGTTTTGATCGTTGCGCCCCTGGCTTTCACCCCTTATGGAAGCGGCTTCACCGCGGGCATGACCCGCAGCTCCCGGGAGCCCCCATGCTGACCTCCGACGTCCGGCTCGCGCTGACCTTCGATGACGTGCTGCTCCAGCCGGCCGAGAGCGCCATTCTTCCCAAGGACGCCGATCTCACGACCCGGTTGACCCGCAACCTGCGGCTCAACATCCCGCTGCTCTCCGCGGCGATGGACACCGTGACCGAGGCCCGTACCGCCATCGCCATGGCGCAGGAGGGCGGCATCGGGGTCATCCACAAGAACATGACCCCCGAGCAGCAGGCGCTCGAGGTGATGAAGGTGAAGAAGTTCGAGAGTGGGATGGTGGTGGATCCCATCACCGTCGAGCCGCAGGTGCCGCTGGCCCGGGCCATCGAGCTGATGCGCCAGTACAACATCTCCGGCATTCCGGTGGTGCAGGGCCGCAAGCTGGTGGGCATCGTCACCAGCCGCGACGTGCGCTTCGTCACGGACCTGGGCCAGAAGGTGGAGGCGGTGATGACGCGCAAGCTCGTCACCGGCCGCGAGGGCATCAGCCAGACGGACGCCCAGCAGTTGCTGCACGAGCACCGCATCGAGAAGCTGCTGATCGTCGACGAGCAGTTCGAGCTCCGGGGCCTCATCACCATCAAGGACATGGAGAAGCGCCGGACGCGGCCCAACGCGGCCAAGGACGCCAAGGGCCGGCTGCTGTGCGCCGCCGCGGTGGGCGCCTCGGCGGACCGTGAGGCCCGCATCGACGCGCTGGTGAAGGCTGGCGTGGACGTCATCGTCATCGACACGGCGCATGGCCACTCCAAGGGCGTGATCGAGGCGGTGCGCGACACGCGGAAGAACTTCCGCGGCTTCGAGCTGATCGCCGGCAACGTGGCCACGGCGGCCGCCACCCGGGCGCTCATCGAGGCGGGCGTGGACGCGGTGAAGGTGGGCATCGGCCCCGGCTCCATCTGCACCACGCGCGTGGTGGCGGGCGTGGGCGTGCCCCAACTGACGGCGATCGACGACTGCGCGCGCGAGGCGGACAAGCACGGCGTGCCCGTCATCGCCGATGGCGGCATCAAGTACTCCGGCGACATCGTCAAGGCGCTGGCGGCCGGGGCGAGCACGGTGATGATCGGCTCGCTCTTCGCGGGCACCGAGGAGGCGCCGGGCGAGGTCATCCTGTACCAGGGCCGCAGCTACAAGAGCTACCGCGGCATGGGCTCGATGGGGGCGATGAAGCAGGGCGCCAAGGACCGCTACTTCCAGTCGGACGTGGAGGCGGTGAAGCTGGTGCCCGAGGGCATCGAAGGCCGCGTGCCGTACAAGGGCAGCCTGGGGATGAACATCCACCAGATGCTGGGTGGGCTGCGCAGCGGCATGGGCTACGTGGGCTGCGGCACCATCGAGGAGCTGCGGACCAAGGCGGAGTTCGTGCGGATTACGTCGGCCGGGCTCAAGGAGAGCCACGTGCACGACGTGATCATCACCGAGGAGGCGCCCAACTACCGGGTGGAGTAGGGCGCCTGGGCGGGCCGGAGGGCCGCGAGCGGCTACTTGCCGCGCTTGCGGCTGGGGGCGGCGGCGGGCTCCTCCGCCTCGGCCTTGGGGGCCACCTTCTTCTCCGCGTTGACCACCCGCGACATGAGCTGCTCCTTGTCGTCCGGGTTGAGCGTTTCGATCGCCTGGCGCAGGGTGTTGAAGTCCAGCCGGGCCACGGTGACGGTGTTGCCGCCCTTGACCTCCTGCACGGTGGGCACGTCCACCAGCTCGCGCACGTAGGTCTCGAACTCCACCTTCACATCCGCGGTCTGCTGGATGCAGTTCTCCCGGGCGGCCACCAGCTTCTGGCTGCCCTCGGTGTAGTTGAGGTCCGGGTTGCGGTTCATCGCCTCCTCGAAGGTGGCGTTGCGCTTCATCAACGAGGTGTAGAGGTCGATGTAGCTCATCACCCGGTCGGTCTCCGGCCGGTTGACGTTGCGGGCCTGGTTGAGGACATCCCCCGTGTCGTCGCAGTGGACCTTGCCCAGCGCTTCGGCATCCGGGGTGTCCCCGGCCGACGCACGCGACGGCGACTCGCGCTCCAGACGCTCCTCCGAGGAGATCTCCTTCACGCAACCGGTGGCGGACAGCAGCAGGACGGTTGCAACGGCGGGCAGGCGCATCCAGGACCTCTTCGAGTTCGAGCGGGACTTAATGGTTGATTTCCGAAAGTTTGTAGCGATAAGGCCCGCATCCGTCAACGCGCGCCCCCCATGGAGAGTGTGTGGATATTCACGCTGAGAAGATCCTGATCCTCGATTTCGGGAGCCAGTACACGCAGCTGATCGCCCGCCGGGTGCGGGAGCTCGGCGTGTACTGTGAGATCCACCGTCCGGATCTCCCCGCGGAGGACATCCGCCGGTTCGCTCCGCGCGGCATCATCCTCTCCGGAGGCCCCGCCTCGGTGGAGACGGAGGGCTCGCCGCGGTGCGATTCCTACGTCTTCAGCTCGGAGCTGCCGGTGCTGGGCATCTGCTACGGCCTGCAGCTGATCTCCAAGCTGCTGGGAGGCCGGGTGGACCGCTCCGCGCACCGCGAGTACGGCTCGGCCGAGCTGGAGGTGGTGTCGGCGCGCGGGCCCCTGGCGGGCTTCAAGCTGGGCGAGCGGGTGAAGGTGTTGATGAGCCACGGGGACCGGGTGGACATGTTGCCGCCGGACTTCGAGGCGATTGGCCGCAGCGGCAACTCGCCGTACGCGGCGGCGGCGCACAAGAGCAAGCCCATCTACGGCCTGCAGTTCCACCCCGAGGTGGTGCACACGCCGATGGGCAAGGAGATGCTGCGCGCCTTCCTGTTCACCGACTGCAAGGTGAGCGGGAGCTGGACGATGAAGGGCTTCATCCAGGAGGCGGAGGAGGCCATCCGCCGCCAGGTGGGCGAGCACGGCCGGGTCATCTGCGGGCTGTCGGGTGGCGTGGACAGCTCGGTGGCGGCGCTGCTGCTGCACCGGGCGCTGGGTGCGCGGCTGCAGTGCATCTTCGTGGACAACGGCCTGTTGCGGCAGGGCGAGCGCGAGCAGGTGGAGGCGCTCTTCGTGGACCGTTTCCACGTGCCGCTGAAGACGGTGGATGCGCGGGCGCGCTTCCTGTCGGAGCTGGCCGGCGTGACGGATCCGGAGAAGAAGCGGAAGATCATCGGCCGCGAGTTCATCACGGTGTTCGAGGCGGCCGCGCGGGACGTGCAGGGCGCCGAGTTCCTGGCGCAGGGCACGCTGTACCCGGACGTGATCGAGTCCGTGTCGTACAAGGGCCCGTCCGTCACCATCAAGAGCCACCACAACGTGGGTGGGCTGCCGGAGAAGATGAACCTCAAGCTGGTGGAGCCGCTGCGCGAGCTCTTCAAGGACGAGGTCCGCGCGCTGGGCCGCGAGCTGGGGTTGCCGGACGAGATGGTGTCGAGGCAGCCGTTCCCGGGGCCGGGCCTGGCCATCCGGGTGCTGGGGGAGATCACCGAGGAGCGGCTGGAGCTGGTGCGCCGCGCGGATGCGATCGTCCAGCAGGAGGTGCGGGACGCGGGGTTGTACAAGGAGCTGTGGCAGGCGTTCGCGGTGCTGCTGCCGGTGCAGAGCGTGGGTGTGATGGGGGACGAGCGCACCTACGAGTCCACCTGCGTGCTGCGCGCGGTGACGAGCGTGGACGGCATGACGGCGGACTGGGCGCGGCTGCCGTACCCGGTGCTTGAGCGCATCTCCACGCGCATCACCAACGAGGTGCGCGGCATCAACCGCGTCGTCTACGACATCTCCTCCAAGCCGCCCGCTACTATCGAGTGGGAGTAGTCGGGGCAGGGTGAGCGGAAGAACAAAGGGGCTGCCCGGATTCACCTGGGCAGCCCCTTCGTCTTTCAGCGGGACTTCAGCGGGCCTACGGCCGGACTACATGCCGGGGTTGGCCTTCACGGTGGGCGTGGAGCCCGGGCGCAGCTCCTCGAGGACGCGGTCGGCCTTGTAGACCTTCTTGAGCGCCTCGATGAGGGCCTCGCTGTGGACGGCGACGGTGCGGTTGACGCTCTCGTCGAAGCCGTAGTCACCGCCGAGCGACTGGATGTTGCCGTCGAACACCAGGCCGACGACCTCGGCGTCCTTGTTGATGACAGGCGAGCCCGAGTTGCCGCCGATGATGTCGTTGGTGGTGACGAAGTTCATCGGGGTGGTGGCCGTCAGATCCTTCTGCGCGGCGAGCCAGCTCTTGGGCAGGGCGAACGGATCCTCACCGGTGTGGCGATCGAAGGTGCCGCTCATGGCGGTGATGGGGTCCACCTTCTTGCCGTCCTCGGTGTAGCCCTTCACGGAGCCGAAGGACAGGCGCAGCGTGCCCGTGGCGTCCGGGTAGATGCCGGTGCCGTAGACCTCGAACTTCGCCTGGGCCACCAGCTCGCTGTTCTTGCGGATGACGGCCTCGACCTGCTCCTCGTACGTCTTGCGGATGGTGCGGCCGTCCGGGTCCACCAGGGCCGCCAGCTGGATCATCGGATCCTTGGAGGCGTCGATGGCCTGCTTGCCGCCCTTGTAGAGCTGCTCGCGCAGCTTGAGGTCGGTCAGCTTCGAGCCCTTGATGACGCGGGTGGCCAGCGACGCGGGGGACTCCTTGCCGAGCACCTTCTTGACGAACGGGTGATCCGGGCCGAGCTCCTCGCGGATCTTCGTGAGCGAGAACGTCAGCTGGGCGATCTCCAGCTCGGGGTAGACGGGGGCCTTGCTCATCACCTGCATCTCGAGCGAGCGCAGGTTGGCCTCGTTGTACCCGCGCAGCCGCTCGGTGTCCGGCTTGGCGCGCTCGTCGGCGGCGCGCACCAGGGTGCGGGCCACGTAGAAGAGCTGCGAGTTGAAGCCGTTCTCGATGTTCTCGTAGTCCTTGCGGATGTTGCGGAAGGTGTCCTGGGCGCGGGCGATCTCATCCCAGGCGTTGCCGTACTTGGCCTTCATCTTCGGATCCGCGTTGACCTTGGCGCGCAGCTCCTGCTCGGCGGCGACCTTCTGGGCGAAGAAGGCCTTGTCGACCAGCTGCTCGTGCTTGCCCTTGGTGGACTTGAGGCCGTTCTCCACACCGAAGAGCAGGTTGCTGGAGATGCGCTTCTGCTCGGCGCCGCGGTTCTGGAACTCGGAGACCATGCCGCGGATCTCCGAGAGCTTGAAGAGCTGCTTGGGCAGGCCGGTGTCGCGCAGGTACTCGAGCTGCGCCACCGTCAGGCCGCGCGAGGTCTTTCCGGGGTGGCCGGAGACGAAGGTGAGATCGCCTTCCTTGGCGCCCTTGTCGGACCACTTGAAGTAGTTGGGGCTCTTCGCGGGCTTGCCGTCCTTGCCGTAGGCGCGCACGAAGGTGACGTCCAGGTCGTACCGGGGGAACTCGAAGTTGTCCGGGTCGCCGCCGAAGAAGGCGATGGCGTGCTCGGGGGCGAACACCAGGCGCACGTCCTGGAAGCGCTGGTAGCGGTAGAGGTTGTACTTGCCGCCCTGATAGAGCGTCACCACGTCACAGCGCACGTCCGGGGCGCCGTTGGTGCAGGCCTGCTCGAGCTTGGCCATCTCGGCCTTGAGGGTGTCGGCGTACGCCTTGCCAGTGAGGCCCTGGGTGGCGGTGTTGAGCTGGCCGGTGACGTCGGTGATCTCGACGAGCTGGCTGACCTCGAGGGCCGGGCACTGGAGCTCCTCGGCCTGGGTCTTGGCGTAGAAGCCGTTGGCGATGAAGTCCTTCTTGGCGGTGGACAGCTGCTGGATGCAGCCACGGGCACAGTGGTGGTTCGTCATCACCAGGCCGTCCGGGGAGACGAAGCTGGACGAGCAACCGCCACCGAACTTGGCCGAGGCCAGACGGACCTTGTCGAGCCACTGCTGGGAGGGCTCGAAGCCGTACTTCTCCTTGACCTTGGAGGCGGGGAAGTTGTTGTACGTCCACATGCCCTCATCGGCGAGCGCGGGGGCAGCGCCGATGAGAGATGCCACGATGAGAAGACGCTTCATGGAGGTGAAGTTCCTTTCCGGGAGCCGGAAGAGCGATGCGGCGGGGTTGTCCTGGGAACGGCCGGTCCCGGTCAAGCGGGGAGAAAATTCCCGGGCCCAGCAACGCATGAGTGGGCCTTTGATTTCCAACTTGTGCAGGAGCGCGTCGATTGACGCGGCTCGTCGCGATCGGACCCAGGCCTGGGAGGACGGGGGGAGGCATGCCGGTCACAGCCCATGGGGCCCGGGTGGGAGGACCCTTGGGAAGCCCGTGGGCCGAGTTGACATAACGCACAATATCAGACGCACCGTCCAGTTAACGGGACGGGGTGCGCGGTCCCTCGTTCGGTCGGCTGTGAGGCCCGCCCGTGAGGCGTGCGTACTTCAGCCAGGACGGTGTGCGCCTCTACGTCGGGGACGCACGCACGCTGATTCCCGACCTCGAGCTGCGGCGGCGCTCTACCGCCATCATCACGGACCCAGTCTGGCCTGATGCCCCCGCAGGGATGTTTCGGGCGGTGCGAAACCCGTGGCGTCTCTTCGCACAGGTGGCTCGCCACTTTCCCCGGGTGGCGCGACGCGCCGTCATAATGCTCGGCTGCACCTCAGACCCCCGGTTCCTGTCGGGGCTCTCGCGGCGCATGCCCTTTGTCCGCGTCTGCTGGCTGCGCTACGCGTTCCCCACGTACAAGGGCCCCATCCTCAATGGTGCCCTCCCGGCCTACGTCTTCGGTGAGCGCAGGGCTCCCTCGGGACGTGTGCTCCCGGGAGAAGTCACCGCAAAAGGCCGGGCGATGGCCGGGCGCGGTGCGCGGGCCCGTGCCGGCCAGCACCCATGCCCTCGGGACCTTCACCATGTGAAGTGGCTGGTGGCTCACTTCACCGCTGCGACTGAAACCGTTCTGGACCCCTTTGCGGGTGGCGGCTCGACGCTGGTGGCAGCATGGCTGCACGGCAGAGAGGCCGTGGGAATTGAGCGGTCCCGGACGTGGGCGAGACAAGCGGCCGCTGACCTGGAGCGTGTCATGGCGCAGGGCCGGCTGCCGCTGACGGCAGCGAGGCCGCCCGCGCCCCGCCAAGGAAAGCTTTTTGAGGGGGCCCCGTGATGGCGGCCATCGCTCTACACGAATTGATGACGTTGGGGGCCAGCGGCGCGCGGGTTGGTCCCCCGGCTTCGGGCCCGGTCGGTCTGCTCTCCATTCAGAGCAGCGGCCGGTCCCGTTGTTTTTCCCACCGCGTGGGGACCACTCACCCATGGCAACGAAGAAGAAGCACTCGAAGGTAGCACCTGCGGCAGCAGCGTACGGCGTGGCGAAGTGCCGTCGGCCTGGATGCCACTTCAACACCGTTAACGTGGATGATGCGGAGCGCCACCAGCGCACCACCGGGCACTCGGTGTCTGTCGTGCTGGAGCTGTCGACCGCGGCGAGCGTTGCACTCTCTCCGGCGGCTCAAGCGCTGAAGGATGCACAGACGATCTCGGGGGCTGTGCAGGACCTCCGGATGTGGGTGGACGCCCTCGCCAATGCGCTGGCCAGCGTGGCGGTGCCTCCGGCTGTGCTCAACGAGCTGCTCGTGTGCACGGCGCGGATGGGAGGTGCGCTCGATGAGGCGGCCCCCGCCGCTGAGGAGGCGGTGAAGCTGCTCCGGAAGGTGGAGCGCCGCGAGCGGTCGAAGACTGAGCGCGCCGAGCTGGAGCAAGAGCGCCAGGCCGAAGCGGCGGCAGAGCTGGCGATGAACCAGGACGAGGTGGGCCATGACTGACGCCCAGCTTGTCGCGGTCTGCCGTGTCGTCTGCGCGCGCACGAAGAAGAGCGTCCCCGGGGAGCTGTGGACGGAGCGCGGCCCCACAGAGCTGGCATTGCAACTCCGCGAGTCCAACCCCTGGAGCAGTGGCGAGCGCGCCCTCTTCCAGGTTGCGTGGGCCGTGTGGAACAGCGAGGCGAGCACGCTCACGCTCGGGGAGCTGCTGAATGCACTCTACGGGGAGCACCTCGTTTTCGTGGGCTCGCTGCTCGTGGCCATGGGCCAGGGTTCGGAGGCTGTCTCCCGCTGGCTGAAGGCGCAGGGGGTGGTCCATGCCGCGTGACCTCCAAACGCTGTGCGCGATGTTCGGCGGACACAAGCCGAACCCGTCCGACCCTGACCGGTGCATCACGTGCGGTGCGTGGCTCAATCGGGACCGCGCGCCCGGTGGCAACCCCGCCGCGGTGCCCACGTGCTCCGCGTGCTCCTGCTCTATGCGCTGGGACATGACCGCCGGCGCCGGCGAGGGAGACGATGTTCCCGGGGCGTGGGTGTGCGTCGGGTGCGACGAGCTGCCCGGCTCATGCGAGTGCGAGGTGGCCCCCCTGGAGGCCGATGTGCCCCACGTCGCTCGTGAGGAGGTGGGCGGTGAGTGAGCCCATTGTCCTGGTGTGCCAGGGCTGCCGGCTGTCCTACGGCGACTGTCCGTGCCAGCCGGTTGCGAGGACCATCAACCCGCCCCTGTGCGGCTGCGGGCGTCCGCTGGTGAAGAAGCGCTCCGGCGTGGTGGGCCTCGACGTCGCCACGCTCGTGGGTGCCCCTCGCGCGGAGCTGCCGGCGGGGATGGCTGACGCCTGCGGGAGCCTCCATCGTTGCGATTCGTGCGAGTTCGAGACGGACGACGTTGGCGCGCTGCTCATGCATATGCTGGACGCGCACCCGCCCGACGATGGGCAGCCGCGCCGGGTGAGCGTCTCCGTAGCTCCGCGCTGGCTCGCGCCTCCCGTTATCTGCGCGGCCTGTGACGTGGCCGGCGCTACCGCGGTGACGGGCCGCCTCCAGTGGCACGCCGCGCCCCTGGTGCACGAGCACCTCCAGGCACTCGTGATGGTGCCGCTCCACGCGAGTTGCACCCACGAGCACGGCATCAGGGAGGCCCTGACGCGGCTCGGGGTGGCGCTGACGATGAGCTTGCTCAAGGTGGGGGTGCCTCATGGCGGCTGACCTGGAGCAGTTCGTGGCGCAGCTCATCGCGGCGGCACAAGACGCGAGCACGCTTGGAAATAAGCTCGTGGGGCTCGCGATGGCGGCGCAGAACCTGGGAGCGCACCCGCTGGCGGTGCAGCTCGCTGAGGATGCGGAAAACCTTGCGTTCAAGGCAGCGCAGTGCAGCGCAGCCGCTGCGCTGCGTGTTGAGCAGGGCCGCCGCGGTTGGGACGTCTCACCCGTGAGCCCAGCACTTGCGGCCGGGCGGTGCTCGGAGTGTCTCTCCTCGCGTGTGGACGGCAACCCCGTGCACCAGTCCTGGTGCAGGTCACTCGCTCCCAGGGACCCGAGCCCGACGGCCGGGACGGGGGGCTCCAGCAATGGCTAGCCGCACGAAGAAGAAGCCCAGCGGCGCGCTCAATGCCGAAGAGGCACTGGTGCTCGCGTTCGTCTACTGCATCCCGGGGTCGACCCTGCGGGACGTGCGCGAAGGCACTGGCATCAAGAGCGCGCTGGCCGTGCTGCGGCGGCTGCGCCGGCGCGGGCATGTCCGGAAGGGGCCGCGTCTGTGGTCCGTCACGGCGCGCACGGCCGAGCTGATGGCGATGGGCTCCCGCATCGAGTGGGGCGGGCTCCGGTCGTTCCGGCTGCCCGAGGAGGCGCGCGATGTTTGAGCACACCGCGCGGGTCGTCGCTGAGCTGCGCCGGCGCGAAGAGGCGCGCCGGCTGCAGTACCTCGCCGCTGACCCGGACCTGACGAAGGCTGTGGAGGACGAAGCGCGGCAGTCCCTGCGGGTGCTGGACCTCCAGGCCACCGCAAAGGGTCTCGACGATTCGGAGGGCTCCGGCCCGTGGATGAGTCAGGCCCGGCTTGAGGCGCACTCGGCGGTATCGCGAGCACAAGCGTTGCTCTCGAAGCTAGATGCGCGAGTGCGGCACGAACGCGGCCGCGCGCTGTCACGGCGGATGGCCAAGCTGGAGGTGTTTCGGGCCGCCAGTCAGGGCACCCTGCTCCCTGGCCCACCGGTGCGAGGCAACGTCCCCGTACAGCTCGGGTTATTCCCCGGGGAGAGCACGCCCACTCCTCGGGGCCCTCGGCGGCCGAAGCGGCGCCAGGACCGCCACGAGCATCTCCCCGCCACCGCGGTGGAGCTGCCCGCCGGCGAGGACCGCCACGAGCAGCTCCCCGCCACCGCGGTGGAGCTGCCCGCCGGCGAGGACCTCCACGAGCAGCTCCCCGCCACCGCGGTGGCGCTGCCCGCCGGCGAGGACCTCCACGAGCAGCTCCCCGCCACCGCGGTGGCGCTGCCCGCCGGCGAGGACCTGGATGACGAGGAGGCTACTCCGCGGTGTGGTCAGTGCGGAGTGGGGATCATGGCCGACGAGATGCGCTCGGGACTCTGCGACGAGTGCAGGCCCGTTGCAGAGGAGATGGGCATAGCCGGCGACTACGCCGGCGAGGATCTCCACGACCAGCTCCCCGAGTCTGACCTGGTCATCGTCGACGAGTTGCCAGCGAGCTGGTGCGAGGGCTGCACGCGCACGCGGCCCGGTACGCAGTGGAACCAACGGCGCTCCATGCGCTTGTGTCCGACGTGCTGGCCCGCAGAAGAGCTTCGGCGGGGAGCGGTGGCGGCATGAAGGCCCACGAGACGAAGTCCAGCGGAGGTGGACGATGAGCGCCGAAGCGCGAGACCTTGCATCGCGGATGGGAGATGCATGGGAGGGCGCGGTCCGGCGGCTGCAAGCTGCTCTCGCCTTGGAGCGTGAGACCTGGGCCAGGTGGACTGTTCGCGCTGCCCTTCGCGGACCTCGCGACGAGTCCGCCCAGGAAGCCCGCAGGGAGTGGGAGGACGCGGCGGCCGAGCTGGCGAAGTCGGGGCGGAACCTCGCGGAGAGGCGTCCCGGCATCTCCAACGCGCTCCAGTATTTAGAGCGGGAGGCCGCGTCCCGTGAGTGACCTTGATCACCTCCGCCGGATGCGGCGGCGGGTCCTCCTCGTGGAGATTGCGTGGATGCTCCCGGCCCACCTGCTGAACCTCGGCGGGGCCGTCGGGCTCATCGTGCTTGCTAACGAGCGCGACGACTGGCCCGTCCTGATGCTGAGCGTCCACATGCTGGCGCTTGCCGTCTTTCTCGCCGGCGCCTGGCTGTCGAGCCTCGGGCAGCTGCGGAAGAACCGGAGGTGGAGCTAGTGGAGCTTCTCCACCCCCGTTTCCGCGGCAGGCTCACCGACGACCAGGCGGACACGGCAGGCGCCATGGTGCCGGCGTGGCGGGAGCTGCGCTCGGCACTCGACTACGAAGAGCGGTGCTTCGCCAGCTGGACGCTGCGGGTGATGACCGAGGGGCGCCGCTCGCCAGCGGCGCTGGAGGCGTGGCAGGTGCTCCAGCGCGCCGGGGAGCGGCGAGAGGCTGCGGCGGCCGCGGTGGAAGACGCGGCTTGGCGCCTCGACGAGTCCCTAGCCGTGGATGGCCAGTCGAGGCAGAGCGCGTGAAGCTTCGCCAGCACAGCGGGACCGGCGCCCCCCCCTCCCCTCTTCGCCATGGCGGCGAGGTGGGGGGGCTGGGGGCGTCCGTGCTGGATGAGGGCGAGCTGCTGCTGCTCGCTGTCCATGCCGCCAGCCGCCAGGCGGACAGGGAGCTGAAGGCACAGCGGGCGGCCGAGAACGAGGAGTACCGCCGGCAGCGCGAGGAGCAGGACGCGGCGCGCCGGCGCGAGCTGCTGGAGGCCGGCGAGCGCGCCGAGCTCGAGGGGCGGCCCCGTACGCCCTGCCTCCCTCCGTACAAGCGGCGCAACCGCGGGCTGTACGTGCTCGCGGAGGATCTCGACGAGCTGATACCCGACGGGTGGGGCGCCATGTGGCCCGAGGAGTGCGAGCGCCTCGGCGCGCGCATGGGCGTTCCACCTCTGGCCGTGCCGTACCTGATGATTCTGGAGTGGGTGCACGGGCTGCGCCCTGCCGTCACTCGCCGGGCCAAGGTGATGGGCACTGGGTGCGGGCTTCAGCACACGCCGGAGTGGATGGCGCGCAAGCTCGGCTGTACGCCCCGGTGGGCCAAGGAAATACAGGCCCGGCTTGACCCAGTCGCGGAGTACCGCCGGGAGCTGCGGCGCGTGCGCTACCAGAATGCATGGAGGGAGAAGAACGGGCAGGCCCCCCTGCCGGAGCCCAAGAGGCCCGAGGGCGTCACCTGCTACGTGCACCGCTTCCAGAAGCTGCGGCACTACGGGACGCTCACCAGAGACTTGCCGGCGGCGCAGCGCCGGCCCCGGTGGCTATGCCGCGCCGGCAAGCTGCGGCGCTTCTGTGACGTCCAGGGCGTGACGTACCCGACGCTCATGGGCTGCCGGTTGCTGCGCCGGCGCGCGCACCGGCGCGAGCGGCCGCGTCAGGGCCACCGCCCGAAGCTGCGCCGCTCGCCTATGCAGGAGGACCTCTACCAACGCCTCTCCCCCATCTACAGACGCCTCAGAGCGAGATTGGCTCCGCCTCTACTGGAGCAGTTCACTCCTTTAACCGAGAAACCCTCTGTAACCAGGTATGTAAGGCCGCCGGCGGGCTGTGCGCTTCGCCCGCGGGCGGGTGCTGGCCCCCCTGGGTGACGTGCGCCCACCGCCCGAGGGCGGCGGCCGCGACATGAGACAGGCAAAGCCGAGGACACGGGGTGCCGGCGCGGTACCGCCGGCAGTGCCCGTTTGCTGACCGTGCGGGGGAATGCCCGGTTTCCGTGCCCCTCTCGCGGCCCTGGAGCCCTCCTGGGCGCATGAGGCCGGGGGGGAGGCACCCTCGACCACCCCTCCGGCTTCGGCAGCGCCTTGGGCCGCCCGGTGAGGCCAACCCGACGCGCCGGTGGGAGGGGTGGCCAGGCCGGTGCGGGGTTGGGCGGCCGGGGCCGGCGCCGGGTGGAGCTCGCGCGCATTGCGCTACTCGAGCGCCGACAGGAGAGGGAGCCAAGCCGGTCCGGGGTTGGGCGGCCGGGCCCGCGCGCCGGCGGCCGCTGCGGCAGTCGGGGTGGGCTGCGTCAGGCGGCAGCACCGGCGCGCTCGTGCTCGCGCCGGCGTGCCGTCTCGCGCTCCACCGCCGTGGCTGTGGCAGCAGCGGCGAGGCGGGCCGCCGCGCCGGCGTCCTGGGTGTCACCCGGCAGGCCGTCCCAATCGAGGGCTACCTCCACCAGGCCCCGGCCCTTGGCGTGGACACGTGCCACTACCTTGCCCTTCTTCACCCAGCGCCGGACGTTGCGCGGGTGGACGCCGGCGGCCCTGGCCGCCGCGTTGACGCCCACCCACTCCGGCACGTGCCGCGGGCGAAGCGGGGAGCTGCTCTCCGGAGTGTCGGCGTCCACGGCGCGGCCGTCGGGTCCCTGGAGGACGCGCCAGGGCCCATCCCCCGCGAGTCGGCGCGCGATGATGAGGCCCTCTCGCGCCCAGCTCCAGAGGGTGTTCTCGTGCACGCTCATCGTGCCGGCCACCTCCTTGGCGCTCACCCAGCGTCCCTTGAGCATGCAGCAAGGGTGATGCCGGGGGGGCTGTGCCGGGAAGGGCGCCGCGGTGCCAACCCATGGGGTGCTGTGGCGCCGGCGCGCCGTCTGTGTTCTCGCCTAATCCCCGCCGGCGCGCCGGCGTGAGACACCCCCATGCGTCGACGGGGCGCGCAGTCGCGCCGGCGCTCAGGGTGTCGGTGTCTGTCCGGTGAGGCGCTAGGGCCCCCGCCAGCACGCGCACCCAGGGGCCGGCCGAGCGCGCCCCGTCGACTTCCACCCCACCCCTGGGAGCGCACGACGTGACGGTACCTGTCCAGACAGCCGAGCAGACGCACCCGGCGGCCGAGCCGGCGGCGAGCGGTCCGACGGCTTCGCGGCTGGACAACATCCTTGGGGAGCTGCGCGGGGTGGATGTGGTGGACCCTGCCCACCCTGAGCTGCTGGACACGGCCGCCGCCGGCGAGGTGGCGCCCGCCCATGAGGAGCTGCTGGGCGCCGCACGGCCTGGCCGACCGGCTCCGTCTATGCCGCGGGCTCGAGGAGCGCAATGCGCTCCTGCAGGAGCCGCGGTGAAACAGGGTGAGGCGCTGGGCCGGGCCGCCCGCAGGGTGCGCCAGAGCCTGCGGGACGAGGAGACGCCCGAGGCGCTGCGCTCCATCTTCGAGCGCTGCAACGTGGCCACCTACCCCGCCGGAGCCCTGGAGGCCGTAGTGGCTGGCGTCGCAGACGAGCGGCGCAAGGCGGCAGGGGCCGTCCCCGCGGCAGTGGAAGCCGCCGGCGAGTGGGAGCGCATGGCCCGCGCTGCGCTCGCGAGCGTTGCCGCGGCCCCGCCAGTGGTGGAAGACGTGCCGGAGCTGGAGGAGCCCGGCGAGCCGCTGCGCGAGCCGGTGCTCGTCAACGGAATCCCCGTGGAGCGAATCGAGGCGGCCGCCGGCCCAATCGCGTGGTGGCTGGAGCGCCTGGCCGGGCTCACCAGGGGCACGTGGTGTGACCTCACCCTTCCCTGTGACCGCACCATCTTCCGCGGCCGCGGTGAGGCCGAGCGGAAGATCAGCGGAGTCCCGCTCGACAGGCTCACCGAACTGCTCGCCACGCGCAAGGCATCCAAGGTCCCAGCGGGCGCTGAAGTGGAGTCTCCCACCTGGGAGCTTGCCGCGTACGTGGTGGCGCTCGTCGTGGCAGTGGCCCCGAAGGGTGCGACGGCCGCCAGCAAGCTGGTGCCGCTGGCGCACCGCGGCAGCGTCAACGCGGCCCGCCGTGTCGTCCGTGCGTTCTCTGGGCTCAAGCCCCGGAGGCCCGGCCGGTGACAGCGCAGCGAAGGGCCGCCGTAGAGCAGCTCGACGGTGAGCAGCTGGGGACGGTGTTCAAACCGTACGTGCCGGGCCCCGAGAGCGCGGGGCTCCTGGCCGTGCAGGGCTGCGGAAAGTCCTACGCCGTGAAGGTCGACTGGGTGCCCTTCCTCCGGAAGCAAGGCTGTGCCGTTGCGTTCTGGGACTCCAGCGACGAGCACACCATCCACGGCAAGCGGCGCCCCGGGAACATCCTGGGCAGTCTCCGCCAGCGCCTCACGGTGCCGGAGCTGCACGAGGCCGTCTCGGTGGACAGGCGCGTCGTCACGCGTCGTGACCTGGAGCTTGGGATCGTCCCCAGCTCGCCATTCCTGACGCCGAAGCAGCTCGCGGCAGAGTTTCGCAGCGTTCTTCCCATTCTCCTCGGGCGGGGCAACGGCCTCGTTTTCTTCGTGGAGGAGGTGGCACAGCTTTGTGACCACGCCGAGCCGGAGCTGGTGCAACTCGCGGCCGTCTGGCCCAAGGACATCTCAACCGTGTTCATGGGGCAGACGCCGAACATGTTCCCCCCGGCGGTGCGGGGCAACTGGACCCGTTGCATCTCCGGCGCACAGACGAAGGCGAGCGACAGGCAGACCATCGGAGCCGACTTCGGCAAGCGGTACGCCGCGCGGCTCGCCAACCTGAAGCGCGGCGAGTTCCTCGTTGCGCTCAGTCGGCCCAGCTGGGCCGTTACCCCAAGTAGAGAAAGGCAGTGACACGAAGATGAGCATCGAGAAGAGCGGCGGCGACGACGAGAACCGCATCGGGGGCCGCCGGTGGCTGGATCGGTTGGTCTTCTTCACCCTGGGTGCCGTTGCCGGCGGAGCCGGCGTGGTGGGCGTGGGCATCGCCACCGACACCATCACCACCGCGGACCTCCCCGGCGGCGCGCCGAAGGCCGGCGAGACGCAGCGCACGGCCACGTAGCACCGCGCCACCGCAGAGCAGTGAGCGGCCGCCGGCAGCTGGCGCAATGCCCCGAGCTCGCGGCCGCGTCGAAGTGAACCCACCGGCACCGAAGTACCGGCAGCAGTCCAAAACAACAGCAGGAGACACGAAGTGAGAAAGATTACCGCCTACGAGAACTCGCGCCGCAGCCTCAAGAAGGGCAGCGCCGCGTCCATGCTCATCGGCTCCATGGCGATGCCGCTGGGCACCATCACCTACGGCCACGCCATGCGCATCGAGCTGAATGTCGAGGCGACGGCCAACAACCCCGCGCTGACGCTGGCGCAGATCGACGACGTCCTCGAGAGCCTGCACTACAGCTTTCGCGCCTGCCACTCGCTGAGCGTCAAGTGGGAGCCGATCCAGGGGGAAAGTCTCCTGTCGCTGCGCGAGGAGTGCCGCCGCTTCCTGCGCGAGGAGTACGAGGATTTGGAGGACAGCGCGACGGGCCTGCAACAGGCGCTGACCACCGGGGACCACGTCCTCACCTTCACCGTCTACGTGCCGCTGTCCTTCGCGGCTCACGTCCTGGAGGGAGAGAAGGTGTTCGGTCTGGGCGTGGCGCAGATGCTCGACAGCTCGTGCTTCCTGAGCGTGGAGAGCGACGCCTTCCGCGCCATCTCTTCCACCCTGCGGCTGAAGGAGTCCTACGTCACGTTCTCGCCGCTCTGGCAGAAGGGCCATGAGCGCTTCATCGGTCTGCCGCTGGAGGTCTTCAAGCTCGTTTCCCCCGAGAAGGAGGGCATCGAGACCCCGCCCGGCCTGGTC
Organism: Archangium gephyra; assembly: GCF_042230915.1. Lineage (GTDB taxonomy): Bacteria > Myxococcota > Myxococcia > Myxococcales > Myxococcaceae > Archangium > Archangium gephyra_B. Next base: position 6,143,831 of record NZ_CP102578.1, on the reverse strand, counting down.
TTCTCGGCCGAGCAGCTCGTGCCGCTGGATGAGACCCTGCTCGAGACGATGACGGTGACGGTGGGCGGCTTCCCGGTGGCCCGTGATGCGATGCCCGAGGACATCCAGCGGGCCTATGAGTCCTCCAAGGGCCTGAGCGCGCCCGAGGAGCTGATCGCGGATGCCCGCACCCTCATCTACGGGCCCAACGGTGACACGAAGTTCGCCCAGCTCATCCCCGGCAAGCTCACGGCGAAGCAGGACAAGCTGACCGAGCCCTGGGCCCTGCGCGTCGTCATGATGAAGTACCTCACCACCCAGCTGTGGTTCGAGCTGTGCCAGCTCGAGGCGAAGCAGCTGGACCCGGACGTCCAGCTCCTCGTGGTGAATGCCGCGGTCTACGATCGCGTCGACACCAACGCCGGACAGCTCGGCTTCTCCGGTGGGGTGGCCTTCACCAGCAAGGAGAACGCGTTCTATGAGAACGCGGGCGTTCGCGTGGCCAATGGTGTGTCGGAGGTCTATATCCCGCCGCACCAGGCCAAGCAGTACGCCCGGCGCATCATCGACGCGATGAAGCCCAGCGAGCGCTTCCCCAGCGGTGACCTCGGCGCGGTGAAGGGCATCTACGAGGAGGCCGGGTGGGGAATCGTGGCCTTCGTCGTCAACGAGCGTGGCGCGGAGTACCCCAGCACCGTGTCTCAGGCGGTGCGCGACATCATCGGCGGGTACGTGGCCGAGGAGGAGCAGCGGGAGCAGCAGGGGCGCCAGCTCATGGGCCAGCTCCAGGCGCTGGCCCAGAAGTCCAAGGTGCCGGTGACGGGCGGCGCGGCGCAGCCGGCGGGCAACACGCCCCCGGTGCGCCGGCAGCCCACGCGGTAAGCCGAGGGGGTGCGGTGTGCTTCGGCACGCCGCACCCCGCGGCAGACGGCCCCGGCCGCGCGTGCGTGCGCCGCAAGCCGGGGCTTCTTCTCATTCGCCAGCGCCGAGCGCGGGCAGGAAATCCAAATGCGTAAGTGGACACAGCGCCTGGAGCTGCTCACGGCTGCCTTGGGGCTCGGCAGCACCATCGCGAGTGTTGGCGGTGCGGTGGTGGCTGCGCGCCGGCAGCGGGTGCGGATGATGGGCGCGGTGCCGGATGAGACGGCGGGCGGAGGTGGCGAGGGCGGACACGGCGCGACGGGTGTGGGTGAGTACGAACCGCCGCAGCCGCGGCCCCCTCCGCCCAAGCTGCCACCGCCTCCCGAGCCCAGCGACGCCGTGAGGTTGCTGTCTGCCGGGAGCAAGGCCCTGGGGCCGATTCTCCTGGCAACGCCGCTTGCGCCGCTCTCCATCTTCGCGGGCCCGCTGCTCGCCGTGCTGGGCGCGCTGGCCGACGAGAACGAGCGGGCGAAGATTGCGCAACCGCGTCTGAAACAGGCTCTCGCGTACGCGTTGGATGGGGCGGAGTACGAAGGGTACATGGAGGCGTGGGCGGCCGGCGCGGCAGCGTGGGAGCAGGGCCTTCAGCTTCAGGCGCGCGAGTACTTTGACGGTGCGGAAGCCGCGGGCCGAGCTCGCCGGCTGGAGGTGGCGCAGCACATCGACCGGCTGCAGCGTGACTCCTACCGCGCGTGGATGGCGCAGCCGCACCCGCTTGTCTCGGCGCGCGACCACCTCTGGAATGGCTACACGCTGGGGGATGGCGGCTTCATTTGCTTCCCGAACGACCGCGACGGGGACCGCACCATGGTGACGTACCGGCGGTACGCGGACGGCGTGACGGTGCAGTACCACTGGCAGCCGGGCCACCCCAACTATGAAGGCGTACCGTTCACCCCTCCTACCCCGGCCGAGATTGCCGCGGCAGAGCGCGCGGAGGCCCTCCGTGCTGAGCAGAGTGCCTATGAGGAGCTGTTTGGAGATGGCAGCTCAGAGATTGACGACCTGAAGCGCCAAGGGGGAGGCGCGGTGCGCGGGAGGGTGGAGACCGCACGGCAGCCGGCACCGGTGCCCCTGCCACCTCCCGAGCCACCGGCGCCGCCGCCCCCTGCGCCGCCACCGGTGTCCGTCACGCCCCCCACGAAGGTGGGAGGCCCCGTGCCCAGTGTTCCGCCCCCCACCCCGCCGGCTCCCAAGCCGACTGTGTACGTGCCGCCGGGGAAGCCGCGCAAGGGCCCAGTGGGCAAGGAGCTGCCCGAAGACATGAACGAGCGCGAGAGCTGGTGAAGGAGAGCAGATGCGGAATGGAGGTGCTGTAGCGGCTGCGAGTGCGGCCGCGATGCTGGTTGGCTGGTGCGCCGGGCTCATCATGAGGGACCGGCAGCAGGTGGCGGGGCCGGAGGACCTGCCCGCTCCGGGGGACGGTGCGCGGCGCGGTTTCGCTGCTGGTGAGCCGCCCCCCAACGAGGTGCTCGAGGAGCGCAATGCGCGGCTCGAGGACGACGCGGTGCCCCTGCACGAGATGGGCGGGGGAGATGGCTTCGGGGGCCATTCGGAGCCCGGCGACGGCTTCGTTGCTCCCCACCCCGATCAGCCGGTGGAGCCGCCTACGCCCCCCAGGAAGGCGCGAGACATGGAGGCGGCCGGGGGCAGCTACGTGGAGATGCTGAGGATGAGGGACGACGGCGCCGGCGGCGTCGTACCTCCCTGGAAACTGCCGCCGGACCTACTGGAGCTGTGAGGCAAACGTGAGTGGAAGCAATAGCAGCGGAGGCGACGGAGGGCTCAAGGTCGCAGCGGCCGCCGGGGCCGTCTTGAGCCTCGTGGGAATTGGCCTGGCCGTGAAGTCGAGCAGTGACACCAAGCGCCAGGCCGCCGCCGAGCGGGAGCAGCTGCGCGAGGAGATGCGGGACCGCGAGGACCAGCTGCGGCGCGAGCTGGAGAACCGCACGCCCGCGCAGAGCACACCGCAGGGCAGCGGGAACTCGCGGACGCCGCCGTTGGACCTCGGGGGCCTGGTCAGCTCCGTCCTCGGAGGTCTCTTCGGGGGCGGCGGCATCTTCTGAAGGACGAAACGCAGCATCAACAACGCAGTGAAGGAAGGCGAAGCAACGCAGATGATGACACCTGGTGAAGTGCTGATGGTGGACGCCAACGGGAAGGTGCGCTGGACGCTCCCCGCCCCAGTGGCAGCGTTCCAAATTCTCCCGGCCGCCGGGAACCGCGGTGGTTACCCGCTCAAGGCCATCGTCAATCCCGAGGACACGGAGCCGACGGATGTCACCGTGCTGGGCCCCAGCGATGAGGCGGGCGCCGCGGGGACGGCGGCGCGCGTGGTGGAGGTGGTGAACGCCTCGCCGGGAGACGTGTACCAGCTGTTCGCCGGCAGCGGGGCCGAGGACCGGCGCCGCCTGATGGTGAGGACGGGCGCGGATGGCTACGCGGCCGTGCGTCGTGCGCCGTCCGTCGTGCTGTTCTCGAAGGTGTTCGGGGGCACGGGCATCATGGGCGCGCAGCTGCTGTCGGGCTCCGTCTACATCCACCCGGCCCCGCTGTCCGACGGCGGCGTGATTCTGGACACTGCCATCGCCGCGCCCTGGGACGTCGGGCAGTACACCGGGGTGCGGATGGTGTTCGAGGCAATCGCCCCGTATGCCGCGACGAGGTTTCAGCCCTTCATCGAGCTGGTTCCCGGGCCGGAGAGCCATCTCTACCCCACCTTCGCCGCCACTCCCCTGCCGCGCGTGTACCTCGGCACCAACAACTACGGTGCGGGCAGCATCCTGCAACACGGGCACGCCGTGCTCGGCGCTCACGTGGACCTCAACGACCCCGAGCGCACCATGTCGCCGGAGTGGTCGCCGTGGCTGCGGTTCGGCGTGGAGGTGGCCGGCGGGACGTTCCCCGACACGACGGATCCCCTGTGGGTGATGTCCATGCAGCTGCGGCTGACCGTCACGGCCTGGTGAACCATGGGGGCCCTTTCGGTACAGCAGCTTCGCGAGATGGACGCCCACGAGAAGTTCGTGCGCGAGGCCGTCGAGACGGCCGAGGACAAGGCCGACAGCTGGTTTAGCAACTGGCGGAATGCGTCGGCCGACCAGATGGCCGGCGCGGTGCGCCAGGCCCGGGAGCTGTTCACCGACTGGGCCACCCGTCGCAAGGGATGGGTGAGCGCCGGCGTCAACGATGACCGGCGCCCCTACTCCCTGGAGGAGTGGCTGCGGTACGGCAACGAGATTGCCGCGCTCGTGACGGAGACGACGCGCGACTTCAACGCCTACAGCACCGAGAACGCGGTGGAGTACACGGCCATGGAGTCCGTGCAGGACGTGGCCGACGCCGCGGAGGAGCTGGGAGAGACAATCGAAGTCATCGGGAAGAACGTCTCCCGGCCCTGGGTGCTGTACGCGGCCGGGGCAGGGCTCGGGCTCGGGTTGCTCGGCTACGCCCTGCGGCCGCTGGCGCAGATCATCGGAAAGGCACGTGAAGCATGAAGGCGAGGACGAAGGCACTGCTCGCGCTGCTGGCTGCCGGTGGTGTTGCGGCCGCCGGCACCGCGGTGATGGTGCGCAAGCTGGATGGCAGCGGCGACGGGGACGGCGAGACCGGGGATGACCTCACGCTGGACGAGCTGCGCCGCATCATGCCGAAGCTGTCGGACATGAAGGCGCGCGAGTACCTGCCGCATCTCAACGTGGCCCTTGCGGAAGGGGACATGTTCGCCAACGTGGAGCGGCTCGCGATGTTCCTGGCGCAGCTCGGGCACGAGTCGGACGGGCTCACGAAGTGGCTGGAGGTCGGGACCGGCGAGGCGTACGAGGGGCGGACAATCTTGGGCAACAACGTCCCGGGTGATGGGCCGCGGTTCAAGGGGCGCGGGCCTATCCAGCTCACCGGGCGGTATAACTACGCCACCGTGGGCAAGGCCCTGGATATCGACCTGGTCAATCACCCGGAGGATGCGGCCCTTCCGTCCGTCGGCTTCCTCGTGGCCGTCGAATACTGGAACAGCCGGCGGCTGAGTCCGCTCGCGGATGCTGGAGACCTCGTGGCGGTGACGAATAAAATTAACGGGGGCCTCAACGGACTCGAGCAACGGCGGATGTACTACGAGCGGGCCCTGACGGTCCTCGCGCACCGGAGGGCCGTAGCATGAGCCCCGAGATTCTCGGAGCGCTGACGGTGGCGGCGAGCGCTATCGCAAGTGGCGTGACGAGCGCCATGGCCAACACGCGCGCAGTCCGGCGTCAGGTGCGGAAGCTGCGGCGCACGGTGAGCAACCAGGCGCGGGCGATGAAGCGCCTGGAGCAGGGCCAGGTGGAGACGCGGGGCCGCGTCGAGGGCCTGGAGAGCTTCCAGCGCCAGGCAGAGCGGCGCATCTCCTGGGTTATGGGTGGCGTGCACGCTCTGCTCGGCGCCCTGCGCGTGAAGCACTCGCCAGCGAATGGCGTTGCACTGGATGCCGAGGCCACGGGCGTGGCCGTGGCGCGAAAGGCAGGCTGAGATGTCGCGAGGATGGCCGACGATGTGGGAGCCGAGTGCGAAGGACATGAAGCGAGGCCCCCGCGGGCTGAAGAAGGGCGATACCGTCTATCCCCGGATTTCTCCTGTGTGGCCTGCCGAAGTCGTGAGGGCGCCGGATGCAAAGGGCTTCGTCACCGTGCGGTGGTTTTACCAGGGGAGCACCCCCACCGGCACGGTGCACAAGTCCGGCTTGCAGAGGCAGCCCCCGCGCACGAAGCAGGCCCGGAAGGACCTGGAGCGCGCTGCGCGCCCCGCGCCGCCGCCCGTCCCGTACCCCGCGCGCGCGGGGTGAGCTGCTGGAGCTCCGGCGCAATGCGCGGGCACCAGGTCGGGAGTTGATGGCCGACCCCAGGGGCCCTGGAGCCCAGCGCCGCCGGGCCCGAGAGTGCGCCAGGCTGCGGAGTCCTGAACCCACCCCAGCAGTCCACGCCGGCCCGCTACTCGCACTGAGTGGCGGGCCGGTGCCGTTTCGGGAAGTGGCCGCATCAGCCGGGTGTTTCGGCCCTCCATGAGGAACAGAAAGCTTCCGGTTGTTGTGGGGATGTCCACGGCCGTCCGCGAGGGCTTGGCGGCGTCGCTCGCGCATCTGCCCGAGGAACTCGCAGACGCGGTGTCAGAGGCCCTGCGGTGTCTCGCGACGGCGCCGCCCGTGGATGCGGTGAGCGGCCTAGTTCTACTCATCGGGTTTCAGCAGCAGAATGTGGCGATGATGTTGGCGGAGTACGTGGCGGAGGGCGCGGCCGCCCTCGCGCGAGGGGAGTCGACCATTGGTGTCGAGGCCATGGCGCGCCTACTCCACTCCTGGACTGAGCGGGGGTTGACGGTCCCCGGGGGGATGGCTCAGGCGTAGCACCTGGTGCTCACCACCTGGTGCACGAGGACCTGGTGCTCACCACCTTGTGCGCGAGGGCCTGGTGCCGCGCAATGCGCGCCTCGAGCACGGTCGCGCGAGGCGCCAGCCGCCCGCCACCTCGGCCGTTGTGGAGCTGCCCGGCAGTGCGCACCCGTCGGAGTATGGCAAGCAAACGGCGACACCAGACGGCGGCAACCCACGGCGCGTCCGTGGTCGAGGCGGTGCACGACGCGGTGGAGGCTCTGGAGGGGCTGAGCCTGGAGGACATCCGGCAGGCCGTGAAGGTGCTCCCTCACACGCTCCACGAGCACGCAGCGGCGATCAACCGGCATGGGAGCGTCCAGGAAGCGAAGAAGCACGGCTTCCTGATGGAAGCATCCGCAATGCTAGGACGAGTGGACGCCCTGCTGCGGGAAGCTCTCAGCGTGCACCAGGGGGAGAGCTAGCGCCCGCCCCGGGCGGGATTAGCAGTCCGCCTGGTGGGCCGCTCCAGCTCCCCAGCGTGCGCGCTGGTGCCGGCGCCGCCGGGGCCTGAAGCGCCGCCCACCAAACCAGCCAGTCCCGCAGGCTGCGCCGCTCGGCGTCGGCCCGCTCCAGGAGCTGGCGCACCTCGGGCGTCCTGGACCGCCACTCGGTGCCCAGGACCTCTGCGAACTGGGCAGGGGTGCAGCGGTAGCAACGCACCCAGTTCCCTGCCCCGTGGCGATGGCCGCGACACACCCAGACCCCACACACCCTGCAACGGCGCCAGGAAGGGCCCCCGCAGCCATCCAGGCGGCATCGGCGGGGGCGGCGGGCAGGGTCATCGCTCCAGGGCATGGCGCGCGTCTACGGGGCAGTGTGGCCACGTGAACAGGAGCCGGCGGGTGCCGTTGGGGCACCCTCCCCTACCCCGGGTGGGCGCACCACTAGGGCTAGGGGTAGAGCAGCTGCACGCCCCACTACCCCTAGTGGGATCCCACATCCGCACCCTTACACCCTTGCTGTACGGAGGGGCGGGTGCCTAGTGTGCGGGTCAACAGCTCCTCTCACCGGCAACCCCGGTGGGGGGAGCGCCCCGGGGAGTTGTGGGACTCACCCGAGGCGCTCCACGCGGGCAGCGTTCCTAGGCGCTGGCCGCTTCCTGGTAGGTCCCTCGCGTTCCTAGCGCGGGCGGCCGTCCAGCCAATGGCGCCCCGGACCTGGATGCTTTGAACGTCGTCCCCCACGGACGGCACGGTAGCGGGCCCGTCTGACGGCGCCCGCACATGGTGCGTCGTGGTGGAGCTGCGCTCACAGGCGAAGTGGTACACCCGAGCGGCCCCCGCGCGCCAGTCACGCTTTCTAACGCCTGTCAACTCGGACAGAAGCCGACCTTATCAGACCCAACGTCAGAGGGAAACGGGGTGGCGCCGGGCGTCCTCGGGCCCGTCCCCCAGCCCCCTGGGAATGTCCCTCCGGGTCTCCGGAATGGCGTTTCCCAGCAGCCGGAGCCTGGCTTTCGCGCTTCTCGGTCCGGGCGTTGAGACATAGGGTCTGCGAGCCCTATGCGACTCCTCCGTTTGAGCTTCGCCGTCTGCGCGGCCGCGCTCGCCGTGGCCGGATGCCCCAAGCCCTCCGCCCCTACCGATGACGCGGGCGTCACCGTCGCCGGTGAAGCCGAAACGGCCGCTGAAGCCGACGCGGGGCCCGGTCCCGCGTCGTTCTCGCTCCAGTACACGCTCCCGGATGCCGGCCTGGAGGCCATTCCCCTCGTGGGCGAAGAAGAAGGCCGTCCGCTCATCGATCCCACGTCGACGCTCGAGCTGCGCAGCACACTGGCGCTCCGCAACTACCGCGTCCGCCTGTTCGACGAGGCCGAGCGCGCCATGGTCTCGGACGACTCCGCCGAGGAATCCCCCAACGGGCTGCTGTACCGGATCTCCCTGCCCACGCCCCTCAAGAGCGGCCACAAGTACACCCTCGTCATCGACGCGCAGTCCGGCACGTCGATGACGGATGCCCAGGGCCGTGAGGTCCCCGACATGCGGATTCCCTTCCAGGTCTCCGGCGAAAAGGAAAAGCCGCAGCCGCCGCCCAAGAAGAAACAGCGCCGGCGCTGACTCAGTGCTCGTTGCGCCGCGGCGCCGTGTCCGGGAACACCTCCGGCTCCAGGACGTCCGCGGACTCGCGCAGCAGCTCCGCCTCCTTCACGGCCACGAGCACCTCCCGCGCCGCCTCCGGCCGTCCGTACGAGCGCCCCTGGACCACGAGGAACTCCCGGAGCGCATCCCGCAGCTCCAGGCCGGACTGGTAGCGCTCGGCCGGCTCCCGCCGCAGCGCCCGTTGCACCACGGCCCGCAGGGGCTCTGAAATCCCCTGGGTGGCCCGCTCCACGTCCTCCGGTCCGAACCGCTGGATGCGCGCCGCCATCTGCGCGATGGGCACCCAGCTGGGCTCCTCGCAGTGCGCCTCGGCCAGCGCGGCGGACGCCACCGGCCCGGACGCCTGCGCCGCCTGCTCCACGTCTTCCAGATCGAACAGGTGCTTGCCCGTGAGCAGCTCCAGCATCACCAGCCCCAGCGAGAACAGATCCGAGCGGTGATCCACCTTCTCCAGGCGCATGCGCTCCGGAGACGCATAGGCGATGTCCCCGCGCAGCACGTTGGCCGTGGTGGCCTCGCGCCCGGGCAGCAACGAGTACGCCACGCCGAAGTCCACCAGCTTCACCTCGCCGCTGCTGCCCACCCGGATGTTCTCCGGGTTGATGTCCCGGTGGACGATTCCCAGGGGCCGTCCGTGCTCGTCCGTCCGCGTGTGGGCATGGTGGAGCGCGTCCGCGACCTCGGACACCACGTGGCAGACGAAGGCCTCGGACATGGGCCGCTGCCGCATGGCCGTGACGCTCAACACCGTCTCCACGGAGCGGCCCTCCACGTACTCCATCACCACGTACGGCAGGCCCCCGTGCAGCACCAACTGGTACACCTTGGCGATGCCCGGATGGTCCAGCCGGTACGCCAGCTGGACCTCTTCCTTCAACCGCTGCTTCTGCTTCTCACTGACGGGCCGCGACAGCCGTTTGATGATCACGGAGCCGGCGGGCCCCTTCGCATACCGGCGCCGGGCGAGCATCAGCTCGCCATTGCTGCGCCGTCCCAGCTTGCGGACGAGCTCGTAACGGGTCCCATCCACGGAGAACAGCAGCCGGGGGTGGTTCGAGGACTCGGGCCTGTCGATGGACACTCGGGCTCTCCTTCGCGACGCCAACGCCGCGCCAGTGAAATGCCGGAGGTAGGGCCCAGACGCCGAACCTCTAGCGTCAGCCACCCTACCAGAGCGGGCTGACACGGCGGCACGACTTCTCCCCTCGGGTTCCGAGGGGCGTCAGTCCTGGTGCAGATCCCGATCCTGGGCGCGCACCCGCTCGAGCACTCGCAGATCCCTCTCCGTGGGCCCCAGCTCCATGATGAGCCGGCTCACGTCGTAGAGGACCTCGCCCCGCTCGAACACCGGCACCCGCGGCTCGGCGTCCAGGTTCAGATCGTCCAGGGCCCGGTTGTACGCCTTGTCCATCAGGCTCCGGAGCTGGAACGAGTCATAGAGGTTGTACTCGACGAGGAAGCGCAGGGCCTCCACGTCCCCGCGCGCCAGGTACGCGCGCCACAGCAGCACCGCGTCCCACCCGTTCACGCCCTTCATGTGCGGCGGCCGCCCCAGCCCCAGCTTGTCCTCGATCTCCTTCAGCCCGCCGCCCATCCCCAACCGCCGGCACACGAAGCGCAAATCGATGTGGGCGTCCGGCGTCGGGAAGCGCTTGCCGAAGTAGTCGCGCAGCACCGGCACGTCGAAGCACGAGCCGTTGAACGTCACCCACAGCCGCCGCTCCGCCATGGCCTCCGGCAGCTCGTCCATGTTGCGGCCCTGGATGAAGACGCGCAGGCCCGCGTCATCGAACAGGGCCACCACCGTGGGCGCCTGCTCCTGCTTTCCGTCCGTCTCGATGTCGAAGTAGACCGCGTCGCGCGCGAACTCGGGGTACAGCCGCCAATGCTCCCGCGGCGGCACCATGGCGGCCAGGCCCTTCAGGTCGCGCCGCTCCAGGGCCTCGCGCGCCAGCGCCAGCCGCCGACGGGCGCCCTCGTCCAGCTTCTGGCCGAGCACCGACCCGTTGTCCGGAAAGTCATCCCAGGTGTGGATGCCCCGGGCCCACAGGTCCTTCTCCTTCCAGGGACCCACCCCCGGAATGAGCTGGAAGGTGCGCCGCAGCATCAGCCCAGCGGACCCAGCCTGCCCGCTACCAGGTCCTCCAGGGGCGGAATGTCCGCCTCGCAGAACGGCAGCGCCCGCATCTCCACCGGCGTCAGGAAGGCCAGGGCGTTGGCTCCCAGCGTCTTCGGCTCCCCCGACGTCAGCCGGGCCGCGTACAGCACCAGCTCCACCGTCAGGTCCGAATACTCGTGTCTCCCCGCCCATAGCCGCCTCCCCACGAGGAGCTGCACATCCAGCTCCTCCCGGCACTCCCGAGCCAGTGCATCCGGCTCGGACTCTCCGGGCTCCACCTTGCCGCCCGGAAACTCCCAGAGGAGCCCCCGGCTCCCGCCCGGCAGCCGCTGCTGCACCAGGAACCGCGAGTCATCCCCAGGCTGGGGAATCAGGGCGGCCACCACACGGACCGTCCTCTTCGCGGCCCCCTGCGTCAACCGCTCCTCCCGTCCAGCACGAGGGAGTACAGGTAGCCGTTGTTGGACAGCACATACAGCTTGCCGCCCACCACCCGGGGCGGAGCCGAGATTCCCTCTCCCGGGTTCCACGCCAGGCGCGACTGGCCCGTGCGCGGGTCCACGAAGAGCAACGAGCGCTGTGCAGGTACCAGGAGCATCCCCTTGACCAACACCGGCTCCATCCCGGCCCTTTCCTCCAGGGTCTGCGACCAGAGGAGCTTTCCGCTGTCTCCCAGGTAGGCATCCAGGCGGTCATCCCCCGTGGCCACCAGCACGTTGCCGTGCATCACCAGCGAGGTGATGCCCTGGGCCACCGAGTTCCACACCACGTCGCCCGTCTCGGCGTCGAGCGCGTAGAGGCCCCCGGCGTACGAGGCCGCATACACATGGCCCGCCTCGTCCAGCACCGGCGAGGTGTCCACGTCGACGAACTGCGTGGTTCCGCCCGGCGCCAGTGCCTTCTCCCAGCGCACGCTGCCGTCCGCCAGGTCCAGCGACACCAGCGTGCCGTCGGAGAAGCCCACCCAGACCGCCTGCTCACGCACCGCCGGCGTGGACGCCCGGTGGATGGTGAAGCCCGCGGGAGGATCCCTCCGGTACAGCCACGCCAGCTCGCCCGTGTCCCGCTTCACCGCGAACAGGGTGTCGCTCTGCGAGGCCACCAGCACCAGGCCGCCCGCCACCACCGGCGCCGTCGCCAGCGCCTCGCCCGCCATGTACTTCCACTTGGGCGCGCCCGTCTTCCCATCCAGCGCGTGCAGCACGCCGTCGTTGCCCGGCACGTAGGCGATGCCGTCGTCCACCGTGGCGCCCGCGTAGAAGCGGTTGCCCACCGTGTAACGCCACACCTCCGTGCCCTTCGCATCGAAGCTGCGGACGAGGCCATCCCGGGTCAGCGTGAGGACGCGCTCGTTCTTCACGTCATACGCCGGCTGCGCGTGCTCGCGCGGGGCGTACTCGAGCAGCGTGGGGCTGACGAGCTGCCTCCACCAGTCCACCGTGAAGAAGTGGTGGGGAGGCTGCACCGGCGCGGGGGTGACGGGGTTGCCGTACACCGGGACCGTGGTGCAGCCGCCGAGCAGGCCCGCTGCCGCGAGCCCACCCACCCAACGCTTCCACCCGCTCGCGGTGCGCATAGTCAGGCGCTCACCCCGCGTCCGGCGTCAGGTTGGCCGCGGGCGGCGTCTTCGGCTCGGGGATCTTCACCCCCTGAGCGCCCAGCACCGCCAGCCGCTCGGTGGCCAGCCGCCCCGCGGCCGAGGTCCCCTGCGAGGCCTTCAGGTCCGCCAGCAGCTGCGCCGCCTCGTCCTTCTTGCCCTGGGCCACGAGGATGCGCGCCTGGTGGTACTGCCCCATGCCCTGCATGAACTCACCGGCCTCCGCCTGCCCCATCTGCTTGAAGGCCTCGAGCGCCTGGTCCAGCTGACCCTTGGCCTCGTGGGCGTAACCCAGGCCCTCGTAGGCCGAGATCCGCAGCGCAGAGCTCTTCGGAGCCTCCTTGGTGTACTCCTCGAAGGTGGCCAGCGCCCCGTCGTAGTTGCCCAGACGGTACTGGGCCTTGCCCAGCGGCAGCCCCGCCGTCAGCGCGGCCTCGGTGCCCTTGTGGTCCGTCCGGAACTTCGTGAGCTCCGTGACGGTCGTCTCATCCCGCTCCTTCTCGGACTTGAAGGGAGGCAGCTCACCGGGACCCGGCTGCAGCGCCACCCCTTCCACCACCGGGCGCTCCAGCGTCTCCAGCGTCTGGCCGAGCTGCTTGGCCGCCGCCTCCTCGCTCCGGTTGTTGAAGTAATGCACCAGCGCGGCGATCAGCCCACCCACGACGAGCACGACCGCCACGGTGCTGATGATCTGGCTGCGCTTCATCAGCCAGTCACTCGCCTCGGCGCCGTACAGCTGGAAGGCATCGGGAGCGCTGAGCTCCTGCTTCGTCATCTTCTCGGACTTCTCGGCCACGGTGGTTCGCACCTCTGTACAGGGTCGAAGGGCGCGCAATCTACGGAGCGCGCACCCGCAGTGTCAACGCGGACAGCCCTTAATGCTTCGACTTCCCGGCCAGCTTGGGCCGCTTGCGCGCCGCGCGCTTGGCCTGGCCCGGGCGATCCCGGAACAACAACCGGATGGGCACCCGGAGATCGAACGTCCCGCGCAGCTGGTTGGTGATGTACCGCTTGTACATGTCCGGTACACCGTCAGGCCGGTTGCAGGTGATGGCGAACGTGGGAGGCGCCGTCCCCACCTGGGCCATGTAGTACAACCGGAGCGGACCGCGCCCGACGATGGGCGCCGGGTGGTTGTCCGCCATGTGCTCCAACAGCCGGTTGAGCTGCGGCGTGGGCGCCCGGTAGCGGAACTGGACCGCCAGCTCCACCGCCAGCTCCAGCACCTTCTCCACCTTGGAGCCCGTCAGCGCCGAGGTGAACACGATGGGCGCATAATGCACGAACTTCAGCGCGTGCTTGAGGTCCTCGCGGAACAGCTCCTGCTTACGCTTGTCCGTGCTGATCAAGTCCCACTTGTTCACCACGATGACCAGCGCGCGGCCCTTCTCCTCGGCGATGCCGGCCAGCTTCGCGTCCTGATCCACCGCCGGCTCCGTGGCGTCCATCAACAACACCGCCACGTCGCTGCGATCCAGCGACTTGAGCGCCGCCACCACCGAGAACTTCTCCACCCGGTGGGCGATCGTCTTCTTGCGCCGGATGCCGGCCGTGTCCGTAAGGATGACCTTGCGGTCCTTGTACGTCAGCTCCGAGTCGATCGGATCCCGCGTGGTGCCGGGTATCTCGCTGGCCACCACCCGCTTCTGCTTCAGCAGCGCGTTGACCAGGGTGCTCTTGCCCACGTTGGGCCGGCCGATGATGGCCACCCGGATGGGACGATCCTCCTCCTCGGCGGGCGCGGCCTCCTCGCCCTCGGCACCCTCCTCGCCCTCCTCCGCGGCTTCCTCGGCCTTGTCGGCCTGCTCGCGGGCCGCGAGCTCCTCGGGAGACAGCGGGGGCAGCTTGCCCATCACCGTCTCCATCATGGAGCCCACCCCCAGGCCGTGCTCGGCCGAGATGGGGAACACGTCCCCCAGCCCGAGCTTGAAGAACTCGCCGGCGAGCGACTGCATGGTGCCCGATTCGGTGTCCAGCTTGTTGGCGGCCACCACCACCGGCTTGCCACTCTGGCGCAGGTAGGTGGCCACGTCCTGGTCCGCCGAGGTCAGGCCGACCCGGGCGTCCGTCACGAAGATGATGGCATCACACTCCTCCACGGCCAGCTGCGCCTGCTCGCGCACCTGTTGCAGCAGGGAGTCCTTCTCCCCGGGCACGAAACCGCCCGTGTCGATGATGGTGATGTCCCGGCCGTCGTAGTCCACGTCCCAGTAATGCCGGTCGCGGGTGACTCCAGGTTGGTCCTCCACCAGGGCGATACGGCGCCTGGCGAGGCGATTGAAGAGCGTGGACTTGCCCACGTTGGGACGGCCCACGATGGCGACCAGAGGCTTCATGCGCGTACTTCCTACTCGTAACCCAGCTTCTTGAGGCCATCGGGACGCTCGCTCCAGCGAGGCTCCACCCGGACCCGTAGCGAGAGGTACACGTGCGCCCCCAGCAACCGCTGGATGGCCTTGCGCGCGTCCGTCCCGATCGTCTTCAGCATCTGCCCCTGCTTCCCGATGATGATGGCCTTCTGGCTGTCACGCTCCACGTAGATGGAGGCGGCAATCCGGATGAGGCCCGCCAGCTTCCCGGGGGGCGTTCCAGGCGGTGGCTCGCGCTCGGACTCGTCGAAGAAGTCCACCAGCACCGCCGTGGAGTACGGAATCTCCTGCCGGCAGTGACGCAGCACCTGCTCGCGGATGTACTCGGCCACCAGCGTCTTCTCCGCCTGGTCCGTCAGCACATCCTCGGGAAAGAGTGGATCGCCCTCGGGCATGTGCTGGAGCACCGCCTGGAAGAGGTTTTCCACACCGTCGTCGTCCTTCGCGGAGATGGGCACCACCTCGGCGAAGGGGAACTCCTTTCGATACAGCTCGATGAGCGGCAGCAGCACCGGCTTGAGCACGGTGTCGATCTTGTTGATGACCAGGAAGGTGGGCTTGCCCGCCTTCTGCAGCCGCTCGAGGATGAACCGGTTGCCCGGACTCACCTCGGGTTTCTCCGCGATGCCCCCGGGCTCGACGACGAACAGGACCAGGTCCACGTCGTCCACCGCCTGCAGGGCCACGTCCACCATGTAACGGTTGAGCTCGCCCTTGGCCTGATGGATGCCGGGCGTGTCGAGGAAGGCCACCTGCCCCTCCGGCCGCGTCACCACGCCCAGAATCCGGTTCCGGGTGGTCTGCGGCTTGGGAGAGACGATGGCGAGCTTCTCGCCTGTCAGTTGATTGAGCAGCGTGCTCTTGCCCACGTTCGGACGGCCAATGAGCGCGGCGAATCCGCTGCGGTGTGTCTTCTGCTGAGGAGCCATCTAAAGCTTCGAAGGTCGAAGGTGATCAGGAAGCCCCCTCTGGAGGGGGCACCCCAAGAACTACTCGGAACGACATGGAACATCGGACCCGCCGTGACAAGAACCAACCGGGCGGGCAACCGCCTCCAGGGCGGCCAGGACGCCTAGGCCGGCGCGGAGGTGCTGATGGTCAGCTTGCTGATGACCACGTCCTTCCTGGGCCGGTCGCCCGCGCCCTTGGGAATCTCGTTGGCGATGCGGTCGGCCACGTCCTGGCCCTTCACGACCTCGCCGAAGATGGTGTGCCGGTTGTTCAGGTGCGGCGTGGGCACCACGGTGATGAAGAACTGGCTGCCGTTGGTGTTGGGGCCGGCGTTCGCCATGGCCAGCAGGCCCTTCTTGTCGAACCGGCGGCCGCTCTGGAACTCATCCTTGAACTTGTACCCCGGCCCGCCGATGCCCTGACCGAGCGGATCCCCGCCCTGGATCATGAAGTTGCCGATGCAGCGGTGGAAGATCGTCCCGTCGTAGAGCGGCTTGCCCGTCATGCGCTCGCGCGTCCCCGGGTGCACCCACTCCTTCTCGCCGGTGGCCAGCCCCACGAAGTTCTGCACCGTCTCCGGCGCATCCTTCGCGAAGAGCTTCACGACAATCTGACCCTCGGTGGTGTCGAAGGTGGCGTAGAGATCATTGCCCGCACGCGCCTCATCCATCATTCCCATGGCTGCCTCCCAGATTGAAACCCACTAGCGGATGGGCGCGGGACCTTATGCTCCACCCCCCAGGCGGCCAAGCAGTTTCAAGCCGGGGTGTCGTCCTTCGGACCCGGAACCGGTGCCGGCGCCTGCCCGGCAGCCCCCGGAGTCCCCGGATTCAGTGTCCCCGGATCCGGCGGCGCGGCGGCCCCCTGCCCTGGCTTCTCTCCCCGGTCCAGCAGCACCAGGGCCCCATGGGCGGCCGTCTGCTCGGCGTCCTTCTTGCTGCGGCCCGTGGCGCGCGCGTACACGTCCGAGCCCAGCATCACCTCCACCTCGAAGATCTTCTCGTGGTCCGGGCCCACCTCGGAGACGATCTGGTAGCGGGGCGTCAGCTTGAGCCTGTCCTGCGCCGCCTCCTGCAGCTTCGTCTTGTAGTCCTGCCGGCTCAGCGCCTGCGCCACCCCCTCCAGCGCCTCCGCGAAGTGCCGGTCCACCAGCCCCATCACCGGCTCCAGCCCCGAGCCCAGGTACACGGCGGCGAACACCGCCTCCAGCGCGTTGGCCAGCAGCGAGCTCTTCTCCCGGCCACCGCTCAGCTCCTCGCCCCGCCCCAACTGCAGCAGCTCGCCCAGCCCCAGCCGCCGGGCGATGCGCGAGAGGCCCTCCTCGTTGACGATGCGCGCACGCAGCGGCGTCAGCTCCCCCTCCTTCATCTGGGGGAAACGCTCCATCAGCCGGTGTCCCACCGCCAGGTTGAGCACCGCGTCCCCGAGGAACTCCAGCCGCTCGTTGTCCTGGAAGCCCTCGCCCCGGTGCTCGTTGATCCAGCTCTTGTGCGTCAGCGCGGTGAGCCCCAGCTCGGGACGGGGGAACGTCGTCCCCAGCCGCTCTTCCAGGGCCTTCACTCGCTCAGCGGGTTGCAGGGTCGCCACGGCCTCATCCAGTTCGAAACTTCCGCTGCGAAACGGTAGGGTCTCCCCTCCACTTCGAGCAGCACCCTCGGCTCCAGCCCACCCCTCAGGGGGACGAGCCCTCCCTCCCCTCGTTTGCTCCAGGGGAGTCTCGGTATCCCTCTAACACGAACAGGACGAGGGGGCGCCTTCCTGGCCCTCCCCTCGTCCCGTGGCTCCCGTCCGGGCCGTCGCGGCCGGACCCGTGCGCCTCAGGCCTTCTTTCAGGCCTTCTTGAAGACCTCGCGCGCGATGATGGAGCGCTGGATCTCACTCGTCCCCTCGCCGATCTCACACAGCTTGGCGTCGCGCAGGTAGCGCTCGACGGGGAACTCGCGGGTGTAGCCGTAGCCGCCGTGGATCTGCACCGCCTTGTTGCAGGCCCGCGTGGCCACCTCGGAGGCGAACAGCTTGGCCATGGAGGCTTCCTCGCTGTACGGCTGGCCCTGATCGGCCAGGTACGCCGCCCGGTGCACCAGCAGCCGCGCCGCGTCCGTCTCCGTCTTCATGTCCGCGAACATCCAGCGCAGCCCCTGGAACTCGGAGATGGGCTGGCCGAAGGCCGTGCGCTCCCGGGCGTAGCGCACCGACTCCTCCAGGGCGCCCCGGGCCAGGCCCACCGACAGCGCGCCGATGGTGATGCGGCCCTTGTCGAGGATCTTCATCGTGTCGATGAAGCCGTGGTCCACCTCGCCCAGCCGCTGCGAGTCAGGAACCTCCACGTTCTCCAGCACCAGCTCCGCCGTGTCCGAGGAGCGCATGCCCAGCTTGCCGTGGATGGACCGCTGGCTGAAGCCCGGCATCCCCTTCTCGAGGATGAAGGCGGTGATGCCCTTCTGCTTCTTGGCCGGCGACGTCACCGCCAGCACCACGAAGACGCTGCCCACCGTGCCCTGGGTGATGAACATCTTGGCGCCGTTGAGCACCCACTTGTCGCCCTTGCGCACGGCCGTCGTCTTCATGCCCGCGGCGTCCGAGCCGCTGCCGGGCTCCGTCAGGCCCCAGGCGCCCAGGTACTCGCCGGTGGCCAGCTTCGGCAGGTACTTGCGCAGCTGCTCCTTGTTGCCGAACACGCGCAGGTGGCTGGTGCCCAGCCCGTTGTGGGACGCCACGGTGAGGGCCAGCGAGCCGTCGTAGCGGGCGATCTCCTCGACCGCCACCGCCACGGCGAGCGAGTCCATGGCGGCGCCGCCGTACTCCTCGGACACCAGCATGCCCATCACGCCCAGCTCGCCCAGCTCCTTCACCACTTCCATCGGGAACTTCTCGTCCTTGTCCCACTCGCGTGCGTAGGGCTTCACCTTGCGCTCGCAGAAGTCACGAAGGGAGGACTGGAGGGCTCGATGGCTTTCGGGAAGTTCGAAGTCCATGGGGAGATGTATAGCAGAGGGTGGAGGGGGGACCGTCAAACCGGGTAGACGCCGTGCTTCTTCGTCTCCCGGGGCTGGAAGCGCCGGGAATACAACTCATAACGCTGGAGCAACTCGTTGCGCAGCCGGTCGCCCGGGATGATCTCATCCACCACCAGCTCGCTCGCCAGCTTGTAGATGTCCACGTCCTGACGGTACTCGTCCCGGAGCTGCTGGACGTAGGCGGCCCGCTCGGCCTCGGGCTTCTCCTGGATCTTGTTGAAGTAGACGGCGTTCACCGCCGCCTCGGGGCCCATCACGGCGATCATCGCCTGGGGCAGCGCCAGGGTGGCGTCCGGAGCGAACCCCGGGCCGCTCATGGCGTACAGGCCCGCGCCGTACGCCTTGCGCACCACCACGCAGATCCTCGGCACGCTGGCCTCGGACACCGCGGAGATCATCTTCGCGCCCGCCCGGATGATGCCCGCGCGCTCCACCTTGGTGCCGATCATGAAGCCCGGCACGTCCGCCAGGTACAAGAGCGGGATGTTGAAGGCGTCGCACAGCCAGATGAAGCGCGCCGCCTTGTCCGCCGAGTCCACGAAGAGCACGCCGCCCTTGTACTTGGGCTGGTTGGCGACGATCCCCACCGGCCGGCCGTCGATGCGCGCCAAGCCCGTGATCAGCTCCTGGGCGAAGAGCTTCTTCACCTCGAACCAGCTGCCCTCGTCGATCAGCTCGGCGATGAGCGCGTGCATGTCGAAGGGCTTGTTCTGATCCGCGGGGATGATCTCATCCACCCGCTTGCCGCTGGCCTTGGGCTTCTTGGGCTCGGCCCGGGGCGGGGCCTGGGTGAAGTTCTCCGGGAAGTAGGAGATGTACTTCTTGGCCGCCTCGATGGCCTCCTGCTCCGTCTTCACCAGCACGTCGCCCACGCCGGACACCGAGCAGTGCATCTTCGCGCCGCCCATCTCCTCGAGCGTCACCTTCTCGCCAATGACCATCTCGGCCATGCGCGGGCTGCCCAGGTACATGGAGGCGTTGCCGTCCACCATGATGACGATGTCGCAGAAGGCCGGGATGTACGCGCCGCCAGCCGCCGAGGGCCCGAAGAGCAGGCACACCTGCGGCACCTCGCCGGACATGTGCACCTCGTTGTAGAAGATGCGGCCCGCGCCCCGCCGGCCGGGGAACATCTCCACCTGGTCGGTGATGCGCGCTCCCGCCGAGTCCACCAGGTACAGCAGCGGGCACTTCAGCCCCTTCGCCGTCTCCTGGATGCGGAGGATCTTCTCCACCGTCCGAGCGCCCCAGCTCCCCGCCTTCACCGTGGAGTCGTTGGCCATGATCGCCACCGGGCGCCCCGCCACCTTCCCCACCCCGATGATGACGCCGTCCGAGGGCAGCTCCGCGTCCAGGTTGTTGGCGAGCTTCCCGTCCTCGACGAACGTGCCCTCGTCCACCAGCAGCCGGATGCGCTCACGGGCGAACAGCTTCCCCGCCTCCCGGTTCTTCGCGTGGTACTTCTCGGCTCCGCCCTTCTCCACCTGGGCGATCTTCTCGAGCAGCTTCTGATCGAATGACATGGCGCCGGGGGCATACCAGAAAGGTGCTCGCCTGGCTGCCCTCTCCGTTCACTCCCCACCTTGGGCACGGCGCGTCATGGCCTCACTCTGACCGCCAGCCGACGCCCTCCCCCTCCCCTGTCACCAGGACGTTGCCCAGGGGGTTCCCCCCTCGCCCGTCCTCCCTACTTTCCCGTCTCGCAGGGGTGGGTGCCGTGGGGGTGACCACCTCTCGGATTGGCTGTGGCCAAGGAGGAGGACGGAATGTTGTTCGCGAAGAAGGCCAAGTGGGCGGTGAAGAGCGATATCTACCGGAAGCTGCTCGCCCGGAAGATCATGAAGGACCTGCCCAAGTTCGCCAAGAATCAGTGGGACGACTTCGATGCCGATGACATGCTGCGCTACGTGGGCCTCACCACCTACAAGCCCGCCCGCAGCTCGTTCGCCGGCATCGGCGCGTTCTTCATCGGCTGCGCTGTCGGCGGTATCGCCGCCCTCATGCTCGCCCCGAAGACGGGCACCGAACTGCGCACCGACGTGAAGGACAAGGCCATGGGCTACCTCGGCAAGCAGGGCATCAACGTGGGCCAGGAGAAGACCGCCAGCGCCTAGTGCCCGGCTGTCTTCAGCGGCATCGAGGCCCCGGAGGCGTGCACACCGCACGCTTCCAGGGGCCTTTGTTCGTTCAAGCCCCTGGAGTTGTTGGGGTTTTCAGTACACGCGCAGCAACTGGGTCCGGATGTCGAAGTGCGGCCGGCGGAAGTCCGGGATGATCACCTCGCCCCGCGTCTCCTCGAAGTTGCCCGACAGCAGCCCCAAGGGCATCAGTGCCGAGAGGTAGGCCGCGTCCTCGGCGTTGAGCTCGTCGAGCTTCGAGAACCGGATGGTGCGCGAGAAGCTCACGTGCCCGTCGACACCCCAGACGCTGCGCACGTTGCCCTTGGATCTCACCGCGAAGTGCTCCGTCGCGGGACCGAGCGCCTCCAGCGAACTGGGGACACGCTCGATGACGTACGCGTCGAAGAGCGGATTGCCGGAGCTGTCGACCAGCTTCACCCCGAGCACCCGGCCCGTGCGCGACTGCTCCAGCTCGAGCGTCACGTGCAGCGCGCCGGCGGCCTTGTTGTACGTCTCGAACATGTCCACGGCCGAGGGCCTCGAGCGGGCGCGGGCCCCCGCCGTCCCCGAGCGCGCCACGTCTTCCAGCCGATCCGTGCCCGAGGGCTCGCTCACCGCGTCCGGACTGCCCGTGGCGCCGTAACGCCCGGCGCTCTTGAGCAGCTCTCGCAGGCCCTGGCCGCGCTCCGGAGTGGCCTTGAAGAAGTGCTTGAACACGCCCTCGTACGCGAAGAGCGGCGCGCCGCTGAGCCCCTTCTCCAGCGCCTTGTCCATGTCGCCGAAGTAGGGGTCGATGAGGCCATTCTGCACGCGCAGGCTCGCCATGCCGTCATCGAGGAAGCCCTGGACGCGGCCCCGGACCCGCTCCCCGTCCTGGGCCAGAAGCTGCTCTCGCGAGGGCCCATCCCCCGGCCTCCACGTGTGTCCGGTGGAGGCTCCCGGGGTGGCGCTCGTGGAGGGACCCACGGCGAGGCCTCCCAGGCCCGGGAACAGCCGCACCTGGCGCGGCACATCCGGCTCCTCGGGCCCGGTCTCGGGGGGAGGCGTGGCGGGGGGAGTGGCGGCTGGCGGCGGCGCGGCGGCCGTGGCGCTCGGAGGGGGCGGAGCCGGAGGCGGCGCGGCACGCGGTGGCCGCGGTGTGCCACGCGGTGGCCGGGGCGGCTCCATGGCTGGAGGCGGGGCCGGGGGCGGCTCTTCGCGCGGGGGCGGTGCGCGCTCGACCACTTCGATCTGGATTGGCTCCTGACGGGCGTTCAGGAGCGATGGATCGCGCTTCGGCGGCGCCAGGTACAACACGAGCCCCAGGCCCAGGTGCAGGGCCAGCGAGAGGATCAGGGCCTGGAACAGGCGGGAGCGCCGCATCGGACACCCCCACGCTCGCAGAGATGTGCCCTCCATACAAAGGGAGACGCCGTGCGTGCGTCAGGAACCGGTCGGCCCGGCCCCTCCCTCTTCAGCCCAGCGTGTCGCGCAACAGCCGCACGAAGTTGCCGCCGAGGATCTTCTCGATGTCGGCCGGCTTGTACCCCCGGCGCTCCAGCCCCTCGGCGAGGCGCAGCAGCCGATCCGGTCCGTTCAGCTCGGCCACGTGCAGGTGCTGGGGCAACTGCTCCGAACCGGGCAGGCCCTTGTTGCGCTCGACGAAGCGCTTGAAGCCCTCGACGTCCCGCTGAGGATCCTTCCCGCCCGTGCGCAGCACGTTCCCGTCGCTGCCGAACCCCACGTGCTCCACCCCGGCCACCTTCACCGCGTGGTCCACGTGCGCCAGCAGCTCGTCGAGCCCCACCGTGGGCTTGTCCGTCAGCCACACGGACATGTTGAAGACGCCGAACACGCCTCCCTTGTCCGCCAGGGCCTTCAGCGACTCGTCCGGCTTGTTGCGCCCGCTGGCGTACACCGCGCGGCAGCCCGCGTGAGTGATGGCGCACGGTTTCTTCGAACGCTCGATGGCCTCGGCGGTGGTGCGGTCACCACAGTGGGACAGGTCCACGAGCATCCCCAGCTCGTTCATCCGCTCCACCACGCGCTGGCCCAGGAGGCTCAGCCCCGCGTTGCCCGGCTCGCGGTAGGAGTCGCCCAGGGCGTTGCGCTCGTTGTGCGCGATCTGCAGCACCCGCAGCCCCTGGGCGTGGAACAGCTCCAGGTTCTCCAGGTTCTGGTCGTTCACCGAGTACATGGCCGCATCGAGGATTTGCGCGTCCTGGCAGGCCAGCACGATGCCCAGCTTGCGCTCGGCCTTGGCGCGCTGCAGATCCGCGGCGCGCAGCACCGGGAGCAGCTTGCTTCCGGGCCGGCGGAACACTGGCTGCCACTCGGCGATGGCCTGGAGCGCGCTCTGGAAGTTGCGCGGGTACATCTGCATGTCGACGATGGCCGCGGTCATGCCCGCTTCGATGGCCTCGTCCGGATTCAGCTGGGGGCTGTCGTTGGTGAGCCCGTCGATGACCACGGCCCGCCGGTACACGTCCGCTACCTTCGAGGCCGGGGCAGCGGCCCACGCGGGCACCGCCGGGGTGGTGAGCAGCGCCGCGAGACCCTGGAGGACCTCGCGGCGGGATGGACGGGCCGCGGGAGAGGACGGAGTCATGGTGGAGCGCAGCTTACTCAAGGCCGCGGGCCGCGTGCCTGCTCGAACCAGCGGCGCCAGGCCGCCACGTCGTCACCGAAGTCCTGCCCCGCCAGCAGGGCCAGCACCTTGCGCGAGGGCTCGCGATCCAGGTCCGAGCGCATGCTCGCCATCGCCACCAGCACCTCGCCCGCCTTGTCGAGGATCTGCTGCCGGTGGACCGTGCCCTCCACCTCCATGATGTGCACCAGCGTCCAGCACGCCTTGTTGCGATCGG
The DNA here is from genome assembly GCF_042230915.1 of Archangium gephyra. Lineage (GTDB taxonomy): Bacteria > Myxococcota > Myxococcia > Myxococcales > Myxococcaceae > Archangium > Archangium gephyra_B. The sequence continues at coordinate 6,120,412 of NZ_CP102578.1, read as the reverse complement.
TCGCCAGCGGGTACCAGAGCGCCTCGAGCATGGGCTCGATCGGAACGATGCCGGGCTTCTTCGACTTCTCCTGCGCCGACCCGAGTCGCCGCAGCGCCTCGTTGCGCACCCCCTCGTGCGGGTCACGCACCGACGGGAGGATGGCCTCCACCAGTTGCTCGGGCGAGGACAGGTACGTCAGGAGCATGAGCGCGTTCATTCGCTTGCCGCTGTCCTTGTCCTCGCGCAGCACGCGCACGAGCGCGCCAGCGTTGCGCGGCACTCCGTCGATGAAGCGCTGCTCCATGGGCGCGAGCTCGGGATGATCGAAGCCCCCGTAGCACCCCATCGGCGCCCGGCACGTGCCCATGCCCCACTCGGGAACCGCGCCCTGGTTCCGCAGCTTCCAGAACGTCTTCAGATAGTCCGACCAGGCCGCGAGCAGCCCCTCCGGATCGGCCACCTCGTCCTTCGGCTCGGGGTTGAAGGCCATGCGCCACTCGTCCCCCACGTCGACCAGATCCACCGTCACGCCCATCGTGTGCTTCTGGTCCTGGCCCACCGACATCCGGATGAAGGCGAAGGAGCCCGTCTCGGTGAGCCGCTTCTTGCTCTCCATGAGGTTCCCGATGAACTCCTTCTGCTGCTGCTCGTTCTTCGTGTCCAGCCGCGTGCCCGGAGCCGGCAGCGTGATGAGCTCGAGCAGCTGCTCCTTCGGGACCTTGCGCGAGCCGAAGACCTCCACGCCCTTGAAGACATAGATGGAGTCAGGAGGCCGCGGCGCCTCGGCCTTCGCGGCGGTCTGGGTGGCGGGCGGCGCGGCCTGCTGGGTGGTGGTGGTGCAGCCGGCGAGCAGGGCGAGACTGACGACGAAGCGTTTCATGATTTCCCCCCGGTGCCTGGAAACAGGCACAGGCCGCGCGACTGTAGTGACACGCGCCCCTCCCTGGCGAGGCGAAGTGCCGGACGCCGCACCCGCGCCTCTCCCCTTCCTGGAAGTCTTCACGTGGAGCGGAGCGGGCATCGGACAGCGCTCATCGGACGCTCGCCGCCCACCAGGGCGTGGGCCATGATGCGCGCCCCTCCCAGTCCCCGAGGCTCTCCATGCACTCCGCTTCCACGTTCCGCGTGTGGCCGCTCGCCGCCGCGCTGCTCTCCCTCGCCGTGACGGCTCCGGCGCTCGCTTCCGATCCGAAGAAGCCCGCTCCCGCCGCTCCCGCCCCCTCCCCTGCTCCGGCCCCCGCGCAGGCCACGCCCGCTCCCGCTCCCACCGCCCCCGAGGCGAAGCCCGAGGACGTGGCTACCCCCGAGGCCATCGTGGCCGCGCTCTACAACGTCATCTCCGGACCCAAGGGACAGGCCCGCGACTGGGACCGCTTCCGCTCGCTCTTCGCGCCCGGTGCTCGGATGATCCCCGCCGGCAAGCGCAAGGACGGCACCACCGGCTACCGGCTGCTCTCCCCCGAGGACTACATCACCTCGTCCGGGAAGGTGCTCCTCGAGGAGGGCTTCCACGAGCGGGAGATCCACCGCGTGGAGGAGCGCTTCGGCGCTCTCGTGCACGTCTTCAGCACCTACGAGGCCCTGCGCGGCTCGGACACGAAGCCCTTCATGCGCGGCATCAACAGCATCCAGCTCTTCCACGATGGCAAGCGGTGGTGGTTGCTGACGGTGGCCTGGACCGCCGAGACGCCCGAGCAGCCGCTGCCCGCGAAGTACCTCCCCGCCTCCAAGGGCTGAGGTCAGCGGGCCGCGAGAAACAACAGGAAGAGCCCGTTGAAGCCCAGTCCCACCGAGGCGTGGAGCGGACTGGCCCGCGAGGAGCCGACGGCGAAATCCAGGTGTCCGATCGGTCCCAGGCACAGCTTCAACCCGAGCTCTCCCCCGTAGTTGAGCCCCATGCCGGGAGGTGCTCCGGGCAGCCCGCCGAGCATCACCCGCGCATACGGCACGGCCCAGGTGGACGCGAAGTGCTGGTACCCGATGAAGCCGTTGAGCTCCGTCATCGGAGTGAAGGCGGCGTGGAACCCGAGACTCAGCCGTCGTGACAGGAAGGCCATCGGCTGCACGTTGAAGGTGAGCGCCGGGCCGGGGCTCCCCCGCGAGTCCATCCGGAAGTGGTAGACGAACTCCGTGGCCGGCTTGTCGATCGCGGGCGCCTCGAAGCGCAGGCCCTCGGCGATCTTCACATCCGCGGGCGTCCCCCGGGCCTGGTAGAGGTCCGCCAGCGCCTCGTGGGCCTCCGGCATCTCCTCCAGGTACGCCTTGCGCAGCGGAAGCTCGGCCGCCTCCAGCTCGCCGCGCTGGCGGAGCAACTGGCCCTGCGTGATGCAGCTCATCACGAAGCCGCCCTGGCACGCCTGTCCGTAGGCGGCCTCGGCCTGGAGCTTCTCTCCCCTGCCGGCCAGCTCGTCCCCCCAGTCCACGCACGCGCCCGCGCTGCCCGCCTCGCAGTCCTTCCGCGGATGGTACGCCACCGAGGGCGTGGCACAGGCCGCGGTGACGAGCGGCAACAGCACGGCGAGCCAGACGGAAAGACGCATGCGGCGATGATGCCCGCGTCCGACCCGGCGGGTATAGTCGTCCGCACCAGACACAGGGAGAGGCGATGAGCACCAGCGGCACCCTGGAGACTCTCGGCGGCAACGGTGGAGGTCTGGACGTCTCCCTGCGCGCCCGATGGCACTCCATCCCGGTGACGAGATGATCGGCGGCTGGTCGGCGGCCAACCTCGGCTTCTTCTTCCAGAACCAGCCGCTCGAGGGACACTTCACCCCGGTGGCGGCGGTCGAGGCCTCGGCCTGGAACAGATCCCAGGTGGCCAGTGGCCTGCTGGTGCACCCGAGGCTGGTGCTGACGGTGGCGCACGCCGTGCTGTTCCGCGCGGGAGCCCAGCTCTTCGCCGCCGCCCAGGTGAAGGTGGAGCTGGGCAATGTCCGCGCGTGGGCCGATGCCGTGGTCATCCCCTCGCGCTTCCTCGAGAACGCCGGCTTCATGTCCACCACGGACCTGGCGGTGCTGCGCATGCCCATGGACGTGAGTGGACCGCTCCAGCCGCCCCTGCTCGCCGACTCGGCGAAGGACGGGAACGCCATGCTGTGGGGCTGGACGCTCGTGCGGCCTCGCGCCCAGGTGTCCATCCCCGTCACCGTCACCACCGCCGAGGATGGCAACCTGCGCTACCCCGCCGCCAACCTCCCGGCCTTCAGCGGTGGCCCCCTGCTGCGCAGCACCGGCCCGGGCCAGCCGGACGAGGTCATCGGCCTGCACCGGGCCTTCCACGCCGAAACCCAAGAGGGTGAGGCCATTCCATTCTCCAGCGAGGACGTGGTCGAGGCCATGCGCGCGCTGGGTTTCTCCGTCTAGAAAGGACGCCGTATGCATCCGCGTACCTCGGGTGGCGCCATCCTGGCCCTGCTCCTGCTGTCCACCGCCGCGCTCTCGCAGCCCAGGCCGATTCCCCAGGTGACGGGTCCCGCTCCCGGAGCCCCGGTGGGCGGTGCCGTCGCGCCCCTGCCCACCGCTGGAGTGGAGGCCGGCCCTGGCTCCCCTTCCCCCCTGCTCCAGGACTCGCCGAGTGCCTTCGCTCTGTGGTGGGGAGGCATCCGGAGTCACCTCCCCGGACGCATCCGCACGGCCTGCACCAGCGCCCAGGCCGTCCCCGAGGTCGCGGCCTGGTGCCAGCGCTACCAGGGCCCCAACGCGACGGAGTTCGACGTGGAGGCGGTGTTGGGCTCGGACGCGCTGGTGCTGGCCGCGTACTTCAGTGAGCGCAGGCCGCTCCTCCAGGCGCTCGACGAGCTGGACTCGGCGCTGGAGGCCGTGCGGCGTTCGAAGAGCGCCTCCCGCGAGCAACAGGAGGCGGCGGGTGCCACCTCGGAGCTGTTGGACGCCGCCCGAGGCCAGGTTTCCCTGAACGCGGGCGTGGATGCCTCCACCAGCCTGCCGGGCCTGCTGCCGGGGATCGATCTGAACGCGTTCCTGGACCAGGTCTTCACGGGGCTGGCCGGGGCGCTCCAGGAGCGGGCCGAGGCCGAGGCCGTGCTGTACGTCCTCGTCGAGTTCGACGAGCGCATCTGCACGCAGGAGGTGAAGGATCAGTGGGGCCAGCGGCAGGGGCTCATCCGGGACTGGCTGCCCGCCACCTGCACCGCGGCGCACAACAACGCGTTCGCCTCCACGCTCGGCGCGGGGGGAACGGCCTCGCTCGCGCTGCTGCGCAAGACGGTGGAGGAGGATCTCCGCTCCATCCCCTCACACTTGGTCTTCGAGGTGGTGGCGCAGGCGGAGGGACGCAAGTACGAACGGGCCGCGCCTCCCGTCCGGGACATGGTCGACGCGATGGTGAGCGGCGTGCACCCGGTGCGCGCGCTGGACACGCTGTCGCGCCGGCTCGAGGCCCTTCCCCTGGAGCCCGGCTCGTCCGAGGAGGTCTCGCGGCTCTACACGCGGCTGGCGTGCGTGAGTGGAATGCCCGCCTCCTTCACGCGCTACACCTCGCTGGTGGACGACGCCAACCGGGGCCTCGTTCCGCGGATGGACGCGAACGCCCGGGGCCTGGCCGTGCTGCTGCTCTCGCTGCAGAAGGAGAGCTGTGGCTGGCTGTACGCGCCGGCCGGGAAGCAGTCGCGGTTGAAGGTCTGGGCCGCGCTCGCCCCTCCCCTCTCTGAGTCGGCCGAGGGGGTCTTCACCGTGTCGGCGGACTTGCGGCGGCTGGTGGAGCAGGCGCGGCGGCTCGAGGAGGTGGGGCGCGACGGGAGCCCCGAGCGGATCGCCGAGGCCACCCGGCTGCTGGCCCAGGAGGGGGTGTCGGCGCTCGATGCCGCGGATGTGGCGCTGGACGGACTGCTGCGCCTCAACCGGCTGATGGGGACGTGGCTGGAGTCCTCCGGCTCCGGAGGGCTGGCGCAGGTGGCGGACAACCAGAAGGCCCTGCTCGAGGCCCGGGGGTTCCTCGCCTCGTCCCGGGACGTGCTGCGCATGGTGGTGGCGGCGATCGCCAGGGATCTCTCCACCGTGTACCAGTTGCTGCTCCAGCACCAGGCGGTCTCCATCAAGACGGAGCGGTACGGCGGCTCGGCCGCGGACCGGTGCGTGCAGGACGAGGCGTGGAAGGCCCCGTCGGCGGCGGACCCCGAGGCGCTCACGTCCGAGTGGCGCTGCGAGCGCCGGCCCTGCGTCTGCCTGCCGGACGGCTTCGCCCGGTATGGCGGCCTGCTGGTGTCGCTCGCCGACGCGAAGGACGCGCAGGAGGTGAAGGCCGTGGTGCTCGCCTCGGCCTCGCCGGTGGGCAGCTGGCGGTGGCGGAGTGATCCGGACGTGCACCACTTCGTCTCGCTGGGGGGCCTGGTGGGGTTTGGCGGCAGCTACTCGCTCGCTGGTCCCCGGGAGGGCCGCGTCTCGCCCCGGCTTCTGGTGCCCTTCGGCCTCGACTACCAGATCGGCGGGGCCGGGCTTACCTGGAGCGCGTTCTTCCAGGTCGTCGATCTGGCGGGCTACACCCAGTTCGTCGGCGTGGAGGAGCGCAAGGCGCCACGGGTGATGGAGGCCGTCAGCCCCGGCCTGTGGATCAAGGGGATGATCCCCAAGACGCCCGTCTCCCTCTCGGTGGGCGCGGCGTATGACCTCGACGCGGGCGGCGTGACGCCGGCTCCGGCCTGGCGCTTCAGCGCGGGCCTCGCCATCGATACGCCCCTGTTCCTCCTCTACCGGAACTGAGGCCCCGCCCGGGCCGGCGCCCTCCGTCGGCCCGGGGCGCCTCTGGTTCTACCCGGGAGATATCGAGAAGACCCGATATTGCCCGGGAAATATGTCTTGCTCCTGGATTTTGCCCGGGTGATATTCGTCAGCATGGATTTCATCCTGTGGGATTTGTTTCTACCCGGGTGGTTTTGGGTCCACGGAAAGGAGCCAGGCATGGGCGAGGAAAAACAGAGGAATTACACGGGGTTCGTGGGTCACCGCCTGATCGCGTCGGGAGAGCTGACGGAGGTCGCCCTGAAGGCCAAGGAGTGGCTCGACCGGGGAGACAGCGCGCCGCTGCTGATCTTCGAGGACGAGACGGGCAATGCGGTCGACCTCGACTTCCGGGGGACGCTGTACGAGTTCCTCGACAAGCTGGAGAAGAAGCGGGCCCGGCGAGCCGAGGCCGAGAAGGCCGCGGAGGAGACGAAGCGGGCCGGGCCGGGCCGGCCGAAGCTGGGAGTCGTCTCGCGGGAGGTGTCGCTCCTGCCCCGCCACTGGGACTGGCTCAACTCGCAGCCGGGTGGGGCCTCGGTGACGTTGCGTAAGCTCGTCGAGGAGGCGAAGCGCAACAGCGCGGGCACGGATCGGGCCCGGCGTTCCCAGGAGGCGGCCTACAAGTTCATGTCCACCATGGCGGGAGACTTCCCCGGCTTCGAGGAGGCCTCGCGCGCCTTCTTCGCCAACGACCACGAGCGCTTCGAGCAGCTCATCCAGCCCTGGCCGGAGGATGTCCGCGAGCACGCCCGGCGGCTGGTGGCGATCGCCCGCCGGGACGAGAAGGCCGCGTCGGCTCCAGCCACCCCTTGAGAAGGTGACAGAACAGTCCGGAGCCTCCGACCAAGGGATACCTCGAGGCTCTGGCCCTTCCGCCGGAGGCACGGCGTCAGCAGCAGGCACTCACCAGCAGTAGTCAATCACTTCCTGGGTGTAGGTGCCCTTCGTCGTCCCGTACTTCGTGATGGTGCCGTCACACTGGCAGACCTCACTGCCCACGTTCACGCCGTTCTGGAACCAGTCCCTGATGAACGACATGCGCCCGGAGCAATCCAGGAACATTGGCTGCTCTACACTGTCGATCGATTCGGGAGAAGTCTCCTCCATGGCTCCCCCACCGCAGGCGCCCAGGAACAAGGTAACAAAACAGACGATGACGGCGGGCTTCGCGAACATGGTCGGCTCCTGCCTGACGAGACATGGAGGTCAGGCTCGTCGAGATTGCCCACCTCGCGGCTCGCCGGTAACCCAAAGTGCTACGCCGACGAGTTCCCGCGGGTTGTAGTTGTAAAGAAGCCGTTGCTCAGGACTCCGGATTTGTAACCCGGTCACCTTTCCATGCTCTGCCCATGCCAGTGAAGATCGCCATCCTCGATGACTACCAACGCGTCGCGCGGGGCCTCGCCGACTGGAGCCGCCTGCCGGCCGGAAGCGAGCTCGTCGTCTTCGACCGGCACCTCGGAGAGGGGGCGGAGCTGGTGGAGGCGCTCCAGCCCTTCGAGGTGCTCGTCCTCATGCGCGAGCGCACGCCCTTCCCCGCCGCACTGCTCGAGCGGCTGCCGAACCTGCGCTTGCTGATCACCACCGGCGGGCGCAACGCGGCCATCGATCTGGAGGCGTGCCGGGCGCGCGGCATCACGGTGAGCGGCACGGGCAACGTGGGCGCGCCGACGGCCGAGCTGGCCTGGGGGCTGATCCTGGCGCTGGTCAAGCGCATCCCGGCGGAGGATCGCGCGCTGCGCGCGGGCGCGTGGCAGACCGGCTTGACCGAGGGGCTCGCCGGCAAACGCCTGGGCCTCGTGGGACTCGGGAAGCTCGGGACCCAGGTGGCGCGCGTGGGACTGGCCTTCGGAATGGAAGTGGTGGCCTGGAGCCAGAACCTCACCGCCGAGCGTGCGGCCGAGGCTGGCGTGCGCCGGGTGGAGAAGCAGGAGCTGTTCGCCACCTCGGATGTCGTCAGCTTGCACCTCGTCCTCGGCGACCGGACGCGTGGCGTCGTCGGCGCCGGGGAGCTGAACGCCATGAAGCCCACCGCCTGGCTCGTCAACACCTCCCGGGCCGGACTGGTGGACGAGCCGGCCCTGCTGGCCGTGCTGCGCGAGCAGCGGATCGCCGGGGCCGGGCTGGACGTCTTTCCCGTCGAGCCGCTGCCGGCGCACCACCCCCTGCTCTCCCTGCCCAATGTCGTGCTGACCCCGCACCTGGGGTACGTGACGCGGGAAAATTACACCGTCTTCTACCGCGATGCGTTGGAGGACATCCTGGCCTGGAGGGCTGGCGCACCGGTGAGACTGCTCACCTGACCTGGCTTCCTCCTATGCTCACCTCCGGTACCCAATCACCCTCGGAGGGACGCGATGGATGACCAGCCCAGGAGCGCGGTCCAGGCGGCGGAGCGGGTCCAACGTGGCATCCAGGGCATCGCGGGGATAGGGGCGACCACCGTCAACCTCGCGTTGTTCGTCGCGTTCTGGGGCCAGTGGCGCGTGGTCCTCGTCGTCGCGGGGGTGGGCGTGGTGCTCGCCCTGGGCAATGGCCTGGTCCTCGAATGGCTCGTCGGGAAGACCAGCCGCGCCCGGGTGGAGGCGATGCGGATGGTGCTCAACGTGGCGGGCATCACCCTCGCGGGCATCCATACCGGGTGGTCCGTGCTGGTCTGGGTCTTCGTGCCCTACAACATGCTCTGGTACTTCGGGCTCGATCCGTGGGTCCGTCCGCGCATGGCCCTCTACCTGGGGGTGATCACCACGGTGGCCTTGTCCACCGGCGCCGAGCCTGTCACCGCCGTGGCCTTCTCCCTGATCGGCATCTTCGGATACCTGGTGTCCGAGAAGCGGGGCTCGCTGCTGACGCAGAAGCACGAGGAGCTGGAGCGGGCCCACCAGGAGCTGCAGCAGCTGCACCAGCGGGCGCTCGAGCAGGAGCGCCTCTCCAGCCTGGGGCTGATGGCGGCGAGCGTGGCGCATGAGATCAACAACCCGATGAGCTACGTGACGAGCAACGTCGACTCGCTGCTCCAGGACATGCGGGACGTGCCGGACCTGCCCGGGCCGCTGAAGGAGTACGTGGACGACGTGCTCCCGGCGACGCTGGACGGAATCAAGCAGGTGAACGCCATCGTCTCGGACCTGCGCCGCTTCTCGCGCGGGGATTTCGAGGGCTACGTCTCCTATGACTTCACCGCAGAGGTGCGGACGGCGCTGCGCATCGCGCGGAGCCAGCTCGGCCACGTCCGGGTGGAGGAGGCGCTGGCCGAGGTGGGGAGGGTCACGGGCCGTCCGCGCCAGCTCGTGCAGGTGCTGGTGAACCTGCTGGTCAACGCGGGGCAGGCCACCCCCTCGGGTGGAGTGGTGCACCTCGGCACGCGCCGCGAGGGCAATCAGGTGCGCGTGGAGGTGCGCGACACCGGCTCGGGCATGTCCGAGGAGACGAAGCGCCACCTCTTCGAGCCCTTCTTCACCACCAAGCCGCCCGGGTTGGGCACGGGGCTGGGCCTCTCCGTGGTGCACGGCATCATCAAGGCCCACGGCGGCCGCATCGAGGTGGAGAGCGAGCTGGGCAAGGGCACGTGCTTCACCCTCTACCTGCCCAACGTGCCGCCCCTGCCCGCGGAGAAGACCTCGGGCGCGAACCTGCTCGCGGCGGGCCGCTGACCCGGCGGCGGAGCCTGTTGGCCAGGAGGCACTTGCCCGGCGGGTCCAGTCCAACAGTGGGGGGTCGCGGTCTCCCCCGGCTCTCCTCCCCTCCTCTTTCGATGCACATTGGGCTCGTGCATCCGGGAGGAGGAAGAGCCATGAGGAAACAGGTGCTGGCCGTCACCGTGCTGCTGGCCGCGGCCCTGGGGACGGGCTGCGTGAACCGGCGGCAGGCCGCGGGCGTGTACGTGGGCGAGCCGATGGTGGAGACCGGCGTCTTCACCCACGTGGGCAAGGAGGGAAAGGCCTGGGTGTTCAACCCCATGGCCCCCTGGGAGAAGAAGGTGCGCGTCTGGGTGACGCCCGAGACGAGCGTGGTGGAGAACGGCATCCAGACCGAACTCGGCGCGGTCAAGGCCGGACGGAAGGTCCGGCTGATCTACGAGCTCCGGCGCGATGGCACCGGAGTCGCCGAGCGCATCGACATCATCAGCCAGGTGACGGGCGAGGAGCCGCCCGACACCGACACCTGAGCACTCCGGTTACTTCTTGCCCGGCTTGCCCTTCGGCGGCTTGGGCGCGGGGGCGGGCGCCGGCTCCGGCTCGCTCGGAGCAACGGGCTGCTCGGGGGGCGGCTCGTTCTTCACCGCGTCGAGCAGCTCCACCTCGAAGATGAGCGCCGAGCCACCGGGGATGCCCGGCGTGCCGCGGTCGCCGTAGGCGAGGTCGGCCGGGCACACCAGCTGGGCCCTGCCGCCCACCTTCATCATCTGCACGCCCTCGGTCCAGCAGCGGATGACACCGTTGAGCGGGAACTGCGCTGGCTCGCCGCGCTTGAACGAGCTGTCGAACTCCTTGCCATCCGGCAGCATGCCCCGGTAGTGCACCGTCACGACGTCGGTGGCCCCCGGATGCACCCCGGTGCCCTCCGTCAGCGACTTGTAGATGAGGCCGGACTCGGTGCGCACCGCGCCCGGCTCCTGGGCCGCCTGGTCCAGGAAGCCCTTGGACTTCTCCCGCTCCTTCTCGGCGCGGGCCGAGGAGCGGGTGCGCGCCAGCTCCGGCAGCTTCGGACCGTAGGTCTGGATGTCCACCGCGGGCTCCTGGTCCATCACCTGCGCCCGGATGCCCGCCTGCATGTACGCCAGCTCCTCGGGCGACATGTTGAAGACCTGGATCTGCCGTCCCAGCGTGAGGCCGAGCGCGTAGAACGTCTTCTGCTCCTCTGTCTGGGGCGCCGCCAGCGCCGCGCCGGAGTCCTGGGCCGGCTCTTCCGCCTTCTGGGCGGGCACCTCCGAGGTCGTCTTCATCGCCCCCTGCTGCGACGCGCAGCCTCCGAGGGTGAACAGCATCACGGCCGCACCTGCCCATGACATCCGCGAGTTCATCCGTCTCCTCTTTCCCGGGCTCCACCGCGCCCGGCGTGGCCCTTTCGTAGCGCGCTCCCCCCGTCCCCACCAGAACGCAACCACGGGGGGCCCGAAAAACGACGGGCCACCGGACCTCCCCCGCGTGAGGGAAAGCACCGATGGCCCGCCGGTACCGGAGCCCGAGCCGCGGGGAGCGGCCTACGGCAGCCCCGCCTGGGTGAACACCTCGCTGGTGTACTGGCTGGCGGTGCTGAAGCCCGCGGTGAGCAGCACCCGGCCGTCCTGGAGCACGGTGGCGGTGTGCTCGTAGCGGTTCTGGCCCATGTTCGCGGTGGGGCACCACAGGCCGGTGTCCGGGTCATACAGCTCGGCGGAGGAGTGGATGCCCGTGGAGGCATCGTAGCCCCCCGCGGCCAGCACCCAGCCATTGGCGAGCGTGCTGAGCGTGTGGCGGCGCCGCGGCGAGCTCATGTTGCCCGTGGACGTCCACGTGCCCGTGAGCGGGTTGTACAGCTCGGCGCGGGCGCTGGCGGCGCCGTCCAGGCTGCCACCCGTCACCAGCACCTGGCCATTGCTCAGCAGCGTGGCCGAGTGGAAGCCTCGCGCCGTGGCGAGCGAGCCCGTGGAGGTCCAGGTCCCCGTGGCGGCGTCATACACCTCGGCGGTGCTCAGGCAGTTGGTGCCCAGGCACTCGTCCCCGCCATCCACCACCCCCCCGGTGACGAGCACGCGGTCGCCCCACTGAAGCTCGGTGGCGGTGAAGCCGCGGCGGGCGAACTTCATGCGCCCGGTGGGGTACCAGATGCCCCGGGCCACGTCGTAGATCTCGGCCGAGTCGAGCGCCCTGCCGGAGTCGTCCACGCCCCCGAAGACGAGCACGCGGCCTTTCGACAGACGCACGGCGGCGTGCCCGCGGCGAGGCGTCACCAGCCGGCCGATCTGGAGCCAGTAACCGCCGGTGGGGTCGTACACCTCGGAGGTGGCGCTCGCGCCGGAGTCATCGCCGCCCACGACGAGCACGCGGCCGTCCTCCAGCAGCGTGGCCGTGTGGAGGCGGCGGGTGGTGTTGGTGTTGCCCGTGACCGTCCAGGCGCGCGTGGCGGGCGAGTACAGCTCCGCGGTGGTGCCGAAGCCGCCCGTGGCGAGCACCCGTCCATCCGCCAGCAACGTCGCCGTGTGTTGCAGGTGCAGCGCGGCCGTGCTGCCGGCGGGGTTGTGCTGGCCCGCGCCCTCCGTGCCGCACTGCTCGGCCACCACCTCCTCGAGCCGCACGTCATCCAGGAGCCCGCCCAGGCTGTCGGCCACGCTGGTGTCCTGGAACACGAGCATCATCTCGGCGTCCGTGGCCCTCACGCGGAAGGTGTGGCGGGTCCACTGGTTGCTCCCCAGGGAGCTGCCATCCGCCTGCAGCGTGGTGGACAGGTCGCCAAAGCGGACGGAGATCCGGTTGTCCCGCACTCCTGGCCGCGGGGAGTACGCGACCGAGAGCTCGTAGAGCGCACCGGGCTTCGGGTAGACGATCTGGTACATCGAGCTGGGCCCGTGCGAGTCGAGCTCGACGACCTGGGAGCCCTCCAGCGCGCCAAAGGCCTGGATCTCGATTCCCGAGCCGTACCCCGCCCAGCCCGGGATGCTCCCGAAGACGGACCAGGAGCCCCGAGGCAAGGCGGGAGACTCGAAGCCGCCGTTGATGACGAGGGACTCCTGGGCCAGGGCGGGCGTTCCGAGGGACAGCAGGAGCAGGGCACTCAGTGCGTGCTTCATGTTCGCCTCCAATGTGGGGGTTGCGTCGGGCTGCCCACGCTCGGGCTTGGGTCAGGCGGGCAGGACGGCGAGAGGATACGCCTCGCTCGTCCCGGCGCTGTGACGCACTTCACCCCCCCGCAGTGAGGCGAATCACACGGGGCGCTTAGTGGCCCGTGGGCTGGAGGCTGTGGCTCGTCACCCACTCGGCGATCTGGCGCCCGGACTCCGCGCCCACCACGCCTGAGTTGCGGTAGTGCATGCCCCCGATGACGCGGGCGAGCACCACGTCATCCACCATCTGCTGGAAGCTGGTGAAGCCGCGCTCGCGGCCCTGCGGATTGCGCACGACGAGCGGCGTGGTGAAGGGCTCGGAGCCGAAGAGCTGCGCGTACGTATTCGCCACGGCGCTCGACTGCTGCGGGTGCCCGGCCGGGTACTCCTGGTTCGGGGGCGTGTCGATCATCGGCGCCCAGGTGGGATCCGCCGTCACGCCCGGGCTGCCCTCGCGGATGGCGGTGATGGGACGCCAGAAGTTGAAGGCCTGCTTGCTGTTGATGTTGATGATCACCGCGTCCGCCGCGGCCATGCTGCCCAGGGCGAGGACCCGGGCCGTCTCCTCCAGACCGAGCCCCTTGCGGACCGCCATCTGCTGGCCGACGTCGATCGCGAGCAGCGGCGCCGTGATGGGCGCCCAGAACAGGCCCGCCTCCGCCTGGTCCGCCGTGCGCACCGCGCTCGTCTTCGCGCCGAGGAGCTTCACCTCCTCGAGATCACGCACGAAGAGCTCGCTGGTGATGGCGGGCGGAGGGGGGCAACGGAACTCCGCGGCGCTCGGGACGGACCACGTCCGGACGGCGCTCCACTGGGCCAGGAAGGTGTTCGGGTAGAGGCCCTGATCCGACCAGGGCGGCACCTGCCGCCAGACGCCCTGCTCCGGCGTGGGCGCGACATAGGTGGGCGCGTCGTTGGCCCGGTCGTCGGCGCGCGACTCCCACAGTTGGGAGGCCACGGCCTCGCCCACCCGGAGGCCCTCGGTCTTGCTGGCGCTGTCCGGAAGGGCCGCCAGCGAGGTGACGAAGTGCTCATCGAGCTCCGCCTGACGCTCCGGGTGGAGCCGCACGAGCATGGAATGGGCGGCGGCGATCGCGGCGGCCTCGGCCGAGGCGTTGGCATCCGCGGCCACCGGCGAGCCATAGGTCGCATAGCGATGGCGGATCGAGTTGATCGCGTCATGCATGGCGACGTGGGTGAATGCCACCTGGCGCGAGTGGGGAACGAAAGCGCCGACCATGCTGGGGACGAGCTCGCGCGAAATGTTGCTCCACTCCAGGACAGCCTGGTTGGTCTCCTTCGTCTCCTCGGGCTCCTCGCGACAAGCGGCCAGTGCCAGCACCGCCATCAGACCCACGCTCCGCTTCCAGAAACCGCGCATGTTGCAACCCCCACTGTTGGGAAAAGGCCGCGACTATACGCAATCCGACAGAAAAGACCGCCAGGGGGGTGGGAGGCCGGGCCCGTCACGGCTCGGGAGCGCGCCCTTCCCTGCCGCAGCCGCCGTTTCGCTGGACGGGGAATCAGTATTTCGTTAAACATGTTCATTGAACGTGTACGACGAAACGAAACCCAAGAGGCAGCCCGGTCTCCGGGCGACGCAGAAGGCGGCCACCGGCAAAGCGGTGCTGGAGGCGGCACGCGAGGAGTTCGAGCGCGTGGGCTTCGAGGCGGCGAACCTGCGGGCCATCGCGGCCCGCGCGGGGGTGTCCGCCGGCACGGTGCTCCACCACTACGGCGACAAGCGGGAGCTGCTCCACGCCGCGCTGTTCGATGACCTCGAGGAGACGCTGCGGCGCGCCCTCGCGGGGATCGGCCCGGGGCCGCTGGAGACGCAGCTCTCCGAGCTGACACACGCCGTGTTCGGCTACTACCAGCGGCGCCCGAAGCTCTCGCGCACCCTGCTCAAGGAGTCGCTCTTCGCGGACGAGCCGTGGGCCCAGAAGTTCACCGCCCAGGTCGGCACGGTGCATGGGGCCATCGCGCGGCTGGCCGAGGCGGCGATCGCCCGGGGGGAGCTCCGGCCCGGCGTGGACGCCGCGCTGTTCGGCGCCGCGTACTTCTCCTTCTTCTACTTCGCCCTCATCTCGTGGGTGCAGGGCGCGCACGGCTCGCCGGTGGCGCTGGTGGAGCGCCTGATCGGCCAGCACCTCGAAGGACTTCGTCCCAGCGGCAAACCACCCCCACCCCGGAGGAAAGACCGATGAAATCCGCGTTCAGAGGCGAGCAGGAGAAGGCCGTGCTCTCGCAGTGGTTCGAGCGCTTCCGCGATCGGCTGAAGGTGCCGACGGAGAGCAGGACGGTGAAGACCCGCTTCGGCGACACGCACGTCCTCGTCGGCGGCCCCGAGGGCGCTCCGAGCGTGGTGCTGCTCCACGGAGCGCTCGCGAGCTCGGCGCACGTGCTCAGCGAGCTGGCCCCGCTGCTCGAGCGGTTCCGCATCTACGCGGTGGACATCGTCGGGCAGTCGGTGAAGAGCGCGGACGCGCGGCCCTCGGTGTCCAACAACGAGTACGGCGAGTGGCTGAAGGACGTGCTCGATGGGCTGTCGCTCGAGCGCACGCACGTGGTGGGCGTGAGCTGGGGCGGCTTCGTGGCGATCCGGCTCGCGGCGTTCGCGCCCGAGCGCATCCAGCGGCTGGCCCTGCTCGTCCCCGCGGGCGTGGTGAATGGCTCGCACTGGGAGGGGTTCACCAAGGTGGGCCTCCCGATGATGCTCTACCGGATGTCCCCGTCGAAGCGGCGCCTCGAGGCGTTCGTCCGCCACCTGCTCACGACCACGGATGACGACTGGGTACCCTACCTGGGCGACGCCCTGCGCTCGTACAACATGGACATGCGGGTGCCCGCGCTCGCGAAGCCCGAGGAGCTCGCGCGGCTGAAGGCACCCACGCTCGTGCTGGGCGCGGACCTGGATGTGAGCTTCCCGGGACAGCGGCTGCTCGCCCGGGCACCGCAACTCTTCTCGACGCTCACCGAGACGGAGCTCATCAAGGATTGCCGTCACTGCCCGCCAACGACGGACGCCTTCCGGCACTGGCTGTCGGAGCGCATCAGCGGCTTCCTGCTCGCGAGCTGACGGGCGTATGTGGAGTACGACACCTTCGTCGCCGTCAGGCGCCGTTGGCGCGCCGCGGTTGCTTGACACCGGCCCAGGCCCGGTGCCCCATGAACGGGTGTCTCCTGGGGGACCGCGATGGAACAAGCACCGCTCGGAAGATGCTGTGGCTGTGGCGCCGAGATCCCCGCGGCGGGATCCTGCCCGCACTGCGGCGCGGTAGCCGAGGCCGAGGGCTATCGGACGGTGCGGGTCCTGTCCCAGACGCCTCACAGCCGTATGTACCTGGCGCGGAGCCCGGATGGCGAGCTGGTCGCGCTCAAGGAGCTGCTCTTCGCGCTCGCTCCTGGGGCCGAGGAGGTGGAGGCCTTCGAGCGGGAGTCCAGGCTCCTCCGCCAGCTCCATCACCCGCGGATTCCGCGGTACCTCGCGAGCTTCCGGGTGGGGATGGGCCCCGCCACGCGGCTCTATCTGGCCCAGGAGTACGTCTCGGGGGAGTCTCTCGCCGGGAGGCTCGAAAGCGGCACGATGCAGGAGGCCGAGGCACGCGACGTGCTGCGCCAGGTGCTGGACGTGCTCGTGTATCTGCAGGGCCTGGTGCCCCCCATCCTCCACCGCGACATCAAACCGCAGAACCTCATCCGCACCGCGGACGGGTTGATCCACCTCATCGACTTCGGGGCGGCACGCGATCTCTCCCGCGGCACCGCGCACGGGGCCACGCTGGTGGGAACCTTCGGCTACATGCCCCTCGAACAGCTGGCGGGAACCGCGAGCCCGGCGAGCGACCTCTTCGCCCTGGGAGCCACCGTGCTCCACCTGCTCACCGGACGGCACCCGTCCGAGCTGGTGACGGAGGACTACAAGCTGGGCATTGGAGGGCTCCTGCCGGTGTCGCTCCCCTTCCGGCGGTACCTCGAGAAGCTCGTCGCGCGCGATCGCTCCGAGCGCTTCGGGTCCGCCCGGGAGGCGCTGGCGGCGCTCGATGGGCTCGAGACGGCGGGGCTGACGGTGGCGGAGAGGGCCGCGGTGGGCCGGGGGGATCCGTCCGTACGCGGCTTCATTCCGAGGCCCGAGAAGCTCCACGTCGAGGACTCGGGTGGGAGCTACGCGGTCTGGTGGTCCTGGCTGGCCCCCCGGCACTTCATGACGGGCCTGTTCTCGCTCTTCTGGATGGGCTTCCTGCTGTTCTTCCTGCTCGGGAGCGGGCTCTGGGTGGCGCCGTTCCTCCTGCTGCACTTCGCCGTGGGCGCGGGACTGTCGTACTCCAGCCTCTCCGGCTTCTTGAATAAGACGCGCCTCCAACTCACCCCCGACGCGCTGGAGGTCCGTCACGGTCCCCTGCCCTGGCGCGGCAACCGCCGGCTCAATCCCCGGGAGGTGACGCACCTCTATTGCACCCGCGATGAGCTGGCGCGGAGCTTCGGCCTCACCGTCTGGCCGTGGCCCTTCTCCACCGCGACGTACTCGCTCCACGCGGTGGTGGGGGGCCGGAAGGTGACGCTCCTCAAGGGCCTCACGGAGCCCGATCGTGCCCTCTTCCTGGAGCGCACCATCGAGGAGCGGCTCGGTCTGCCCGACCTCTCCGTGGACGGAGAGCTGGCTAGGCGGGGCTGAGCGGCTCCTGGGAGGCCCTCGCTCGCCCGCCTGCCCATCAATGCAGCGGACAGGGCGCGTGGCCAGCCGCAAGGTCCATCCGAACATTGAGCGAAGCGTCTTTGCTCCACACCAGGAGAGGATTGATGGCTTCGTCGAAACAGGGAGAGACCCGTCCGTTCGCCGTCGTGACCGGCGCCTCCAGTGGCATTGGCTACGAGCTCGCCAGGCAGTTCATCCAGCATGGTTTCGACGTGCTGATCGCCGCCGAGGACGACGGCATCACGCAGGCCGCGAAGACGCTCTCGGACGGCGCGCTCATCGAGAGCCTGAAGGTCGACCTCGCCACCTACGACGGCGTCGAGCAGCTGTACGCGAAGATCCGATCGCTGGGCCGTCCCGTCGATGCGATCGCCATCAACGCGGGGGTGGGCGTCGGCGGCGAGTTCACGGAGACGAAGCTGGAGGACGAGCTCAACCTCATCCAGCTGAATGTCACCTCGGCGGTGCATCTGGCCAAGCGCGTGGCGCGGGACATGGTCAAGCGCGGCAGTGGCCGGATCCTCTTCACCTCGTCGATCGCGGCGATCATGCCCGCGCCCTTCGAGGCGGTCTACGGAGCGTCCAAGGCCTTCCTGCTGTCGTTCTCGGAGGCGCTGCGCAACGAGTTGGCCGACGCGGGGGTGAGTGTCACCGCGCTCCTGCCGGGCCCCACCGAGACGAACTTCTTCCACCGCGCGGGGATGGACGACACGCGGGTCGGCCAGCAGAAGAAGGATGATCCGGCCCAGGTCGCGCGCCAGGGCTTCGAGGCGATGATGGCCGGCGAGCAGAAGGTCTTCGCCGGTTCGGTCAAGACCCGGCTCCAGGCCGCCGTCGCCCGCGTCCTTCCGGATCCGGCGAAGGTCCAGATGCACCGGTGGATGTCCGAGCCGGGCTCGGGTTCAGGCTCGGACCCGGAGCCCGAGCACAAGTAGTCACGCGTTCACGCGTCTCGTCGACGGGAGGAGCGTCGCCGACGTGGACGCACCGGGACAGGCGGTGCCCTGTGCGGCGCCGCTGGCCCGCCGCATGCTTTCTCCAGGGCCGCTCGTCATGCCCGGCCCTCATGATCTCTTCGCCCGCTTCACCTTTGGTCAGCCCGAGCGGGCCGCGGCCGAGCTGCGCGCTGTCTTGCCGCCTCGGGTCGTCTCCCAGGTGGACTGGTCTACCGTGCAACAGGAGTCCGGCTCCGTGGTGGACCCAGAGCTGCGCGAGACCGAGAGCGACCTGCTCTTCTCGGCCCGTCTGCGCGGTGGGCGTCCGCTGTTGTTCTACGTCTTGCTCGAACACCAGTCTTCGGTGGACCGGTGGATGGCGCTGCGCATGCTGCGCTACGTGGTGCGCCAGCTCGAGCACTGGCGTAAGGCGAACCCCAGCAGCGAGAGGCTTCCGGTGGTGGTGCCTCTCGTCATGTACCACGGGCCGGACGGCGCCTGGTCCGCGCCCCGGCGGGTGGAAGAGCTCTTCGACCTGCCGGACGAAGCGGAGGAGCAGGATGGCTGGCGCACACTCGTGCCGCGCTTCGAATACCTGCTGGATGACCTGACGGCCCAACGGGCCGAGGCGCTGATGGCTCGTCCCGGCCCGCCCCTCGCCCGGCTGGCGTGGCTCGTACTGCGCTACGGACGCAGTGCGGAACTGGCCCACCGTCTACGGGATTGGACGGCACTGTTCGCGCAAGTGCATGCCGATCCGGATGGCACCCAGAATCTGGTGGTCGTCATCCGCTACCTCTTTTTGATCGGAGACAAGCGCATCCGCAGAGCAGCAGAGCAGGTGTTACATTCGGTGATGGATGCGCGGCAATCGGAGGATCTGATGCGGACCTATGGCGAGACACTCATCGAGCGGGGACACCGGAAGGGACTGAAACACGCGGTGCTTCGGATTCTCACCAAGCGAGGCCTGCTGGTGGATGAACAGTCCCGGCAGCGCATCCTGACCTGCACGGACGTGACCACCCTCGACACCTGGCTCGATCGGGCTCTGACGGCCACCACCCTCGCCGAAGTGTGGGGTGAGCCGGCGCAACAATGAAGTCAGGTGCGTCCCATGAGCAGTGGCCCGAAGGCATGGGCCAGCAGGCCGGCCAGCGGGGGCAGCGCGAGCGAGGCCACTAGCCGCAGCCCCGTCATCCGGCCGCCATAGATGGCGACCTCCATCGGCACGCGGATGAAGGACAGCATGGACAGCGAGGTCAGGTAGGTGACGACCACGCCGAGCCCCGCCCCCGAGCGCACCAGCGCCGCGGCCAGCGGCAGTCCGATGGGTCCTCCCCCGGGGGTGAGCGCGCCCGCCACCCACGCCACCCCGATTCCCTTCCAACCGGATTCGTCCGACAGCCAGTGCGCCACCAGGTCTCGCGGCAGCAGCACCTGCACGAGGCCGGTGAGCATGAAGACCACCACCAGCAGGGGCAGCAGGATCATCCCCTCCTTGCCGCCCCGCTTCAGCCCCTCGACCACCAGCGGCCAGCCCCCCTTCCAGGCCGCCAGCCCCATCACTCCCAGCAGCAGCACGCCCATGACGATCGCGGCGGCCTTCATGCGGCACCTCCGTCCAGCACCTCCACGAAGCCCCGCGTGCCGTCCACGCGGATGCGCTGGCCGGTGCGGATGCGCTGCGTCGCTCCCGACACGCTGACGACGGCCGGAATCCCGTACTCGCGGGCCACCACCGAGCCGTGCGTCATGAGCCCTCCCACTTCCGTCACCAGGCCCGCGGCGTGGACGAACAGCGGCGTCCAGCCCGGATCCGTATGCGGTGCCACGAGGATCTCTCCGGCGTGGAGCACCTCGCGCGCCGGGTCGAGCACCACGCGCGCCAGCCCCTCCACCACCCCGGCGGAAGCCGCCGTCCCCGACAAGGCGCCCGGGGGCACATCCTCGCGAGCCGCCAGCGAGGGAATCTCTCCATCGCTCGCCATCACGAAGGGCGGCGAGCGCCGGGCGTCACGCTGCAGGGCCGCCCGCCGCTCCCCGGCGAGCGTGCGCAGATCCGGCGTCTGGGTGGCCTCGAGCGCCGCGATCAGCTCCTCGAAGCGGAACAGGTACACCTCCTCCTCCGCGCCGAGCGCCCCACGCTGAACCAGGAGCGCTCCGGCCTCGCGCACCGCGTCGCGCGCGAGCTCCAACACCCGGACGAGCAGGTACTTGGGGTGCTCTCGCAGCCCCATGCCCGTGCGGGCCACGCGCACCCACCGGCGAGCCAGTCCCGCTCGCAACCCCCCGAGCAGTCCGCGGCGCGATGCGGTGACCAGGTGCTCGCTCGCGGCTTCGGCCTTGGCCGTCAGTGCCGCGTGGTGGGCCCGGTGCTCGCCCGCGGCCCGGTTCGCCGAGGCCGTCCCCAGTCCTCCCACGATGGCCGCGATCAGCGGCGCGGGCTCGTCCTTGTAGCGGGGCCGGGACAGATCCACCTCGCCGGGCCCCCGCATGCCATAGCGCTCGAGGAACGCCCGCCACGCCTCGAGGAAGGCGGGCCCCCCTTCCACGTCGCGTGCAGCGGCCAGGGCCTCGGTGGCGGGACGGCTTCGCAGCAGCTCCGCCAGTGCCGGATACGGGCGGACCCGGTCCGTCAGATCTCCCACGGCCAGATCCATCTCGGTGGTGACGTTGCCGGGCAGGCCCCGCTCCAGCGCGGAGAGGTCCTCCTCCGTCCCGCCGAGCACTCCCTTCCGGACGAGGTTGACGAGGAGCCGGTTCGCGATGATCCCCACGGCGATGTTCGGGGCCAGGGTGAGGATGACCTGGGAGAAGAGATCCGAGAGCGCGAGCCGCGCCTCTCGCAGCCGCGCCGCACCCGGGGCCGCCGCCGCGAGCCGGGCTCGCACCCCGGCGACCCGCGACTCGATGAAGGACTCCACCCCAGGCCTGAGCCGGGTGGGCTCCATGACGAACAACCGGGCCAGGACCCGGGCCACGATGGGGACGACGAAGCGGCCGATGGCGCTCAGCCGGGCCCTTTCACCGCTCGCGCCGCGCTGGAAGGCCGGCCGGTCCGTCAACGTGCGCAGACCCTGGCCCACGTTCTCGTAGACGTGACCGAGAATGCCCGTGAACACGCGCCGCGGGCCGGGATGGCGCAGCAGGGGCGTCAGGTCCAGGTAGATCCGGCTGCCCGCGGTGGTGAGGATCCGTGACTCGCTGGGAGCGTCCCCCTGGCCCCGCGGCGCCTTGCCGAACGGAAGCAGCAACCGCCACACCTGGATGGCGAGCGGCGGCATGGCGTCCGTCATCATCTGCACGTGGCCGAAGCTGGCGTAGACGTGCAGGCCCTCGTCGCTGGGAGCGGGCTCGGGCAACGGGTAGAGGCTCGTGATGGGCCGCGTCTGCACCACGTAGAGCCGCCCGGCCTCGATGCACCACTCGATGTCCTGCGGCTTGCCGTAGTGCGTCTCGATGCGCACGCCCATCGCGACCAGCTCCCGCAGGGCCGCGTCATCGAGCGCCCGGGCGCGCCGGACGTCCTCGGACAGGCGCTCCTCCCAGGTTCCGCCCTCGGGCCGCGGGCGGATGGCCAGGGCCTTGTCCCCCACCCGGACCTCCAGCAGCTCGCCCGTCGCCTTGTCCACCTTGTACAGGTCGGCGTTGATGAGCCCGCTGACCAGCGCCTCGCCCAGGCCGAAGCCGGCATCGATGGACACGGTCCCCCGCCGCCCGGTGATGGGGTCCGCGGTGAACAGGATGCCGGACACCTCGGGCAGCACCATGCGCTGCACCACCACGCTCAGCTTCACCGCCCGGTGGCCGAAGCCACTCCGGGCCCGGTACAGCACCGCGCGATCGGTGAACAGCGACACCCAGCACCGCCGGACCGCGTCGAGCAGGGCCTCGGCCCCGCGGATGTTGAGATAGGTGTCCTGCTGGCCCGCGAAGCTCGCGTCCGGAAGATCCTCCGCCGTGGCGCTCGAGCGCACCGCCCACGAGGCCTCGCTCCCCTGGGCCCGCCAGGTGGCGAGCACGGCCTCCGCCACGGTCGGGGGAAGGGGCGCGTGGCCGAGCGCGGCACGCGTGGACTCGGCGGCGCGGCGGGCCGCCTCCACGTCCTTCCCATCCAGCGCCTCCAGTTGCGCGTACAGCGCCTGCAGCTCTCCGCATCCGGCCAGGAACGCATCGAACGCGGCCGTCGTGACACAGAAGCCGGGAGGCACCGGGAAGCCGGCGCGGGCCATCTCGCCCAGGTTGGCCCCCTTCCCTCCCACGCGGGGGAGATCCGCCGCGGAGATGCGCTCGAAGGGGAGGATCAGCGGTTCCATGTCCGTGCTCCGCGAGGCGGTGAGGTGGATGGGTTGGACTGCGCTCATGGGGTCCTCCGGGCAGTGGACGCGAGACCATCGAGGAACACGTGGGTGATGAAGCGGGCGGTCTCTTCCGGGTCCGGCAGGGGTCCGCCTTCCAGCACCGGGCCCGCGAGGAAGGCGAAGATCATCCCGGCGAACGCCTGGGCCATGCGCTGGGGCTCATGGGGCCCGAGCGCCCCGCTGGCCGCGTAGGACTCCAGCAGCCCGGTGAGGATCGTCCGGGCGCGCAGCGGGGGCGTGTTCAGGAACTCGGCCCAGGGCCCGCCGCGCATCCGCTCCAGCATCGCCAGCTTGAGCAGATCGAGATCCTCCGCCGCGTAGCGGATGACGGTCGCGGCGACGCGCTCCAGATCGGCCCGCAGATCGCCCGTGGGATGGAGGGCCACCGCCCGCATCGCGCGGCGCGGGCCGATATGCCCGGCGAACGAGCTGATGAGTCCCTTCTTGTCTCCAAACTGGCGATAGACCGTCGCCGGGCCCACGCCAGCCTCGCGGGCGATGTCCTCGAGCGTGGCCGCCTCGAAGCCGGCCCGGGTGAACACCGCGCGGCACGCCGCGAGGATCCGCTCCCTCGCATCCGCCCGCTGCCCCACCTCCACGCCCTGCTCCGAGAGCGCGGCGAGCACGGCCTCGCGGCTACCCGCCTGGCGGTACAGCGTGGCGCGCGACAGGCCGCACTCCCGCGCCAGATCATCCATGGTGAACCCGTCCGGCCCGTGCAGGGCGACCAGGCGGGCAGCGGCATCGGCGATGTTCTCGGGCAGGGGCATGGCTCGCTGAGTCGTGATGAGAGATAGGTATCTCTCTCGTCTCATCTCGTCAAGACGGAGTGAGAGAGCCACCTCTCGTGACGTATCACCCCGGCTCTTTTCAAGGGGTTGACGGCATACCCACCAGTTGGTATTGATTGAACCAACCAGTCGGTATGCCCATGGACACCTCGGAGAGCCACCACCAGTCCAAGACGAAGTTCCTCGACGCGGCCCTGCGGGTCATCCGGACCAAGGGCTACACGGCGACGCGGATCGACGACGTATGCGCGGAGGCGGGCCTCACCAAGGGGAGCTTCTTCCACCACTTCAAGAGCAAGGAGGAGCTCGCGATCGCGGCGGCCGACCACTTCGCCGCCATGGCTGATCGCCTCTTCGCCTCCGCGCCCTATCAGCGCGCGGCGGATCCCCTCGAGCGGCTGCTGGGCTACGTCGACTTCCGCATCGCCATCCTGCGGGGCACGCTGCCGGACTACACATGCCTGCTCGGGATGATGGTCCAGGAGGCGTACGACACGTACCCGGAGATCCGCGCCACCTGTGACAGGCACCTCAGCGCGCACGCCGGGATGCTGGCGCGTGACATCGCCGAGGCCAGGCAGCGCTACGCGCCGGACGCTCCGTGGACCCCGGAGAGCCTCGGGCTGTTCATGCAAACGGTCATCCAGGGCGCGTTCATTCTCGCCAAGGCGAAGCAGGGCCCCGAGGTCGCGGCCGAGTCCCTGCGTCACCTGCGCCGGTATCTCGAAACACAGTTCACCCCCAGCCGCAAAGGAGCATGACCATGGCTTCCCTGGCAGAGACCCAGAAGATCACTCCGTTCCTGTGGTTCAACAACGAGGCGGAGGAGGCGGCGAACTTCTACGTGTCGCTCTTCAAGGACTCGAAGATCCTGACGGTGTCCCGCTATGGCGAGGCGGGGCCGGGCCCCAAGGGGTCGGCCATGGTGGTGGACTTCCAGCTCGCGGGGATCCGGTTCAACGCGTTGAACGGCGGCCCGGTCTTCAAGTTCACCGAGGCCATCTCCATGGCGGTGAGCTGTGACTCGCAGGAGGAGGTGGACATGCTGTGGTCCAAGCTGACCGCGAACGGCGGACAGGAGAGCCAGTGCGGCTGGCTCAAGGACCGGTACGGCCTTTCCTGGCAGATCGTCCCGAAGCGGTTCATGGAGCTGATGCAGGACAAGGATCCGAAGCGGACGCAGCGCGTGATGCAGGCCATGCTCAAGATGAAGAAGTTCGACATCGCGCGCCTGGAGGAGGCGTACGCGCAGGCGTAGCGGCGCGCGAGACGCCCGGGACGCATCGGCCGACGGGGGCGATGCGCTCGGACGTGGGTTATCGTGCCGCCATGTCTCTCCCCTTCCAGCTCCACCTGCGTGACCTCAGCCGGGCCATGGTGGAGGCATGGCGGCAGGAGTTCGCCAACATCCCCGGCGTCACCCTCTCCCAGGGCGACATCTTCTCGGAACGGCCGGGCGCGGTGTCCGCGAGCGATCCCATCGACGTGCGTGCCGATGCGGTGGTGAGCCCCGCCAACAGCTTCGGCTTCATGGATGGAGGGATCGACGCCGTCTATACCTACCAGCTCGGTCCTCAGGTGCAGGAGCGGCTGCGCGCGCTGCTCGCCGAGCAGTACGGTGGCGAGCTTCCCGTGGGCCAGGCCGTCATCGTCTCCACCGGCCACAAGGACATCCCCTGGTGCATCAGCGCGCCCACCATGCGCGTGCCCGCGGACGTCAGCAAGACGGTGAATGCCTACCTCGCCATGCGGGCGGCGCTCCTCGCGGTGCTGGCCCACAACCGCACGAGCGCGGCTCCCATCCGCACTGTGCTGTGTCCTGGACTGGGCACCGCCGTGGGGCGCATGCCCCCCGAGCGCTGTGCACGGCAGATGCGCGAGGCCTGGGTGCGGACCGTTCAGGGCCGGCCCTTCATTCCCCACTCGCTGCGCGCGGCCGCCGAGGAGGACTGGGCCCTGAGGAAGTAGCAGCGCCTTCTGGCCGCGCGGCGTGCCGACTGGTCCGACAGTAGGACCAGTTGCTCCCGGGCGCGGCCGGGACCTCCCCTGAAGGGACCTGCTTCCACTCGGGTGGTGACGGCTGTCACCAGGTGGTGGGTGCCGTCACCAGGCCGCGCTCGCTCCCGCGCGAGCCAACCGCTCGAAAACCGGGCGTATCCCCGCCGTCCGACGCCCTTCCGCGCCTGGCACGAAGGACGCATCAGGGGAGCCCGTCGGTGCGGTGGATGTTCCACCTCCGGAGGGCGCTGCGATGCGGAGACGGTTGGGAGAGCTGCTTCGGGAAGACGGGCTGGTGGACGAGCTGCAACTGCGCGCGGCGCTGGGCTTCCACAACAAGTGGGGCGTGCCGCTCGGGCAGGTGGTGGTGGACATGGGCTTCTGCACCGCGCAGCAGGTGCTCGAGACGCTGGCCCGGCAGCTCCAGCTTCCCGTGGTGGACCTGGACGCCGAGGTGTTGGATCCGCGGCTCGCGGACGTGCTTCCCGCCCACGTGGCGGAGTCCTGCCGGGTCGTCCCGTTGCGGCAGGAGGGGCCGCGCGACTCGGTGCTCGTGGTGGCCACCACGGCGCCGGCGCATCCTCCCGCCCTGGACGAAGTGGCCCGCGTGAGCGGCAAGGCGCGCGTGGTGACGCTGCTGGCGACCGATGCCGCCATCTCCCGCGCCATCGATCGGCTCTACCACCCCCATCTCCTCGACGCGCGGCGCCCCGTGGAGCCGATTCCCCTCCCCGAGGCGGATGAGCACCTGCCCCTGGTGACGAACCGCGCCGAGTGCCTGATGCTGGAGCGCTTCCTGCCGGGCGTGGGGGGCCTGCCCGTGCTGGTTCCGCTGACGGAGGAACTCCCGGCCCACGCCCGGCTCACCGAGCGGGAGCTGCCGAGGGTGGAGGCCGCGAGGAAGCCCGTGGTGGAGCGGGAGCCGGAGGTCTGGGTGTACGGCTGGGGTGTCCAGGCCACCCAGGGGTTGTTGACGCTGCTGGAGGACGCGGGCCTGCGGGCCCGGGTGGCGCGAACGCAAGACGTGCGGGCAGCGAGCCCGTGCACGGTGGTCCTGGCGCCGGTGCAGTCGGTGGAGGGCGTGACGAGGCGGGGCCTCCGGGCCCGGCTGCTGCTGGCGGGCCGGGCGCGGGAGGAGGCGCAGGCATGGGCCTTGGGGGCACAGGGCTTCCTGTCCGGTCCCCTGCGCGCGGACGTGTTGAGTCAGGCCGTCCGCGAGCAGGTGAGCGCCCGTCCCATGCCGTGCGCCGTGCGGGCTGAGCCGCGGGCGGGGGCTCGAACCTGGTGACTACTGTTGCGGCGCGTCTTTCGTCGGGCCCTCGTCGATCACCTTGGACTGGGTGTCATTTTTCTGGATGCTCCGTGCGATGTCGGACTCGGTCCTCGTCACGGTATTCCCCGGAGCCACCTCGGGCGCCCAGAGCCGTCCCTCGTCTGTCGTCACCGTGAAGCCCGCGCCTCCCGTGGCCTCACCGTTGTAGACGGTGGGGGCACCCAGGCGGTCCCGCCGGGCCACTTCCGTTGGGTTCAGCAGTTCCTCCAGAGGCGGCTCGTCCGAGCGAGCGCTCGAACTATTGGTGGCGCAGCCCCACAGGCTGAGCACACCGGTAGCAACCAGGAGGGGGAGCTTCTTCATGGGGCAACTCCTTGTTGGGGTCACTCCAAAGGTGAGGCCCGCTGCTGCGGGAGCAACGGGGTGACCGTCGGCGGGGATGCACCCTCCGTCCGCTCCCCTCCTCCGCGAGGGTCTCTGTCCTCCTCCCGCACTCGCTGGGAATCTCCTCTCACACGGAGCGTGCTCCCGCGGTGGCGCTCGCCATGGCATCGGCTGGCCGCTCGGCCGATGTGAGGTGTCACTTTCTTCACGAAGAGTGATCCAGCTTCCCGGGATTAATTCAATTCCCAGGGAAACGGATTTCGACTCCCCAGGGGGGGCACCATGCGGATCCCGGTGACATTGCTCGTGGCAGGACTGCTGCTCGCTTCCTGCGAGCCCCCATCCGAAGGTGTCACGGCCGAGCCCGAGCCCACCCTGCGCACGACGCAGGGCGCGCTGATCGACTGCAACGGCCTGGGCCCGAATCCGCCGGAAGTCGTCATCACCTCGCCCGCCTCCGGTGTGACCCTGAGCGGCACGGTGACCCTGACCGCCGACGCGGCGGACGATGAGAGGGTCACTCGCGTCAGTTTCCTCCTCGACGGCAAACTGCTCGCCTCGGACGCTTCGCCTCCCTACGAGCTGGTCTGGGACAGCACCACCCATGGCAACGGCCCGGGGGTGCTCACCGCCCAGGCCCAGGACACCCGGTGCCAATCGACGACGAGCGCTCCGGTGGCGGTGACGATCGAGAATGCCGGAATCGCGACGTACGACGCCACGTGGGGAGCCCCCGCCTGCGCGGCCGTGGGCAGCAAGTGCGACTCGGCGGACCTCCTGGAGGGACGGGGGAGCGCCGACCCCGAGCTCCATCAGCCCAACACCGTGGGTGGCTCCTGCGCGGACGAGCTCAGCACCTCCTCCTCCCTGTACGCGCTGCAGCGGCTCCAGGTCTTCCGGAGCGATGGCACCGCGCTCGCGGCGGGCAAGGAGGTGACGGTCCAGGCCACGGTCCGTTCGGGCGACGAGTTCGTCTCCCGTGAATTGGACCTCTATGTCGCGCCCGATGCGAGCAACCCCACCTGGAGCCTCGTGACCACCCTCGTGGGGCCCTATTCGCCTGGAACCCAGACGCTCTCGGCCACGTACCTGCTTCCGGCGGGTGGGCGGCACATCCTCCGGGGCGTGTACCGCCCGGCGTCCAGCGCGCCTTCTCCCTGCACCCCTGGCAATTCCACCGACCATGACGACCTCGTCATCGCGGTGGGCAACGATCCAGACTCCACCCCGCCCGCGGTGGCCATCACCACGCCGGCGCAGAGCGCCACGCTCGAGCGCATCGTCAACGTCAGCATGGCGGCGAGCGACAACTTCGGCGTGCACCGCGTGGAGCTGTACGACGGCACCACCCTGCTCACCAGCTACTCGCGCCCTCCCTACGCCCTGAGCTGGGCGACGCGGACGGTGCCCAATGGTCCCCACACCCTCACTGCCCGGGCCTATGACCTGGCCGGCAACGTCACCACCTCGGCCGCCATCAACGTCCTGATCGACAATGACTACGTGGCGCCCAACGTGGCGCTCCTCACGCCCATGGACGGCGCGACCGTGAGCGGGAAGGTGCCGCTCGAGGCCAGCGCCACCGATGACCGGGGCACGGTGCGCGTCGAGTTCCATGTGGATGGCCGCCTCATCGAGACCCGGTACGCCCCGCCGTACACCGTGAGCTGGAGCAGCCGCGTCGTGGGAGCCAACTCGGGGCCCACCGGGGTGTCCAACGGGCCGCACGTCCTCAGCGCGACGGCCTATGACCTGGGCGGCAACGCCTCGCCCCCGAGCACGGTGAACGTGATCGTGGACAACGACTACACCGCTCCCTCGGAGACCACGCTCACCTCGCCCGCCAGCGGGGCGCTCTTGAGCGGCCTCGTCACCCTCGAGGCGACCGCGAGCGACGACCGGGAAATCGCGGAGGTGTTGTTCTACGTGGACAACCTGCTCATCGGCTCCGACACGACGGCCCCCTACTCCGTCTCCTGGAACTCGGTGGAGGTGTCCAATGGCAGCCACCAGCTGTACACCTACGCCCGGGATTTTGGGGGCAACGGCAAGCAGGGCGCGAAGGTCTCCGTGCAGACGAGCAACGCGGGCAATGTGCGCTACGACACGTCCCTGCGGGTTCCCCGGTGCGACTCGGCGACGGCGCGCTGCGACAGCCGCGAGCTGCTGCTGGGACGCGGGGGCCAGGAGCGGAACACGCCCAATACGCTGGACGGATGCGTGGACGGCAACTCGTTCGAGTACTCCTTCCAGAGGGAGGCCGTCGAGCGGATCCGCGTCATCCGGGAGGACGGGACGGCGCTGGCCGTCGGCAAGCGGGTCCGGATCGAGGTGGACGTGAGGGCCGGCTACATCCCCGCCGACACCCTGGAGCTGTACCACTCGGCGAATGCGGTCCGGGGGACCTCGTTCACGAAGTTCGCCTCCTTCCAGCCCACGGAGGCAGCCGGGCCCTCTCAGACGTTCTCGGCGGAGTTCGTCCTGCCCGCAGGCAACCTGCAGTCCTTCCGCGCGCGCATGCAGTCGAGCGTGGACCTGTATGAGCCGCAGTGCCAGGCGGTGAACAACTATACCGATCGCGACGATCTGGTCTTCGCGGTGGCTCAGGAGACGGACGCCGTCCCCCCCCACTCGGTGGTGCTCACCGCTCCCGCGGAGGGAGCTTCGGTGACCCGGACCGTCACGCTGACGGCCGAGGCGAGCGACAACTTCGGCGTGGCGGCCATGGACTTCTATGACGGGACGATGCTGATCGGCACGGACACCTCGGCACCGTTCAGCGTGAGCTGGAACAGCCGCAATGGCCCCAACGGCAGCCGCACGTTGACGGCCCGGGCCCGCGATCTGGCCGGAAACGCGAGCAGCTCGGCGCCCGTGACGGTGACGGCCTACAACGACCTGTCGGTGCCGGTGGTCTCCCTCACCGCTCCCGACAATTACAGCCAATGGGCCGCGGTGGTGGAGCTCTCCGCGAATGCCTCGGACCCCGAGGGCGTCACCCGAGTCGAGTTCTATTCGGGCAGCCAGTTGATCGGCACCGTCACCTCCCCGCCCTACACCTACCGGTGGAACCCGGGCGTCACCCAGGCCTCGTGGTTCACCCTGACCGCCCGGGCCTACGACCCGAATGGCAACGTGGGAACCTCGTCGCAGGTGACGGTGAAGGTCGCGCCCGAGCTCGATCCGCCGACCGTCTCGATCACCTCGCCCATGAACGGTGCGAGGCTCTCCGGGACCGTGTCGCTCACCGCGAACGCCACCGACGCCTCCGGGGTGGTGAGCGTGGTGGAGTTCCGGCTGGACGACAATCTGATCGGCTTCGATAGGTCCCCGCCCTTCAACTACACCTGGAACACCCTGACGGCGCCTGGCGGCACCCACACCCTGACCGCGTTCGCCCAGGACGGCTACGGCAACTACGCCTTCTCCGCCGGGGTGAGCGTGACGATCGACAACGCGGGCCCGGCCGTGGCCCTCACCTCGCCGGCCAGCGGGGCGACGGTGGGCAGCGTGGTCTCCCTCCAGGCCACCGCCACGGATGATGCCGGGGTCACCCGGGTGGACTTCCTGGTGGACGGCGTGTTCCTGGCGAGCGACACGACGGCCCCCTACGCCGTGGAATGGAACAGTGGCTCCTGGGCGAACGGGACTCACACGCTGACGGCCAAGGCCTATGACACGTTGAGCAACGTGTCCACGAGCTCCGCCGTCACGGTGACCACGAAACAGCCCACCACGACGGTGGCGCTCACCTCGCCCGCCAACGGTGCACAGGTGAAGGGCCTGGTCCCACTGACCGCGACCGCCACCGACGACGACGGCGTGGCGAAGGTCGAGTTCTACGTGGACGGGACGCTGCTCGGCACCGACACCACCGCGCCCTACTCGCTGAGCTGGGACAGCACCACCCTGGCGGACGGAGCCCACTCGATCAGCGCGAAGGCCTACGGTCCCCTGGGCATCCCCAGCAGCTCCCTGTCGGTGGGGGTGAACGTCGACAACAACGCGCCGGCCGTGGCGCTCACGTCCCCCGCGCAGGGAGCGTTCCTCCGCAGCTCTGTCACGCTCACCGCCACCGCCAGCGACACCGTGGGCGTGGTGCGGGTCGAGTTCTATGACGGCACGGCACTGATTGGCACCGACTCCACGGCGCCCTACTCGGCCAGCTGGTCCACCTCGAGCGTGACGGGCGGTGCGCACACGCTCACGGCGAAGGCCTTTGACGGTGCCGGCAACACCACGACGTCCGCCGCGGTGGCGGTGACGCTCGACAACACCGCGCCCACGGCGGCTCTCGGCGCTCCGGCGCAGAACACCACCCTCCGGGGCACCGTCCTGGTCAGCGCCACCGCCAGTGACAACCTGGGCGTGGCCCGGGTCGAGTTCTACGCGGAGGGGACGCTGATCGGCACCGACACCAGCTCGCCCTACGAAGTGAGCTGGAACAGCGCCTCCCTGACGGACGGTGTCCGCCTGCTCAACGCCAAGGCCTACGACAGCGCTGGCAACGCCGGCACCTCCGCCTCGATCCTGGTGTACCTCGACAACACCCCGCCGGACGTGGCGATCGCGTCACCCGCGCAGGAGGCGCTCCTCCGGGGCACGGCCGTGATCACGGCCACCGCCAGCGACAACCAGGGGATGGCGAGGGTCGAGTTCTACGACGGCGCGACCCTGCTCGGCACCGACGCCACCTCGCCCTACCAGGTGAGCTGGAACACGGCGAGTGCGGCGAACGGTGCTCACTCGCTGACGGCGAAGGCCTTCGACAGCGCCGGCAACGTGGGCACCTCCGACGCGGTGACGGTGACGCTCGACAACACCGCGCCCACGACGGCCCTCACCGCTCCGGCGCAGGGTGCCTCCGTTCGGGGAATCGTCGCCGTCAGCGCCACCGCCAGCGACAACCTGGGGGTGGACCGGGTCGAGTTCTACGCGGGCACGACGCTGCTCGGCACGTCCACCACCGCGCCCTATGTGGTGAGCTGGGACACGACGGCCCTGGCCAGTGGAAGCACCGTCACGCTCACCACGAAGGCATATGACACGGCGGGCAACGTCACCGTGTCCGCCGCCCGCACCGTGACGGTGGACCCCACCGCGCCCACCGTGGCCATCACCTCTCCGGCCAACGGCGCCTCGTTCCCCATCTTCACCTTCAGCACCACCATCCAAGCCAGCGCCAGTGACAACGTGGGCGTCACCCAGGTGGTCTTCTACGACGGGGGCGCCGTCCTCGGCACCGACACCTCGGCTCCCTACAGCTTCAGCTGGAACCTGCTCAGCGCGGCCAAGGGCACGCACACCCTGACGGCCAAGGCGTACGACGCGGCTGGCAACGTCACCACCTCGGCGCCCATCTCCGTCAAGGTGAACTGACCCCGCCGAATACGGGCGCCGGCTCCCTCCATGCGAGTCCCTTCTTGTCCGCAGGGCCAGAGAGACGGCACACCTGCGGTACTGCCTATGGCTGGGCCCGGAGGTGCCACTCGGCTGCTCAGCGAACTGGACGGCGGCCGCATGGAGTGAGCGTCACTGACGGACTCCGGGCACTCCCTCCCCATGACTGTCCCACTCCCGGGACAGGCACACCTCACGAGGAAGACGCCATGAAGAAGGAATTGATCGTCCGAGCCTGGAAGGACCCGGAGTACCGCGCCCGTCTCTCCGCCGAGGAGCGCGCCGCCATCCCCGACTGTCCTTCCGGCAGAGCCCTGACCGAGCTCGATGAGGCCGAGCTGCTCGGGGCCGTCGGCGGCAAGTGTGAGCCCCGCTACTCGCTGCACATCGCCAACTCCTGCGGAATCGCCTGTACCGTCATTACCTGCAGAGCCCTCGACTGAGACACCCCCATCGACTGAAGTCGTAGTCCCTCGGCGCCATCGGTGAGTCCCCCGGCCACCGGTGACGCTATTTCCACCCCCTCACCACCGAGCCAGATCCAACTCCCCTGGATTTGTTCAATTCTAGGGAAAGCGGATTTCAGCTCCCGAGGGGGAGGACTCATGCGGACCCTGGTGACACTGCTCGCGGCAGGACTCGTGCTCGCTTCATGTGAGCCCACGTCGTCTGAGCGCAGGATCGAGGCTGAAGCCCCGGCGAAGACGCCAAAGTCCTTCGTCGCGGGAAGCCGGCTGCTGAAGACGGAGAAGGCCATGCCGGGCCGGTACATCGTCGTCCTCGAGGGGCAGGCCGGGGACGAGAAGTCCCTGGGCAAGGCGCGGGTGGAGCCGCTGGCGAAGCAGCTCTCCTCGCTCCACGGGGCCTCCGTGAAGCACGTGTACTCCCGCGTCTTCCAGGGGTTCTCCGCGACGATGACGGAGGCCGCCGCGCTGAAGCTGAGCAACGATCCGCGCGTGCGCTACGTGGAGGAGGACGCCGAGCTCTCCCTCCAGGGCACGCAGGCGAACGCGCCCTGGGGGCTCGATCGCATCGATCAGCGGGAGCGGCCGCTGGATGGGACGTACACCTACGACGCCACCGGCAGCGGGGTCCACGTCTACGTCCTCGACTCGGGCATCCGCTTCACCCACTCCGAGTTCGGTGGACGGGCGGTTCCTGGCGCCTCCTTCGTCCAGGACGGCAACGGTTCGGGCGATTGCCAAGGCCACGGCACGCACGTGGCGGGAACGATCGGCGGAGCCACCTATGGCGTGGCCAAGGGGGTGACACTGCACTCCGTGAGGGTGGCGGACTGCGTGGGATCGGGCAGCGTGTCCACCCTGCTCGCCGGCATCGACTGGGTCACCGCCAACCACGTGAAGCCGGCGGTGGCCAACATCAGCCTGGCCACCTCTTCGTCGACGTCGCTGGACGAGGCGGTCACCCGCTCCATCAACGCCGGGGTTGTCTACACGGTCGCGGCGGGTGACCAGCAATCCACCGCGTGCCAGCGCTCTCCTGGCCGGGTTCCCGCCGCGCTGACGGTGGGGGCCTCCGACTCCACCGACGGCCGGTACCTCTACTCCAACTCCGACAGCTGCCTGGACCTCTACGCCCCGGGCGTCGACATCCCCTCGGCCTGGAGCACCAGCGACACCAGCGCGAACACGATCTCGGGCACCTCGATGGCGGCCGCACACGTGGCGGGGGTGGCGGCACTCTACCTGGAGGGCCACCCCCTGGCCACGCCCGGCGAAGTCTCCACCGAGCTCACCTCCCGCGCGACGCCCGACATGATGCCCGTGGTGGTGCTGTATTCGAGCGCCTTCGATACCCCGAACCGGCTGCTGTACGCCGGTGGCAATGGGACGGACCAGACTCCACCGCAGGTCACCCTCACCTCCCCCTCCACGGGCGCGACCGTGAGCGGCACGGTGACCCTGACCGCCACCGTGACGGACGAGTCGGCGATCGCCCGGGTCGAGTTCCTCCTGGGCGGCCGCCTGATCGGCTCGGATGACACAGCCCCCTACGAGCTGGCCTGGGACAGCCGCACCACGGTCAATGGTCCGGTGGTGTTCTCCGCCCGGGCCTTCGACGCCCACTACAACCCGGGCGTGAGCACCCCGGTCGAGGTGTCGCTCGAGAACACCGGGCAGGCGGTGTTCGATCCCACGTGGGGGACGCCCGCCTGCGCGGCCGTGGGTGGCAGGTGCGACTCGGGGCGGCTGCTGGAGGGCCGGGGGATCGCCGGTCCCGAGGCCGGCTCCGAGCCCCACCAGCCCAACACCCTGGGCGGCACCTGCCCGGACGGACAGGGCGGGACGTACCTCGATGACCCCTCGTTGGAGCGGCTCCTGGTCTTCCCGAGCGATGGCACCACCTTCCGGGCTGGCGCAGAGGTGACTGTCCAGGCCACGGTCCATGCGGAGTTCAGCCCCTACCTGGGCTACGAGCGCCTGGAGCTGTTCGCCGCGGCCGACGCGAGCAACCCCACCTGGGTCCAGGTCGCGAGCGTGTGGGCGAGCAGGCCGGGCCTCCAGATCCTCACGGCCCGGTACCTGCTGCCGGCGGCGGGGGGGCCGCAGGCGCTCCGCGGCGTGTCCTACAGGAGCGCGGTCTTCTCCAACGGCTGCGCGCCATACAGCGGCTACGCCGTCGACCATGATGACCTCGTCTTCGCGGTGGACCCGGCGCCGGACACCACGCTGCCGGCCGTGAGCATCACCTCCCCGGTGGAGGGCGCCACGGTGAACAGGAGCGTCACCGTGAGGATGGAGGCGAGCGACGACCGCGCCGTGCAGCGCGTGGAGCTGTACGAGGGCTCCACCCTGCTCAGGACGCTCACAAAGGCCCCCTACGAGTGGACCTGGACGGTGGGGACGCTGCCCAACGGTCCCTACACCCTGACGGCGCGGGCCCATGACATGAGCGGCAACGTCTCGCAGAGCACGGTGAACGTGGCCGTGGACAACGACTTCACCCCGCCGTCCGAGCCCGTCATCACCGCGCCCGCTCCCGGGGCCACCGTGAGCGGTACGGTCTCCATCGAAGTGGCCGCGAGCGACGACCGGCAGGTGACGCGGGTGGAGCTCTACGTGGACGGCGCGTTCCTCGAGGCCGACACGACGGCGCCGTTCGCGTTCAGCTGGGACTCGGCGAGCGTGTTCAACGGCGGCCACACGCTGAGCGTCTGGGCCTATGACGCGGCGGGCCAGTCGGCGGTGAGCGCGCCCGTCACGCTCGAGACGAGCAACGTGGGCAATGCCCGTTACGATCCGCTCTTGAAGGCGCCCCGGTGCGACACCGTGGCGGAGCGCTGCGATGCGCGGACGCTGGTCAAGGGACGGGGACTGAACAGCGAGCCGAACGCGCCCAACACGCTGGACGGGTGCCCCGACGGCGCGCGCACCGGCTTGGCGGAGAACATCCGGGGGCTCCGGGTGTTCGGGGCGGACGGCGCGGCCCTGACGGCGGGCAAGCGGGTCCGGGTCGAGGTGGACGTCGTCACCGACAACAAGGACTCGGTGCCGGTGGACAGGCTGGTGGTGTACTCCGCGGCGGATGCGACGCTGCCCGTGTGGACTCCCATCGCCACCGTCAGACCCCTGAAGGTGGGCGTGCAGACGCTCCAGGTGGAGTACGTCCTTCCCGCCGGAGGCCTGCAGGCCGTGCGTGCGAAGTACGGCCCGGGGGCGAGCACCACGGGAAGCGCTTGCGGCAGTACGCCCGAGGACACGTGGATCGATAGCGACGACCTGGTCTTCCCGGCCGGCTCGGGGACGGACACCGTTCCGCCGGAGGCCGCGCTTACCTCCCCCGCACCTGGAGCGGTGCTGATCGGAACCGTCACGGTGTCGGCCGCGGCGAGCGACAATTTCGGCGTGGTGGCCGTGGACTTCTTCGAGGGAGAGACGCTGCTGGGCACGGATGGCGCGGAACCGTTCGGGGTGATGTGGAACACCCGGAGCGTCGCGAACGGGAGCCATACGCTGATGGCCCGGGCACGAGACGTGGCCGGAAACGTGGTGGCCTCGCTGCCCGTGACGGTGACGACGGACAATGACTTCATCGCGCCCGTGGCCGCCGTCACCTCTCCCGCTCCGGGTACGCGAGTGGCCGTG
This sequence comes from Archangium gephyra, assembly GCF_042230915.1. Classification (GTDB taxonomy): domain Bacteria; phylum Myxococcota; class Myxococcia; order Myxococcales; family Myxococcaceae; genus Archangium; species Archangium gephyra_B. Next base: position 6,083,945 of record NZ_CP102578.1, on the reverse strand, counting down.
AACCAGCAGGTGCCGCTCTCGGCGAGCGCCACGGACAATCTGGGCATCGCCCAGCTCGAGCTCTACATCGGCAACAGCCGGCACAGCGGCGGCCCCAACTCGCCCTCCGGGATCTCCTATGCGTACTTCTCCACCACCGGCCAGTACATCGTGACCGCCCGGGCCTCTGACGCGGCCGGGAACGTGGGGATCTCGCCGCAGGTGGTGGTGACCGTCGTCACCGAGATCACGCCTCCGTCCGTCTCACTCACCGCGCCCGCCAGTGGTGCGACGCTCGGCGGGACCGTGACGCTCTCGGCGAACGCCACCGACGCGTCCTCCTCGGTGTCCAAGGTCGAGTTCCTCGTGGACGGCACGCTGCTGGGGACGGACACCTCCTGGCCCTACAGCTTCGCCTGGAACTCCCTGACGGTGGTGGGCGGGAGCCACACGCTGACCGCGCGCGCCACGGATTCCCAGGGCAACGTCGCCACCTCCACCCCGGTGAGCGTGCTGGTGGACAACGCGGCCCCGGCCGTGGCCCTCACCTCCCCGGCCAGCGGGGCCACGCTGAGCGGCGTGCTCTCCCTCCAGGCGGACGCCACGGACGACGTCGGTGTCACTCGGGTGGAGTTCCTGATGGATGGAGCGCTGGTGGGGAGCGACACGACGGCGCCCTTCGGTCTGGACTGGGACAGTGGCGCGACGGCGGATGGGAGCCACACCCTGACCGCCCGGGCCTATGACGCGACGAACAAGGTGACCACGAGCGCCGCGGTCCCGGTGACCACGAGCCAGCCCGTCAGCGCCGTGTACGACGCCACGCTCCGGGTGCCGAAGTGCGCCACGCCGGTCAACGTCTGCGACACCACGAACCTCGTGAGGAGCCGGCGCAACCTGGAGCCCAACGTGCCCAATACGCTCAACGGGGCCTGCTCCGACGGAGCGCTCAACAACGGCTCGCACTTCATCGACCGGGTCAAGCTGTCGAGCGTCGACGGAGGGCCCTTCACGGCGGGACAGCGCGTGCGGATCGAGGTGCACGTGGGGACCTGGGATCTCGCCGCGTCGGCGCTCGACCTGTTCTACACGAGCAATGCCACCATCCCCTCGTGGACGTACCTGACCACGCTGAAGCCCACGGCGGGGACCCAGGTGCTCTCGGCGGAGTACGTCCTGCCCGTGGGCCTGCTGCAGGCGGTGCGCGCCCAGTTCCGGATGAACGGCGATGCCAGCTCGGCGTGCAGCCTCGGCGCCTATGACGACCACGACGACGTGGCCTTCGCGGTGCTGGCGGATCCGGTGGTGGCGCTCACCGCTCCCTCCAATGGTGCGCGGGTGAGGGGCGTGGTGCCGATGACGGCGACGGTCTCCAGCTCCTCGGCGGTGACGCGGGTCGAATTCCACGCGGATGGGACGCTGCTCGGCACCGACACCAGCGCGCCCTATGAGCTGAGCTGGGACAGCACCACCGTGGCGGACGGGGCCCACTCGCTCACGGCGAAGGCCTACGACACCGAGGGCCGCGTGGGGACCGCTCCCGCGGTGCTGGTGAGCAGCGACAACACCCCGCCGGACGTGGCGCTCACGTCCCCCGCGCCGGGGATGTACCTCGGGGGCAGCTCCACCGTGCTCGAGGCCACCGCCACTGACAACCAGGCCGTCTCCAAGGTGGAGTTCTTCGTCGACGGGACGCTGCTCGGCACCGACACCAGCGCGCCCTACACGATGACCTGGTCCACGGCGTACGCGGCGGAGGGGGCCCATACGCTCACGGTGAAGGCCCATGACCTCGCCGGCAACGTCCGCACCTCCACCGGGGTGGCGGTGACCGTCGATCTCTACACGCCGTCGGCGGCCATCAGCGCTCCGGCGCAGAACGCCTGGCTCCGGGGAACCGTCCCCGTCAGCGCCACCGCCAGCGACTCCGTCGGGGTCGCGAGGGTCGAACTCTACGTGGACGGCACGCTGCTCGGCACCGATACCAGCGCGCCCTACGAGGCGAGCTGGGACAGCACCACCGTGGCGGACGGGGCCCATTCGCTCACCGCCAGGGCCTATGACCAAGCGGGCCGGGTCAAGACGTCGGCCGCGGTCACGGTGAACATCGACAACACCCTGCCGGACGCGGCGCTCACCTCCCCCGGGCCTGGGACGTACCTCCGGGGCGCTGTCACGCTCGAGGCCACCGCCAGCGACTCCGTCGGGGTGACGAAGGTCGAGTTCTACTCCGGCACGACGCTGCTCGGCACCGACACCACCGCGCCCTACTCGCTGAGCTGGAACACCGCGGGCGTGGCGGACGGGGCCCAGACGCTCACGGTGAAGGCGTTCGACGGCATCGGCAACGTGCGCACCTCCGCGGCGGTGGCGGTGACGGTCGACAACACCGCGCCGGTGACGGCCGTCAGCGCTCCGGCACAGAACGCCCTGCTGCGGGGCACCGTCCCCGTCAGCGCCACGGCGAGCGACTCCGTCGGCGTGGCGCGGGTCGAGTTTTACGCGGGCACGACGCTGCTCGGCACGGCCACCACCGCGCCGTACGTGGTGAGCTGGGACACGGCCACCGTGGCCAATGGGAGCGTCACGCTCACCACGCGGGCCTATGACATGGTGGGCAACGTCACCGTGTCCGCCGCCCGCACCGTCACGGTGGACAACACCGCCCCCACCGTGGCCATCACCTCTCCGGCCAATGGGACCTCGTTCTCCTTCCTCACCTTCAGCACCACCATTCAGGCCAGCGCCAGCGACAACGTGGGCGTCACCCAGGTGGTGTTCTACGACGGGGCCACCGTCATCGGCACCGACACCACGGCTCCCTACAGCGTGACGTGGAGCCTGGGGGGCGTGCCCAAGGGCACGCACACCCTGACGGCCAAGGCGTACGACGCGGCGGGCAACATCACCACCTCGGCGCCCATCTCCGTGAAAGTGAACTGACCTGCGCCCGGGCCGGACGCATGACGGCCCTTGCTCCGGGGGGAAGCGTGGTAAGACGCCGACCCCTTCCCACCCGGAGACCGAAGGTGATTGCTCCTGGACCGACCCTCGAAACCGCTCGACTCCTGCTGCGCCCCACGGCCCTGGAGGACCTGGATGGCTTCGCGACCCTGATTGGAGACCCGGAGTCCGCGCGCTTCATCGGCGGCGTGCAGCCGCGCTCGGCGGCGTGGCGGGCCATGAGCGCCATGGCGGGCTCGTGGGCGCTGCAGGGCTTCTCCATGTTCTCCGTCATCGAGAAGGCGACGGGCCGCTGGGTGGGGCGCGTCGGTCCCTGGAAGCCCGAGGGCTGGCCGGGTCCGGAGGTCGGCTGGGCCCTGCTGCGCGACTGTTGGGGACGCGGCTACGCCCTCGAGGCGGCCTCGGCGACCATGGACTGGGCCTTTGATCACCTCGGCTGGACCGAGCTCATCCACTCCATCGCTCCCGAGAACACGGCCTCCCAACAGTTGGCCCAGCGTCTGGGCTCGCGCCTGTTGGGCCCCGGGAAGCTGCCGCCGCCCTACGACACCGCGGTGGTGGAGCTCTGGGGCCAGGATCGCGACACCTGGCGGGCCCGGCGCCGCAAAGCCGCCAATCCCTGATCGATTCCCCCCCGCAGTACCCCCCACACCATGAACGACACCCACTCCCCTGCTCCGAACGCGTGGCGGCGCCTCCGTCCCTTCACGGTCCTCGGCGTCATCGCCACGGGCGCCCTGCTGCTCGTCCATCCCGGCTGCGACGATCCCCCTCCGCCGCCCACGCCCGAGCCCATCCACGTCCAGGTGCTGGCCTTCAACGACTTCCACGGCAACCTGGAGGAGCCCACGGGCAGCAACGGCCGTATCGCGGTCCCCGCCAGTGATGGGGGCACGGTGAACGTGAACGTGGGCGGCGCGGCCTTCCTGGCCCACCACCTCCAGAAGCTGCGGGAGGAGAACCCCGAGCACACGGTGGTCGTCTCCGCGGGAGATCTGATCGGCGCCTCGCCGCTCGTCTCCGGCATCTTCCACGACGAGCCCACCATCGAAGTGATGAACATGATGGGGTTGGGCATCAACTCGGTGGGCAACCACGAGTTCGACGAGGGCGCCACCGAGCTGCTGCGCATGCAGAACGGCGGCTGCCACCCGGTGGATGGGTGCCAGGACGGCACGCCCTTCGAGGGCGCGAAGTTCCAGTTCCTCTCGGCCAACGTGTTCACCGACGTGGCCGCCCGGAAGACGCTGCTGCCGGCCTACAGCATCCGCGAGTTCCAGGGGGCGAAGGTCGCCTTCATCGGCATGACGCTGGAGGGAACGCCGCTCATCGTCACGCCGACGGGCGTGGCGGGACTCACCTTCCAGGACGAGGCGGACACGGTCAACGCCCTCGTGCCGGAGCTGAAGCAGCAGGGCGTGGAGGCCATCGTGGTGGTCATCCACGAGGGTGGCGTGCCCACGGGCTCCTATGATGCGTGCCCCGGCATCTCCGGCCCCATCAAGGACATCGTCGAGCGTCTGGATGACGAGGTGGACGTGGTCGCCTCCGGCCACACGCACCAGGCGTACAACTGCATCATCGACGGCAAGCGGGTGACGAGCGCGGCCAGCTACGGGCGGCTCATCACGGACATCGACCTGGTGCTGGATCCGGTCTCGCACGACGTGGTGGAGACGGCGGCGCGCAACGTCCTCGTCACGCGGGACAGCGGGAGCGACACCGCCGTGGACACGTTCGTGAAGGAGGTCGTCGCCAAGGCCGCGCCCCTGCGGGACAGGATCATCGGCAACACCCCGGTTGAGCTGAAGGCCCCCGTGCGGCCGCTCCCGGCGGGCGCCACGGGCGAGTCCACGCTCGGCAACGTCGTGGCGGACGCGATGCTCGCGGCCACGCGCACTCCCGAGACTGGCGGGGCCGTCATCGCCATGCAGAACCCGGGCGGCGTCCGCGCGGACGTCAACGCCGGGGACATCACCTTCGGCGAGGTCTTCTCGGTCCAGCCCTTCGCCAACAACCTGGTGACGCTGACGCTCACCGGCGCGCAGATCGAGACCCTGCTGGAGCAGCAGTTCCTGCCGACCGGCACCCTCATCCTCCAGGTCTCCCAGGGCTTCGCCTACACGTGGAAGGCGTCGGGGCCCGCGGGAGACAAGGTGGACCCGGCCTCCATCACCCTCGACGGCACGCCCATCGATCCGGCGGCGAACTACCGGGTCACGGTGAACAACTTCCTGGCGGCCGGAGGTGATGGCCTCGTGGTGCTGACCGAGGGCAAGGATCCGCTCACGGGCGTGATCGACCTCGACGCACTGGATGCGTACACGCGCGCCAACAACCCGTTGACGCCGCCCGCGCTGGGCCGCGTCACCCGGGTTCCCTGAGGCCAGGTCCGATGCGTCACCAGGGACAGTCGACGACTTCCACGGTGCGCATCACCGGCGGCGCGGGGTTGCCCGCGCTGTCCCTCACGTCGTAGCGCACGGTGTACACGCCCGGCGCCCAGCCATTCACGTACCCCGTCGTCACCACCGTGGGCGCGATGTTCCCGTAACACGCGTCCCACGCCACCACGCCGGGGTCCACCCACCCGCTGCCGCACGTGTGCGTCATCCGGGCGTCTCCCACGAGCTTCAGCATGGGAGGCGTCCGGTCCGCCACGCGCACCGAGCGCACCACGTCCACGGTGCGCCCCGCCGGCGTCCAGGCGATGTACTGCACCCCGTAGGAGCCCTCGGCGCGCGGGTTCGGGCCCGGCCCGTACGCGTCATGGCCCGAGTTGTACGTGTGCACCTCCAGCGGGCCACAGGCGTCCGTTGCCCTCGCGCCGGGCTCCAGCCAGGGGTCCACGCCGCACTCCAGCGTCAGCTCGCGGCCGCCGAGGAGCTCCAGCGTGGGCACTCCCGGATCCACCTGGCAGACGGCATCCAGGTCGAGCCCGATGAGGACCGGATCATGGTCGCTCGAGCGGAACGGCGTGGGCGCGTAGCGGTCATCGGTCTTGAACTCGGTGTTGTAGTCGAGCACCGGGGGCTCGTCCGCGTTGATGTGCCAGACGGTGATGCCGCGCACCTGGGCGGCGAGGCTTGGCGTGGCCAGCGCGTGGTCGAGCTCCCCCGACTGCCCCTCGAAGACGAAGCTGTACCGCGTCGGAGCCGGAATCCTCAGGCTCAGGTGCTCCAGCCCTCCGGCCACGAGGGTCCGCACCGGGTCCTCCTCGCCGTAGGCGTTCAGGTCGCCGATGACGAGCACATCCGCGTCATTCGAGCGCCCCTGCAGCTCGCCGATGAACTGGAGCAGCAGGCGCGCCTGCTCGGTGCGCTTGAGATTCCAACACCCCTGGCCGAGGTCCACGTCCCCGCTGGTGGGACAGGAGCCCTTGGACTTGAAGTGGTTGATGACCACGGTGAAGTCCGAGCCCTCCTGGCCGTCCCCGCGGTCCACGTGGAAGGTCTGCGCGAGCGGATAGCGGTCGAAGACGGGGGCCGGGAAGCCGAGGGACGGACCGGCGAGGCGGACCGACCGCGGCTTGTAGATGAAGGCGACCTGGATAGCATCGCTCCCGGTGCCGGTCACGGGCGGGGGCACCGCGGCGTACACGGGTGAGCCGGAGGCGGCGTTGAGCGCATCCACCAGATCCTGGAGCGCGGCCATGCCGTTGTTCTCCACCTCGATGAGGCCGACGATGTCCGCGTCGAGGGCCTCGAGCGCGGCGACGACCTTGGCCTTCTGGCGTGCGAACTCCAGGGCCGAGTTGGCGCCCCGCGAGCCGAGCGTCGTGAAGTAGTTGAGGACGTTGAAGCTCGCGACCTTCAGGCCACCGGCGATCGGCTCGGGCGCGGCGGTGCGCGGGTTGGCGTCGACGAAGGCCGGCTCGACGGTGGGGAACAGGCGGTACTCACCGAAGCCGTAGGAGAGCACGCCCATGAGGCCGCGCACCGTGTCCCCCACGCGGCGGGTGCCATCCGGGCCCGGCGAGGACAGGAAGGGAATGGGAGCGGGGTTCTGCCGCGAGTTGCCATCGTCCAGGAGGATGCGCCGCCGGGCGTTCTCCTCGGGGGTGCCGCCCTGGCCGTTGGTGGGGTTGAAGAGGCGCCCCCCGCTGGAGAGGAGCAGCTCGCCGAAGCGCCCGAGGCCGAACGTCTCCGTGACGGTGAGCTCCTGGGTGAAGGTGACGAGCATGCCCTCGTACGCCTCGAGGTCCGTCACGGTGCGCACCGGCAGCGCCACGGAGGTGGGCGCGAGCCCGGCGCCACCGGAGCAGATGCCGAGCGCGGTGACGGTGTCGAGCTCGGTGAGGGTGCCAGCGCCGGTGCGGAACTCCGTGACCCTGCCGCTCACGCGGACGCGGTCGCCCGGCTTCACATCGATGCCCGACAGCACGTTGCTCCTGGGGATGAAGACGAAGAGGCCCTCGCTCGTGGCGGGGTTGCCGTCGCCCTGTTCATCCTGGAGGAAGAAGCCGCTCTGCAGCTCTGGGGGCTGGAAGTCCCCGATGACGACGCCCTCGGTGGTGACGGTGCGTCCGGCGAGGGGGCTGGAGGCGCCGGAGCCCTGGATGGCCGCGATGGGCGTGAGGGGGACGCCGTCCGGGCAGTCACCGCGCTCCACCACCGCGCTGGAGGCGCGCTCCGGCCACGCCTCCCCTTCCCCGCTGTTGCCGCAATGAGTCAGCGCCACCACCGCGGCCAGCGCCACGACGAACCGTCCTCCTGCCCTGTACTGCCGTGCCATGCCCACCTCGCGCGAACTGAAGGTCCGCGCACGCAGTGCACCCGGTGTACCCGGGCGGGAGCTGCGCACTACCGGAAGCTCGGCTTGCACCGTGGGGTGAGACCGGGCGCGGACGCGAAGTCCCCTCGGGAAAGCAGTACCGAGCCAGGGAAGAGGGTTGCCCGCCCAACTGGAAAAACATGCCAAACCAGCAAATGCTTGAAATCCTCTTTCAGCTTCTGGCTAACTGAGAAAATCAGTCCCGCCCCCCTGCTCAGGAGAGAGCCCATGAAGATGGCCTGGAGATCCAACGCAGCGATGCTCGTCACGGTGGCCACGCTGTTGGGAGCGGACGGCGCGCTGGCGGATGGCACGAACCCGTACCACCTGGAGGCGAACGTCGTCAGCCCGTTCGACTACACGGGGGTCGTCACCTCGCCCGCGCCCTACCACCACGTCGTGTATGGCGGGGACACGTCCTTCGACGTGGCGATCCAGGGCATGTCGACGGGAGGCCAGAAGGTCTGGTTCGACGTGCAGCCCATCAGCCCGGCCACGGACATCCGCGGGGTGATCCTCTCGGGGGGAGCCAACGCGCGAGTCCCCGCCTGCGCCAACGGCAACCCGGCTTCGGGTGGCTACGTGGTGCAGGTCGAGGTGCAGGCCTACCACCTGGGCACGTGGACGCCCATCGGCTGGGTGAAGTACGCGCACGTGGACAACATCAACGTGAACAACGGGGCGGTGATTCCGAAGGCCTTCTCCTTCGCCACGGCCTCGTGGAACTACGACGGGAGCTGCTCGACGGCGCCCCACGTGCACATGGAGCCCTACAACTACCGGCACTACGCCTGCTACACGAACCGCAGCCCCTTCGCGTACTACGACACGCTCGCGCGCGTGGGCGGTGGCCGGCTCGGCTTGCAGATGTGCCCATGAGCGCGGTGCGCTGGAGCGGCATGCTCCTCGGAGGGCTGCTGGCCGCCTGCGCCAGCGGCTCGCTCCCGCCCGCGGCCGGAGAAAAGCGGGACGTGCGTACGGGGGCTCCCGAGTCCGGGCTGCCCTGGCGGCTGCACCTGCCGGACACCGCCACCGGGGAGCATCCCCTCCGGTTGCTGGTCTGGATGCACCCCTCGGGGGGTTCCGCGAATGCCCTCGTCGAGCCCCTCGCCCCCGCTTTCGCCGAGCGGGGGTGGGCGCTGCTGGTGGTCACGGACAAGGACTTCTCGGGGTGGCGAGGGCAGGAAGCCAACCGGCTGATGCTCGGGACGCTGCCGGACGTGGCCCGGCTGCCGGGAGTGGACGCACGCCAGCCGGTGCTGCTGGGTTTCAGTGCGGGGGCGCAGATGGCGCTCGAGCTCTGGGCGGCGCGGCCCGGGGCCTTTGGCGGGCTCGTGTTGCTGGCCGGTGCGCCCCGGCTCTCCCAGGGCAGCGAGCAGCTCCCTCCCGCCGGAGAGGCGCGGGCCCGGGTGCCGCTGCTGGCCGTGGTGGGTGCCGGGGATGGAAGTGCTCCGCTGTGGCGCGAGGCCTCGCGCACCTGGCCCGCGGCGGGCCTGAGCCTGGAAGTGCTCGAGGTGCTGGGACGGGGCCACGAATGGCTGCTGGGGGACGAGGCCGCGCTGGCGCGTGTCCTGGAGTGGCTCCAGGCACGCGCCGCCGGGTGGTGGCGGTGTGAAGGTCCGAGTCGGGGTCCGCGAAATAGTCAGTTCACCGTCAGGTCCGAGGGCTGTCTCGGCGCCACCTCGTAGGTGGTCTCGTACTGCGCCGCCAGGCCCACCACCGTGATGCGCTGGCCCGCGGTCAGCGCCTGCAGCGAGGCCTTGTCGAGCCCCGCCGACACGTGGACGAAGATCTGCACCTCGCCCGAGCCATCGTTGACGTAGAGCTTGTAGCCGTAGGGCGAGTCATCCTGGAAGGTCTGGGTCACGTTGCCGGTCACCTGCACCAGCTGGCCCTCCCTGGACTCGTTGACCTCGCCCGTACGCACGGTGACGGGCTGCACCAGCTGCGGGGTGCCCTGGAGCGTCTGCACGTTGGCGGGCTCGGCCTTCAGGATGCGCAGCTTGTTCTGCTCGTCCAGCGTCCCCGTGACACGCACCCGGGCCCCCAGGCCGAAGTCCAGCTTCTGGGTGATCTTCACGTAGATGCCGCCGGAGTCATCCTGGAGGGAGAAGCCCTCGTCACCCAGGGCCGAGACGAAGGTTCCGGGCGCCACCGACACGGCGCCCTCGACGGTCACCGAGCTGCCCGTGGCTCCCGCTCGCGCCTGGGAGATGGGGGTGGCACTGGGGCGCGCCTCGTTGTCACAGCCCACCACCCAGGTGGCGAGCGTGACACCGAGCAGCAGGGAAGGCAGCCAGAAAGCAGAGCGGGAGGTCCGTCCAGGGGACGAGAGAGGAAGGGTCATCCCCGCTTTATCTTCCCATGGGGCCGTTCCGGGCAACCGCCATCCGCACGCGCCCCTCACTGCGCCTGGCGCACCGGCATGATCACGTCACGCGGGGGTGGAGGGCCGGGGTGCTCGCGGAGGTACGCCGTCACGGACTCGGGAACCGGGGCACCGATGAGCGTGAGGTAGCGCTGGATGAGGAGCACGCGGGCCCGCTCGAAGCGCTCGCCGTCGTTGGGAACTTCCCAGGGCGTGGGGATGAGCTCTCGCGCCACCGCTCGCGCGAACGCGGCATCCCCGGTGTCGCCCACCACCTTCAACCACTCATAGTCCTGCATCCCCAGGCGGATGTGCTTGAGCCGCAGGGAGGGCAGTGGCACGCCGGTGCTCCCCCCGATGGCGGAGACCGTTCCCGGATAGAAGAGCGTCCCATCCCCATTGCCGCCGTAGACATACTGGTCCGTCCACGCCGTGGAAAGCCGCTGCGCCACCTCGTAGTAGAGCTCTCCCGTCGCGCCCACCTGGAAGGAGATCCACTCCATGGCGCGTGCTCTCGAGGCCGGACGGTCCACCATGTACGAGGGCCAACCCGGGCCCGGCGAGACGCCTCCGCAGCCATGGGTCCCACAGCTCTGGTAGAGCCACAGCTCCCGTTCCGGCCGGCTGGTGAGGAACGATGCGTAGCGCGAGCCCGCCCCGGCTCCCGCGGGTTGCTCCGGCATGGAGTAGAGCTGGTTGATCATCACCGCGGCGATGTCGATGAGCTCACTCAACCCCTGGCGCTCCAGCTCCTGAAGGGAGGAGATGGTGAGCATGGTGCGCAACTGCGGCGCCATCTGCCGTGACAGCGTGGCGCGGGCGCGCACCTCGTCGAACGTGCTGAACCAGGGGGGCTCGTCGCCCGGGACGTTGAAGGCGCGAGGCAGCCAGCCGCGTGCTCCCGCCTGGGCTCCGAAGTCCGCGAGCTGCTCGGGAGTGAAGGCGCCCGAGTACTCCACGCAGGTCATCCGCGCACCGGGCAGGCGCAGGGGCGCGGTGCCCTCGACATACGGGCCCCACCAGGTGTCGAAGGTGGCCCAGTCCGGACGGTCCTGGGGATCGAACCGGCTGGTGAGCGTGATGCGGTGCTCGAGCCCGAGCTTCACGAAGGCGGACGACAACCGCAGCTGCTCCTCCCGAGAGCACTCCCGCTGGCCGGTGAAGGCCTTGCACAGGCTGGGAGTCCAGACGGAGAAGTTCGTCCGCAACGACGAGGTGCTCGGCATCACCCAGTCCACCACGGTGAGGGACACCTCCACGCGCGCGAGGTACCCGCTGCCCACCACCTCGACCGAGCCGTGGTAGTCGCCCGGGGGCGCGTCCATGGGCACGTGCACGTCCACCCAGAGGGCGCGCGACTGGTGAGCGGGCACGTCCATGGGGAAGGCCTGGCGCTGCTCGCCCACCGTCTCGTCGGTGTCGGGCACCAGTCCGTCCGGCCACTCCCCCGCTTTCAGGTACGACATGGACGGGTGGGTGATGGGCAGCAGCGTCTCCCGGTAGAGCACAAGGTCGCCGCCCTCGATGCGGCCGGGCCCCTCCAACACCGGGAGGCGCGCGCTCACCCCGCTCCACCCCGAGTCCCCTCCGTGCAGTCCCACCTGGAAGGAGACGAACTCGTTGCGCGCGGCGAACAGCTGCACGTGCGAGCCGAGGCCCGGCGCCGTCTGGGGCCGCACCTTCTCCATGGCGCTCACCCCCCAGGCGGAGGGCGCCGGATCGGCCCTGGCGGGCATGCCGAGCACCAGCGCCAACACACCGATGATCCACGCGAGGGCTCTCATGGTGTGTTGACCATGGGAATGAATCCCGCCCCCGTCGTCCTGTCCTCCGGTGTCGGGTGAACGCAATGGCGCTGCGGAGCGGGCAACCGCGGTGCTGGCCGCCCCCGCTCCAGGCGGCCCTGGATCATGCCCCGGCGTTCAGCTTGTCTTCGCGCTCACTTCTCCAGGCTCACCACCCCGTCGAAGTGGGCGGGCGGGTGCTCCTGGTACTTCTGGCAGCGCGCGAGCAGCACGGCCGTGGGGCCGTCCTCTGGATCCTCGGACAGCTGCGCCTTCAACACCCCGGCCGCCTCGGCGAAGCGCTGCTCCCGGTAGAGCGCGAGCGCCTCGTGGTAGCGCTGGACCGTCCAACGCTTCTGAGCCGGAAGCGCGCCCTTGAGCGCCAGCAGCTCGTACACCGTCACCGCCTCCGCCTTGCCCGCCACCCTCACCCGGTCCAGCTCCCGCACCTCGATGTGGTCGCGCGCCAGCTCATAGGTGCGCGGGCCGATCATGATCAGCGAGCCATAGGACTTGTTGGCGCCCTCCAGCCGCGAGGCCAGGTTCATGCCGTCGCCCATGGCCGTGTAGTCGAAGAGCTGCTCGCTGCCGAAGTTGCCCACGAAGAGCCGGGCGCTGTTGAGGCCGATGCGCGTGTACACGTCCGGCATGCCCTTGGCGCGGAACTCCGCGCGCAGCTTGGCCACCTCCGCCTGTGCCGCCAGGGCGCCCCGGCAGGCGCGCACTGCGTGATCCGTGTGGTTGATGGGCGCCCCGAAGAGGCACACCACCGCGTCGCCGATGTACTTGTCCAGACAGCCGCCCTCGTTGAGCAGCGCCGAGCTCACCCGCGTCAGGTACTGGTTGAGCACGCGGACCAGCTCGCGGGGGTTGTGCTGGAAGCTCTCGGAGAAGGAGGAGAAGCCGCGGATGTCGCTGAAGAAGGCGGTGAGCTCGCGCTCCTCGCCATCCAGTTTGGGGAGCTGGTTCTCCTCGATCATCTGCTCGATGAGCCGGGGCTCCATGTAGCGGCTGAAGGCCTGGCGGATGAAGGCGGCCTCTCGGTTGGCGAAGAGGTGGTTGGAGGCCATGGCGCCCAGACAGGCCAGCAGGCCCGCCGCCGCGGGGAGCGCCGCGAGCACGTGCACCCTCCCCAGCGCCAGCGACGCCCCCATCACCCCGAAGGAGAGGGGGACGACGAGCAACAGCAGCCACGCCAGCTCCAGCGCGGGCGAGCGCACCGTCATCAGGAGCACCGCGGACAGCACCGCCAGCCCGAGCGCGAACAGCAGGCTCACCCAGAAGGGCGCCTCGGTGATGAAGCGGCCGGAGAGGAGGTTCTCCAGCGCCGCGAGCTGCTTGCTCAGCCCTGGCGCCGAGGACCCGAACGGCGTGACGCGGGTCTCCCCCAGCCCCAGCGCGGTGGGGCCGATGACCACGAGCCGGCCGCGGAACAGGTCTGGCTCGATCCCCAGTCCCCCCGTGGGCGGTTTGCCCTCCTGGCGCAGCGACCAGGCGTCCAGCAGCGCCACGACGGGGACGATCGGAAAGCGCTCGTGCAGCGGGCCGCCGAAGTCGAGCTCCGCGCTGCCATCCGGGTTCACCTTCAGCTCGCGCGAGCCCAGCCGCAGGGTGCGGCCGGAGAACACCAGCTCCCCTGCCCCGAAGAAGTCCGCCGCCGCCGCCACCGGAAGCGTGACATAGGCGTTGGCGCCATCCGTGTACGCGAAGCGGGTGCGCCGCAGGACTCCGTCCGGATCCGGCTCGGTCTCCACCAGTCCGAAGCCATCCGCCTCCGCGAGCAGCGGCGCGATGGGGGGAACGAGGTGGTTGGGCTGGCGTGCTCCCGGCAGGAGCTCGGACTCCAGCACTGGCAGCGCGCGTCCGTCCGTCTTCACCGGGAAGGCCAGCACCCGGGCCATGGCCATCATCACGTCCGCCCCCTCCCCGAAGTCCGGTGCGGGGGGCGGATGGACGGGCTCCACCTTCGGGAGGGGCGCGGCTCGCGGATGGGTGGCCACGCCCAGGTACACGGGCAGGCCCGTGTCCTTCAGCACCTGGGCGAAACCGGCGTCCGTGCTCTCGTCGGTGGAGGGCTCGTCCATCATCACCCCGTCGAACAGCACGGCCTTGGCACCTTGGTTCGCCAACTCCTCCACCACCCGGGTCCAGAGGCCGCGGTTCCACGGATAGGGGCCAAAGTCGCGCGCGTACGCGGGGTTGTCGCGCACACCGTCGAGGCTCGATTGATCAATGGCCACCACGACGATGTCCGCCGACTGGCCCTTGCTCCGGGTGAAGGTGGTGAGCGCGCGGTCGTAGAGGGCGCGCTCCAGGACCGGCAGCCCCAGCCCGCCAGCGAGCCAGCACCCCGCCGCCACGGCCGTGGACAGCACCGCGACGCCCAGCATCTTGGGCAGGTGGTGACGCAGGCGCAGCAGCAGGATCTTCCAGGTGTCACTCGCCATTCACGGCTCCCTCGCTCGCGCCGACTCTACGTCACGTCGCGGGGCCGAGGGGGGTTGTCGCCCGGCCGCTCAGTCGCCGGGCCAGGAGTGCCGCGGGGAGTGGTAGAGTCGCCTCCTCATGCCGATGCAAAAGAACCGGTGCGCCCATTGCAATGCGCCCCTGGCTGAGGGCACCAGCTTCTGTGAGTACTGCGACCTGAACCGGCAGGGGGCATCCCGCGCGGCGTCAGCGAAGCCCCCCCGCCGGTTCGCCGGCCGGTCCATCCTCAAGATGGGCCTGGGAGTCGTCGGCCTCACGTGCTGCGCTCCGACGGGCATCCTCGTGACCCTCTACGAGAAGGTGTACGCCATCCAGCTGGATGCACCGAAGTACAGCGCCCGTCCGCCCCCCCTCGCCCAACGGCCCACCGAGCCCATCGCGGCGATGAACGTGTTCCTGGACATGCGCGACGCCTCCGATCGCTCCCTTTCCCAGCGCAAGCAGGAGTGGCGGGAGAAGTACGAGGGGCGCTGGGTGTCCTGGAAGGGCACGGTGGAGGAGCTCCATCCCTACGACGCCTTCGCCAGCGAGCTGGTGCTCCGGCCCGAGCCGGGCCAGGAGTTCAAGGTGCAGGTGAACTTCGATCCCCTCCACAATGTCCGGCTGAATCAGCTCCAGACGGGACAGCAGGTCCACGTGAGCGGCAGGCTGTGGGGCTACTACTTCATGGGTGACACCGTGCGGCTGTCCGAGGGCGCGCTGGTGGAGCAGGACGTACCGGGCCAGGCCCAGGAGCACCCCCAGTAGACCAGGGGCCCTTGGAACTCAGGCCTCCACCGGCGCGGGCACGCGGCGCGCGGTGAGCGCGGCTCCCGCGGACGCGGCGCTCACGAAGACCAGCGCGAGCCACTGCGTCCAGCCGAGCTGCTCATGCAGGAACAGCAGGCCCGAGAGGGCCGCGACCGCGGGCTCCAGACTCATCAGGATGCCGAAGGTGCGGCTCGAGAGCACGCGCAGCGCCATCATCTCCAGCGTGTACGGCACCGCGCTGGAGAGGAGCGCGACGGCCAGGGAGGCCACGAACAGCGGAGGCGTCAGGCGGGACGCGAGGCCCTCGGCGAACGAGAAGGGCAGGACCGCCAGGGCTCCGAACAGCATTCCCGTCGCGACGCTCTGCCCTCCCGGGAACACCCGGGACACGCGTCCGCCGAGCACGATGTAGGCCGCCCAGCAAGCACCCGCGAAGAGCGCCAGCAGCACCCCCAGCGGATCGATCGCGCTGGCCCCACCGCGCCACGGGGCGATCAGCGCGATGCCGGCCGCCGCGAGCACCGCCCACAGGAAGTCCGAGGCGCGCCGCGACCCGAAGACCGCGAGCGCCAGGGGCCCCACGAACTCCAGCGTGACGGCCAGCCCGAGCGGGATGCGCTCGAGCGCCTTGTAGAAGCTCAGGTTCATCGTGCCGAGCACCACCCCATACGGGATGACGGCGGCCCATTGCGCGCGCGTGAGCCGGGCGAGCGGCGGACGGAATACCGCGAGCAGCAGGAGCGCGGACAACCCGATGCGCATACCCGCGGTGCCCGCGGAGCCGAGCACCGGGAACAGCTCCTTCGCGAAGGCGGCGCCGCCCTGCACGCTCACGACGGCGAGGAGCACCGCGGGGATGGGGGGAAGGGTCCGGGGGGGACGCGCCGAGGGTGCTTCACTCATGCGCGCCACCCTATACCTGCGCGATCCATCTTCACGCCCGTCGTGCAATTACGGTTATGCGCATTTTTTCACTCCTGCTGGCTGTGAGCCTCACGCTGCTGGCCTGTGACTCGGGCACTTCGTCTGGCACGGCCGACGCCGAGTCCCCGCGGTTCGTCCGCCCGGGCGGCAAGGCATTCGTCGCCGGCACCCGGTTGTTGAAGACCGAGAAGGCCTTCCCCGGGCGGTACATCGTCGTCCTCGAGGACGAGGCCTCGCTCCAGGCGCCGGCTCGAGGCGTGGCGTCCGTGTCGTCCGAGCTGGCCTCGCTCCACCGGGCGAAGGTGGGGCACGTGTACTCGCGCTCCCTGCCGGGGTTCGTCGCGACGATGACCGAGGCCGACGCACGGCGGCTGAGCCTGGATCCGCGCGTGCGCTACGTCGAGGAGGACGGCCTGATCAAGGCCGCCGGCACGCAGGCGTCCCCCCCGTGGAACCTGGATCGGATCGACCAGAGGGAGCTGCCGGCGGACCAGGGCTATTCCTACAGCCGGACGGGCAGTGGGGTGCATGTCTACGTGCTCGACACGGGCATCTGGACACCCCATACCGAGTTCGAGGGCCGCGCCCGCTTCGAATATGACGTCGCCAGCTACAGCTGGAACCAGGGCAACCCGGACTGCAATGGCCACGGCACCCATGTGGCGGGAATCATCGGAGGCAAGACCTATGGTGTCGCCAAGGGGGTGAAGCTGCACGCGGTGCGCGTGCTCGGCTGCGACGGCGCGGGTTACGTCTCCGACGCCATCCGGGGCATCGAGTGGGTGACGGCCAACCACGTGAAGCCGGCGGTGGCCAACATGAGCCTGACGGCCTGGGCCGATACGCAGTCCCTGGAGGACGCGATCACCCGCTCCATCAACGCGGGCATCCCCTACGTCGTCGCCTCGGGCGACACCGAGGGCGGCCCCTTCAACTTCGGCGCGGATGCGTGCTACCGCTCGCCCGCGAAGCTTCCGGCGGCGATCACCGTCAGCGCGACCGGCTCCACGGACAGCCGGTACTCGTACGCGAACTACGGCAGCTGTGTGGATCTCTTCGCGCCGGGCTCGCAGATCACCTCGGCCTGGCCGGGTGAAACGGGTCCCTATGGTTATTATGGCCGCACCCAGTTGGCCAGTGGCAGCTCCATGGCCGCCGCCCATGTGGCCGGCGCGGCCGCGCTCTACCTGGAAGGCAACCCCAGCGCCACGCCCGAGGAGGTCGCCAACAGGCTCTTCAGCCGCGCGACGCCGGACAAGGTCTCCGGCACCGAGGGCGCGCCGAACCGGCTGCTGTACACGCCCTGCCCTGTGCAGGAGGTGACCCAGCCACCGCAGGCCGCCCTCACCGCGCCCGCGGCCGGAGCGGCGCTGAGCGGCACGGTGACCCTCACCGCCACCGTCACGGACGACGTGGGCGTCGTGAAGGTCGAGTTCTACGCCGGCACGCACCTGCTCGGCACGGACACGTCGCCGCCCTACGAGGTGACCTGGGACACCACCACCGCCAGCAACGGCTCCCATCCCGTCACCGTCCGGGCGTACGACGACAGCTGCGGCTGGACCCCGAGCGCTCCCGTGGACGTGACGGTCCAGAACACGGGCAACGCCACTTTCGATGCGCAGTGGCAGGTGCCCGCGTGCACGGCCGTGGGCAACCGGTGTGACTCGGTGTGGCTGCTCGAGGGGCGGGGACCGCTCGGCCCCGAGCTTCATGCCCCGAACACCCTGGGAGGCAGCTGCGCGGATGGAACGGACCGGCCGGACCTCCCCGCTCCCGCGCTGCAACGGCTGGCCATCGTCCGGGCCGATGGCACCGCACTCGCCGAGGGCAAGCAGGTGACGATCCAGGCGACGGTCCGCGCCAGCCATGGATCGGAACAACTGGATCTCTACTCCGCGGCCAACGCGAGCAACCCGGTCTGGACGTACCTCACGACCCTCTATCCCGGCGGCTCTCGCGACCGGGTCCTCTCGACCACCTTCCTCCTGCCCCAGGGCGGCGTGCAGGCCATCCGCGGGGTGTACCGCACCCAGGGGAGCGCCCAGGCGTGCAACACGGGGACGCTCTCCGACCACGATGATCTGGTCTTCGCGGTGGGCCAGGAGACGGACAACGTTCCTCCCACGGTGGCGATCACCTCGCCCGCCGCGGGCGCCTTGGTGGAAGGCACCGTCACCGTTGGGGTGGCGGCGGACGACAACTTCGGAGTGGCGCGTGTCGAGCTGTACGACGGCACGGCCCTCGTCGGCAGTGCCACCCGGCCTCCCTTCTCCGTGCAGTGGACCACGAAGGGAAAGCCCAATGGCGCGCACCAGCTCACGGCGCGGGCCTACGATGCCGCGGGCCTCGACACCACGTCGGCGCCTGTCGACGTCATCGTCAACAACGATCTCGTCCCGCCGCAGGTGACCCTCCTCACGCCCTTGCAGGGCGAGGTCGTGAACGGGTCTGTGCACATGAGCGCCAGCGCCACTGATGACCGGGGCGGGAGCGTGCGTGTCGAGTACCACCGTTCGAGCACGCCCTCCTCCTACAGCCTCATGGGCAGCAGCTCGACGCCGCCCTACGACGCTCACTGGAACACCCGCGGGAATTACGCCAACGGCACCATGCCGATCTACGTGAAGGCCTATGACGCGGCGGGCAACTCCACCCTGTCGGGGCCGGTGAACGTGGTGGTGGACAACGACTACACGCCTCCGACGGTGGCCCTCACCTCGCCGGCCGCCGGAGCGACCGTGAGCGGCCAGGTCTCCGTCGAAGCCTCCGCGAACGATGATCGGCAAGTGGGAAGCGTGAGCTTCTATGTCGATGGAAGGTGGATCGGCAACAGCACCTCGGCTCCCTACGTCGTAATGTGGGACTCGACGGTCGAGACCAATGGCAGCCACACGTTGACGGCCCAGGCCAGCGATACCCATGGCAACTCGACGACGAGCGCCGCCGTCACCCTCACCCTGAACAACCAGGGCGGTGCGGCGTACGATGCGGCCCTGAAGGCCCCGGCCTGTACCCTGACGTCCGACTACTGCGACTCGGGCAGGCTGCTGAATGGAATGGGCTCCTACGAGACGAACAATCCCAACACCCTGGATGGGTGTACCGACGGCACTGCGTACAACTACCACTCCTCCACGGTGTCCATTGATCGGATCCGCGTGTCGCGGCCGGACGGGACGAAGCTGGCCGCTGGAAAGCGGGTCCGCATCGACGCCGACGTCTGGTCCTACAGCCCGACCCAGGAGTCCCTAGACCTGTACTACACGAGTGACGCGGCCCATCCGTCATGGACGTTCGTGGCCACGCTCAAGCCGAGCGGGTATGGCTCTCAAACGCTCTCCGCGGAGTACCGGTTGCCTTCTGGAAGCGTGCAAGCCGTGCGCGCGAACTATCGCACGACCTCGACCGCCTCCGAGTGCAGCTCCGGCAGCGGGAATGACCACGATGACCTGGTCTTCACGCTCGCCGACGAGCCGGACACCACGCCGCCCTCCGCGCAGCTCACCTCTCCGGCCGCGGGTGCGGTGCTGACGGGGATGGCCACGGCGACGGCCATCGCGAGCGATGACTACGACGTGGCGCGCGTGGAGTTCTACGAGGGGACGACCCTGCTCGGGACGGATGACACGCCGCCCTACAGCGTGAGCTTCAACAGCTGGAACACCCCCAATGGCAGCCGCTCGCTGACGGCCGTGGCCCGGGATGCCGCCGGGAACGCGGGCCCCTCGAGCCCCGTGGTGGTGACGGTGAACAACGATCACGCTTCGCTGCTCGCCACCCTCACCAGCCCCACGGAAGGGGCGACCGTGGCGGGAACGGTGACGCTCTCCGCCACGGCCGGCAACCCGAGCAAGGTGATGCGGGTCGAGTTCTACGCGGGCACCCGCCTGCTCGGCACGGATTACTCGTCTCCCTACAGCGCGAGCTGGAACACCGTCGCCGAGCCGACCGGTCCGTACGCCCTGACCACCCGCGCGTACGACGCATCGGGCAACGTGGAGGTCTCGCCGCCAGTGAACGTGACCGTCGTGCGCGATACCTCCGCGCCCACGGTGGCGATCACCTCTCCCTCGGCGGGCACCACGGTGCGTGGGAACGTGACGGTCCAGGCCAGCGCCACCGATGACTCGCAGGTCTCCCGTGTCGAGCTCTACGTGGATGGCTCCTTGATCGGAACCAGCACCTCCTCGCCCTACGCGATCTCGTGGAATCCGAGCTCCGTGGCGAATGGAGATCACACGCTCACGGCCAAGGCCCATGATGTCTACGGCAACGTGGGGACCTCGCCTGGAGTGACCGTGACGGTGTCCAAGGATGTCACCCCGCCCACCGCTTCCGTGACCACCCCCGCGGAGGGCGTCACCGTCACGGGGACCGTCATCCTGTCGGCGAGTGCCTCCGACGACTACCTCATGTCGAGGGTGGAATACTTCCTCGATGGAAGCCTCCTGGGGTCGACTCCCAACGGTCCGTCGTATGGCTATGTCTGGAACAGCCGGACCGTGACGAATGGCTCGCACACTTTCGTCGCCAAGGCCTACGACTCCGCCGGGAACGTGGGGGTCTCGGCCACGCGCTCCTTCATCGTGGACAATGACTTCACGCCTCCGGCGGTGGCCCTCACGTCACCGGCGCAGGGCGCGACCCTGGCGGGGATGGTCTCCCTCCAGGCGAGCGCGAGCGACGATCGCTCCATGAGCATGGTCGCCTTCTACGTCGATGGCTCCTACGTCGCGAGTGTCTCCTCACCGCCCTACGTCGCGACCTGGGACAGCCACCTGGTGCGCAACGGCAGCCATACCCTCACCGCGATGGCCCATGACTCGGCGGGCAACTCCACCACGAGCGCCGCGATCACGGTGAGCGTGGCCCAGCCTGGCACCGCCGTGTACGACGGCACGCGGAAGGTCCCCGTATGCGCCCAGGCCTCCACTGTCTGTGATTCCGAGTCGCTCGTGCAGGGCCGCGGCGGCTATTCCTATGCGCCCGAGCTCCACGCGCCGAACACGCTCGATGGCTGTGCCGATGGAACGGGGAGCTCGTATTCCCAGGACGAGCAGATTCACTGGCTCCGGGTCTCCGGCGTGAACGGAGTTCCCCTGGCGGAAGGCCAGCGCGTCCGGATCGACGTCGGGGTCGAGGTCGTCAGCACCTCCTCCGACGCGCTCGACCTCTATTACGCGAGCGATGCCTCCGCCCCCGTATGGACGTACCTGACCACGCTCCGGGCGAGCGCGCGTGATCTGCAGGTCCTCTCGGCGCAGTACGTCCTGCCCATGGGAAGTCTGCAGGCGGTGCGAGCCAGCTTCCGGTATGGCGGGAGCGGCCCCTCGGCGTGCAGCACCGGAGCCAACGACGATCATGACGACTTGGTGTTCGCGGTGGGCCCGCCGCTGCCGGACGTGACGCCCCCGACGGTGGTGCTCACCGCTCCGGCCAGCAATGCCACGCTGCGCGGCACGGTGACGGTGACGGCCACGGCGGATGACGACATCGGCGTGACGAAGGTCGAGTTCTACGATGGCGCGACGCTGTTGGGGACGGACACCTCGGCCCCCTACAGCGTGAGCTGGAATACGGTGGGCACGGCGGACGGCGCTCACACGCTCACGGCGAAGGCCTACGATGGCGTGGGCCTCACGGGGACCTCCGCGGGGGTGCCGGTGCTCGTCGACAACACCGCTCCGGCCGTTTCCATCACCTCGCCCACGGCCACCTACGTCCAGGGCACCGTCCAGGTGACGGCCACCGCCAGCGACAACCAGGCCATCGCGAAGGTCGCGTTCTACGATGGCGCGACGCTGTTGGGGACGGACACGTCCGCGCCCTACAGCGTGAGCTGGAATACCTGGGGGGCGGTTGGAGGCACTCACACGCTCACGGCGAAGGCCTACGATGTGGGGGGCATGACGGGGACCTCCGTGGGGGTCACGGTGATCGTCGACAACACCGCTCCGCAGGTGACGCTCACCGCTCCCACGAGCGCCTTCTACGTTCGTGGGACCCTCCAGGTGTCGGCCAGCGCCACCGACAACCAGACCCTCGCGAAGGTCGAGTTCTATGACGGGCAGACGCTGATCGGCACCGCGACCAGCGCGCCGTACTCCGTGAGCTGGAACACCGTGGGCGCGGCGGAGGAGATCCACACGCTCACGGCGAAGGCCTACGATGGCGGTGGCCTCACGGCGACCTCCACGGAGCTCTCGGTGCTCGTGGACAACATCGCTCCGCAAGTGTCCATCAGCGCGCCCACGGCCGCGTCCGTCCAGGGAACCGTAATGGTGAGGGCCAACGCCACCGACAACCGGTACGTCGCGAAGGTGGAGTTCTATGACGGGCTGACGCTGCTGGGGACGGATACCTCGACCGCTCAAGAGCTGAACTGGGACACCACGGGAGTGCCCGATGGCAGCCACACGCTCACCGTCAAGGCCTACGACGCCGCCGGGAACGTCCAGAGTGCGTCCCGCACCGTCATCGTGGACAACACCGGCCCGGCAGTGGCCATCACCTCTCCGGCGAATGGGACGACGCTGTCGGCACTGTCCATCAGCAAGACCATTCAGGCCACCGCGAGCGACGCCAGAGGCGTGACCCAGGTGGTGTTCTACGATGGGAGCACCGTCATTGGCACGGACACCACGGCGCCCTACAGCGTGAGCTGGAGCATCCTGATGGCGACCAAGGGCGTGCACACGCTGACGGCCAGGGCCACCGACGGGGCGGGGAACGTCACCACCTCCGCGGCGGTCTCCGTCACGATTCAATAGCCGCTAACAGGCGTCCACCTTCGATAGGATGGGCGGCACATGCTGATGCTAATGAGCACGCTCAGCCTGAACGCTGCGGTTGCTCGACGCGAGCAACCGGCGAGGCGCCCTCAAGGAACGCGGGAGCCCCACATGCGGTTCCAGCTAGAAGTCTGTCACCTGGGCTCAGGCCCACTCCCAACACAGGGGGCAGTGAGTTCGATGGGGTACGCCGTCATCCGGCCCCAATAGGTGAAGTAGCCGAAGCAATCACAGGATCGGTAACCGACGAGCGTCGTGAACGTCGCGTCGCTGTAGAACTCGGTCGCGAAGTTATCGTTAGCACCACACACGTATTGCGCTTCAACCTCGCGCGAGGTGCGGTCCTCTCCCACGAAGTCATCTCCCTGGACGCCACCGCAGCCAGCCAGCATCAACCCCGTCACGAGCAACGCACCGCTGATGAATCTTCCAGTCTGCATTCGTGTCTCCCAGGACAACCCACGGATTGATTCCAGGGTTGTAGGGTTATAACTAGTAGCCCGGACTGACCGTTGATGGAAGGAATTACTCACGGGTGCTGCAGGCCGGGGAGCGAGAGGGGGAACATGAACCGCCGGTGAAGCTGGGAGCGCTGTTCGTCTGGCTGCTCCCCCCATGAAGTTTTTTTCGCGCCGGCCTGTGAGTTGGTTCACAGCATCGAATGACGAGCCATTGCATGAAGCGCCCGCCGGAATTCCGCAAGTGCGAGGGAGACCGTCCCTCGCTGGAAAGGCTTCATGTTCAAGGACAGTGTTTCGATGAAGGTGTGGGGAGCCCTGAGCGCGCTCTCGCTGTTGGCGGGCTGCGGTGCCATCGCGGATGACGAGCGCGCACCGGCCCAGGTGCGTCAGGCCGTGACGAGCGCGGCCAATCCCATCGCCGCCGGGCGCTACCACGTCCTGGTGGTGCGCAACGGCTCCATCTGGGGCTGGGGCTACGACGGCTACGGCCAGCTCGGCGACGGCACGACGGGGGACGCGAATTACAACCGCGCCTCGCCCATTCAGCTCCAGGTGTTGGATGCCCAGGGCGCGCCGGTCACCTTCAAGAGTGTCGCGGCGGCTGAGACGCACTCGCTGGCCCTCGACACCAACGGGAAGGTCTGGGCCTTCGGCTACAACAACGTGGGTCAACTCGGCCTGGGGACCTACCAGCAGAGCCTCGTGCCGGTGCAGGTTCCGAACCTGAGCAACGTGGTGGCCATCTCGGCGCACACGGGCAGTGCCTTCTCCATGGCGCTGGACTCCGACGGCCAGGTGTGGACCTGGGGCTACAACAACGCGGGTCAGCTCGGGGATGGGACGATCGATCGGTATGACCGGAAGCTGAGCCCCGTGAAGGTGAAGGTGCAGACGACGGACGGCTCGGTGTCCTATCTCAATGACGTGGTGTCCATTTCGGCGGGGCTGGACCACTGTCTGGCGATCCGCTCGGATGGCACCGTGTGGGGCTGGGGCTCCAACGCGGGTGGCAAGCTCTTCACCCCCACGTCGGTCACGGCGCTCTACAAGGCGGCGCAGCTCCCCCTGCCCACGGGCACGACCGCCGTGGAAGTCGTGGCGGGCTACACCCACAGCCTGATCCTGCTCTCGGATGGCACCGTGTGGGCCGGCGGGTTCAATACCTGGGGATACCTTGGCTCTCCCACGAACCCGGGCCGGGTGAACCTCGCCAACGGCGTGACCCTCAGCGGAGTATCGAGGCTCGAGGTCGGCAAGACGCACAGCGCCGCCATCACGTCCACGGGGGTGTATGCCTGGGGCGATAATCAATTTGGCCAGTTCGGGACTGGTGGCAAGGTGAGTGCCTCCCACGCGGTGCCGACGTACTTCCCGGGCGGCTACCCCGCGTTGGGCGAGGAGTTCTCCGCCGTCCTGGATGGCAACGGAGATGTCTGGACCTCGGGCAGCAACGTCCACGGCCGGCTCGGACGCCTCATCCCGGGTGTCGCGGCGGCGGATCAGCTGATGAGCACGGACCCCACCCCGCGCAAGGTGACCTTCTGAGCGTCCCCGCTGTCACGTGACGGGCCAGGGAGACAGGCGTTGAACCTGTCTCCCCTGCCCTGCTCTACCAGATGCGCACGCGCTGCTCGGGCGTGAGGTAGAGCGTCTGCCCGGGCTTCGCCTCGAAGGCCTGGTACCAGGCATCGATGTTGCGCACGGTCGACGCGCGGAACTCGCCCGGCGAGTGCCCGTCCGTCAGCAGGATGCGGCGCAGGGTCGGCTCGCGATACTTGTTGCGCCAGATCTGCCCGAAGCCGAGGAAGAAGCGCTGCTTGCCGGAGAAGCCCTCGAGCACCGGCGCCGGCTTACCGCCCAGCGACAGCCGGTAGCCATCCAGGGCGATCGCCACACCGGCGATATCGGCGATGTTCTCACCCAGGGTCAGCTCGCCATTGATCGCGAGGTCCGGCAGCGGGCGGTAGGCGTTGTACTGCGCGACGAGCGCCTGGCCCGCGGCCTTGAACTTCTCCGCGTCCTCCTTCGTCCACCAGTTGGCCAGCTTGCCGCGCGCGTCGAACTGGGCCCCCACGTCGTCGAAGCTGTGAACGATCTCGTGCCCGATGACGGAGCCGATGCCGCCGTAGTTCACCGCCGGATCGGCGCTCGCGTCGAAGAAGGGCGGCTGCAGGATGGCCGCCGGGAAGATGATGGAGTTCTGCTGCGGCGAGTTCAGCGCGTTCACCAGCTGCGGCGGCATGAACCACTCGGAGCGGTCCACCGGCTTGCCCAGCTTGGCCAGGTTGCGCTGGTACTCGAAGCGCGAGGCGCGCTGGGCGTTGCCGTAGGCGTCCCCGCGCACGATCTCCAGCCCCGAGTAGTCCCGCCACTTCTCCGGGTGGCCGATGCCCACCTGGAGGGTGCCCAGCTTCTCCTTCGCACGCGCCTTCGTCTCCGGCGACATCCACGCCAGCGCGTCGATGCGCTGTCCGAGCGCCGTGACGATGTTGCGCACCATCTTGTCGGCCTCGGCCTTGGCCTCCGGCGGGAAGTACTTCTCCACGTAGAGCTTGCCGATGGCCTCCCCCATCGCCTCGCCGGTGACGTCCACGCCGCGCTTCCAGCGCTCGCGCAGCTGCTGCGCGCCGGAGAGCACGCGGCCGTTGAAGGCGAAGCTCTCGTCCACGAAGGCCTTGGGCAGGAAGGGCGCGCCGCGCGCGATGGCGTGGAAGGCCAGGTAGTCCTTCCAGGTCTGCACCGGCTCGCTGCCCACGAGCTTCGCGATTCCCGTCAGCGCGCTCGGCTGCCAGATGATGAACTCGCGCTGCTGCCCGAGGCCCGCGGCCCCGAGGTAGGCCTCCCAGTCGAGGCCGGGCGCGCGATTGGAGAGCTCGCTCCGGGGCCAGGGGTTGTTGACCTTGGCCACGTCCTGCGTGTCCACCTGGGTCCAGTGCACCCGCGCGATGTTGCGCTCGAGCTCGAAGATGCGCCTGGCCTTGGCCTCCGCGTCGGGGATGCCCGCGAGGCCCAGCATGGCGGCGATGTGCTGCTGGTACTTCTGACGCACCTCGTTGAAGCGGGCGTTGTCCACGAGGTAGTAGTCGCGATCCGGCAGGCCCAGGCCGCCCTGCAGCAGATAGGCGGCGTAGCGCGACGGCTCGTTGAGGTCCTCGGTCACCCAGAGGCCGAAGAGCCGGTCCGAGGTGACATCACCCGTGTTGAGCGCGTCGACGTCGGCGCGCAGCGTCTCCCCGAGCGCCGCGGCCAGCTCCTTCCGGGTATTGATGGCGGCGATGCGGTCGAGCTCGGGCTTCAGCGGCGCCAGCCCCTTGGCCTCGATACCCGCTTCATCCATGTAGCTGGCGAAGAGATCACCCAGCTTGCGGACCTCGCTGCCCTCGGGCGCGTTGGCGCCGGTGGCCTCCTCGATCAACGAGCGGGTGCGGCGGCTCGCCTCTTCCGCCAGCCGCGTGAACATGCCGTAGCTGGACCGGTCCGCCGGAATCTCCGTCTTCTCGAGCCACGTGCCGTTGACGTAGCGGTAGAAGCTGTCACCGGGGGCCACGGCCGGGCTCATTCCGGCGGTGTCGACGCCGAAGGTGCCATAGGTGGGTTTGGCGGAAGGTGCCTGGGCGGCGGCGGGTGGCGCCGCGGGGGCGGGCTTCACCTGCTCGGGCGCGGCCGGCTTGTCCATGGGCGCGGAGGTGGCGCACGCGGCGAGCAACGCGGAGGCACTGGCCGTGAGCACCACGCGCGCGGCACCTGGGATACGTCGGTTCTGGGATGTCATAGGAGCCCCTGAAAAAAGTCCGCGCCCCAACAGCGCGGCCCGCCACTTAATCCCGAGCCCGTGCGAAATTCAGGGGGAAGGCACCGTCTGCTCCGGCGCCTCGAGCAGCTCCCGGAGGATGCGCAGCAACTCCTTCGCGAAGGCGGCGCCGCCCTGCACGCTCACGACGGCGAGGAGCACGGCGGGGATGGGGGCAGGGCTCGAGGAGGACGCGCCGGGGGTCTATTACCGTTCTGCCCTGCCCTGCTCCTCCCTCCTGCTCGCCGGGCTGGAAGTCCACGGTCCCGGGAGGGCATCCGGAAGCTCCCGCTCCACACGCCGCACCCGTGGGTGCAGGACTCCTCCCAGCGAGGCAAGCACGGGAATCAGGCCCACGACGACGAACATCAACCGGAGCCCCTGCCCCGGGCCCGTCCCGAGCAACGGGCCGAGAGACCTCGCCAACGGCCCTCCCTGGGCCATCAGCGGCTCGAAGACGCGATCCGCCAGCGGCCCCATGCTCAGGTAGGCCAGCGGCATGGTGAACGACGCGACGGCCGTCCGGGTGGCGAAGACGCGTCCCTGCACTTCCGGCGCGACCTTGAGTTGCCAGACGGCGCGGCTCCAGGCAGCGATGGGCGGTACCCAGAGCATCGTCATGAAGGAGGCAACCATGAGGTACGGCAGGGACGAGCCCATGCCAGTCATCACCAGACTCAGCCCCAGGAGGAGCCCGCAGCCCAGGATGGCGCGTACGCGCCGCGCCGGCCCTCGCCACCCCGCCGCCGCGAAGCCTCCAACCACCAGGCCCACGCCGCCGCTCGCCATCACCTTCCCCAGCGCGGCTGGCGTCGCGAGCTTCAGGAGCAGCGGTGGCATCAGCACCTCCGCGCAGGCGAAGGCGAAGTTGACGGCGGCGTAGAGGAGCAGCAACCCCAACAGCCCGGAGCGCGCCGTGATGTAGCGCCACCCATAGGCCCCCTCGCGCAGCAGTGCACCCCTTTCCGCTGCGCGTGCTTCGAGGTGCTCCGGTCCGGCGAAACGGACGCTCAGCAGGGCGAGGCCGGAGAGGAGGAAGGCCGCCATCTCGAGGAGGAGGACGCCCTGGATGTGGACGAGGCCCACCAGCGCGTTCGCCAACAGGGGCGATGCGACGAACACCACTGAGCGCGCCAGCTCCGTCATGCCATTGGCCCGGGGGAGTTGCTCGCGGGGGACCATCTGCGGAAGGGCGGCGGAGTAGGCAGTCATCCGGAAGGCGCTGATGGCGGAGTTCAGCGCGACGATCATGCAGAGCAGCCACAGCTGCGGGCGCCCCGTCACCAGCAGCATCGCCATCAGCAGCGCGCACAACGCCGAGCACCCATCGCAGAGGAGCAGGATCCAACGGCGGTCCCGGCGATCCGCCGCCACTCCGGCCAGGGGCGACAGCAGGATGCCCGGCAAGGCGCCGGAGAAGGTGAGCAGCGCGAATTGTGTGACCGAGCCGGTACGTTGGTAGGTCCATACGCTCAACGAGAAGCTCGTCAGTCCCGAGCCCAGCTGGGCGAGCAGTTGGCCGCTCCAGACGACCCTGAAGGTCGGCGAGCAGGTCATGGGAGATCCGGTTTTCACTTTGCGGCTCATGCGGGCGCCTTCTGCGGATGGGCTCGGCTCCCGGCATTTGTGATGGGCCCCTATCGCTGTTCGAGCCAGGGCCAAGGGGCTCGCTCGGTCCCAGGGCCTCCAGCAGCCGGGCGGGGTCTTCCCGCTCCCCGCCGATTCGAGACCGTGCCCACATCACAGATTTCCGGAGGCTTCCCTACTCAGACAACGGGCACCGGCTCGCATGCCGCGAGTGGGTCGCCCGCGACACACCAGAAAGGAAGGAAGCCATGAAGAAGACGAACCTGCTCAGCTCTGCTCAAAGCGGTAACGCAATCTCGATCAGCATCGAGAAGGTGCGGACGGTCCAGAGCGCGCCGAGCAACTCGTAGTCCGGCGGAGCCCCACTTCAGCGGGGCCAGGGCGCCTGGCTTCCTGGCCCCGCCTTTCCTTTCTTCGAGCCTCACGATGCGAATCCTCTTGATATCGATGCCCTGGCATTCGCTGGACAGCCCCTCACTGGCCATCGGGCTCCTCCGGCAGCGGGTGAAGTGCTGTCGGGAGCAGCACGAGACCCTCGAGCTCCAGGCCTTCCTGCGATGGGCCGAGTTCCTGCTGGCGAGCTCCAACGGCCGCCTGCAGCCGTCCCACTACGTGCGCGTTGCGGAGCACGGCATCTTTCATGGCGTGGGGGATTGGATCTTCACTCCCGCGCTCTACGACGTCCCCGAGTGGAAGAGCGAGGAGTACGCGCACTATCTGTCCGGCGTGGGGCAGGACCCCGGGCCAGCGCTCGAGATGCACCGCCTCTCGAGCACCTTCATCGCGGCACTGGCGGACGAGGTACTCGCGCTCGGCTGCGACGTGGTGGGTTTCTCCAGCACCTTCATGCAGAACGTCGCCTCCCTGGCGCTCGCCCGGGAACTCAAGCGGCGCAAGCCGGAGCTCCTCACCGTGATGGGCGGAGCCAATTGCGATGGGCCCCAAGGGGCCGCGCTGCACCGCAACTTCGACTTCCTGGACTTCGTCGTTCGTGGAGAGGGCGAGCAGGCCTTCGTGGAACTGCTCGACGCGATGGGAGGGCACGGGAGGTACGCCGACATCGCCGGACTGTGCTGGCGCTCGGAGGGCAGCTCCATGGTGAACCCCGATCGGACCGCTCCCTTTCCCATGCAGCAGGTTCCCGCCCCCGACTTCGATTCGTACTTCGCAGCCCTGGAGACGTCACCGCTCCAGAACTACCTCGAGCCCAAGCTGGTGCTGGAGGGGGCCCGGGGCTGCTGGTGGGGTCAGAAGCACCACTGCACCTTCTGCGGGCTCAACGGGTCGATGATGATGTTCCGGAGCAAGCCCCCCACGCGGCTGTGGGAAGAGATACGGAGCGCGCTCGAGCGCTACAAGACGCTGGACGTGATGATGGTCGACAACATCATCGACCTCCGCTACTTCAAGGAACTGCTCCCACGTCTGGCCTCCTCGGATTGGGACCTGAGGATCCACTACGAGGTGAAATCGAACCTCACGCTGGAGCAGATCCAGCTGCTTCGGGCGGCTCGGGTCATGCACGTGCAGCCGGGCATCGAGAACCTCAGCTCGCGGGTCCTGAAGCTCATGGACAAGGGAGTGTCGGGCTGTCACAACGTGCAGGTCCTCCGCGACTGCCAGGCTGCGGGGCTCACCGTGTCCTGGAACTATCTGTACGGCTTCCCGGGCGAGGGGCCCGAGGATTACGAGAGCATCATCGAGCAGTTGCCGAACCTGGTGCACCTGCAGCCGCCCGGAGGCGCGACCCGCATCGCGCTCGAGCGGTTCAGTCCCAACTTCGAGCGTCCGTCTCTCGGGTTCGCCGAGCGGCGCCCGGCGCGCTTCTACTCCTACGTCTACGCGCTGCCCGAGCCGGAGCTGATGGACCTGGTGTATCTGTTCGACACGGCCGATGCGGGGCTGCGAGGGGAAAGCGAAGCGCGGCTGGAGCGCGCTGTCGATGGGTGGAAGGAGCTCCATGCCCGCAGCGAGCTGACCTGGTGCCAAGACGGAGCGCGGGTGTACCTTCGGGATTCGCGGGCGGACCGGCCTCCCGCCGAGTATTGCCTGGAGACGCCGGAAGAGGTGGCGCTCTACCTCGGGTTGCAGCGGCCGCAGGCCCCGGAGGGGCTCCAGCGGCTGCTGGAGAAGGAGGGAGTGCCGGTGACCACCTGGCAACTCGAGGAAAGACTCGCCGCCTGGAAGCAGCAGGGGCTGGTCTTCGAGGAGGGCGGACATTTCGTCGCGCTGGCGACGCGTGAGAACCGGCAGCGGGTGCGTGCTCCCCGGCGCCATGCCCAGGAGCGAGTCCATGAGAATGCATGACATGCGTACCCAGAGCCCCACCCGGCTGGATCTGCCCCTGGACACAAGGGGCTGGACCGGGCTGTCCGACGCGCTGGTGGCGGGCGGGCGGCAGCGGGATGTGTTCCTGCATTTGCAGGGCGCGGCTCCCACGGGTTGGCCTTCCGACGGGGAAATAGAGCGGCTCGTGGCGCTCGGGGTGGTGGAGGTCGAGGTCCCCTGGTGGATGGAGCTGGGGGAGGAGCAGCCCGAGCAGAGCATCCACTTCGTCCGGTTCCTGCGTGACGCGATGTCTCACGGTCTCCGGGTGGACTGGCGCGGGACGCTCACCGGCGAAACGCCGGCCTGGGCGCTCAACCACCTGGAGCCGCCGGCCTCGAGGGGAGAGGCAGCGGGGCGGCTCGCCGCGTGGCACGAGGGCCACCGCTACGGGTTGTGCTACTGGCGCTCGGGCCCCGGCTTCGTCCTGGTGAAGGATTTCCGAAAGGGGGAGCAGGAGGGGGCCCGCTTCACCTTGGACGACCCGAGCGCCCTGCGGGTCTTCGCCGCGCTCACGGTCCCCAGGCGCCTGGGCGAGGTGGCCATGGACGCGGAGGAGCAGCGCATCCTGGCCATCCTGCGAGAGGAGCAGCTCGCACTCCAATTTGGAGAGTGGTTGGTGGGAGTGCCCTACCGCATGCGCCGGTGGCCGATCCCCTTCCTGTCCATCTGACCCAACCGTCCGCAAGGTCAGGGGGGAGGCACCGTCTGCTCCGGCGCCTCGAGCAAGTCCCGGAGGATGCGCAGCAACTGGCCGGGCTCGATGGGCTTGACCAGGTGCATGTCGAACCCCGCCGCGTGCGCGCGGTGACGATCCGACTCCTGCCCATAACCCGTGATGGCCACCAGCTTGATGCCCTTGAGGGAGGGCTCCTGGCGCAGCCGCGACGCGAGCTCGTAGCCATCCATGACCGGAAGGCCTACGTCCAGCAGCGCGATGTGGGGCTGGAACGCGCTGGCCGCCTCGAGCCCGGTGGGACCATCCAGGGCCATCCGCGTGACGTACCCCTTCGTGTCCAGGAATTCGGTGAGCAGCTCGACCGAGTCGCGGTTGTCGTCCACCAGCAGGAGCCGCACGGAGCGGGGGTCTCCCCGGGGGGTGGGCGCTTCGGGCGCCAGGCGCCGCTCCCCGCTTCCCGCGGTGACGTGCTGCGTGAGGAGCGGCAAGCGGACCACGAACTCGCTCCCACGGCCCAGGCCCTCGCTGTGCACCGAGACCGCGCCGCCATGCAGCTCGACCAGGCTGCGGACGATGGCCAGGCCCAGGCCGAGTCCCCCCTGGGACCGGTCGATCGACCGGCCCTCCTGGACGAACATGTCGAAGATCCTCGGCAGGATGTTGGACGCGATGCCCGCGCCGTTGTCCCGGACGCGCACCACGGCCTGCTCCCCCTCCCCCACCGCGCTGACGACGATGCGTCCTCCGGGGTCGGTGTACTTCGCGGCGTTGTTGAGGAGATTCGCCAGCACCTGGGCGAGCCGCGCCGGGTCCCCGTCCACGAAGAGCGGTCCGGCCGCCGGAGGCAGCTCCAGGTGGTGCGAGCGCTGCTCCAACAGGGGCGCCGCCATCTCGGCGGCCTTGATCAGCACGGCCGTGAGATCGATTCGCCCCCGCTTGAGCTGGACCTTCCCGCGGGTGATGCGCGAGACGTCGAGCAGATCATCGACGAGCCGGGTGAGGTGCTCGACCTGCCGCTCGATGATGGTCCGCTCGCGCTCGAGGGCGCCGCCGTCCTTCATCCGCATCAACTGGAGGGCGGTGACCATGGGCGAGAGGGGATTGCGCAGCTCATGGCCGAGCATCGCGAGGAACTCATCCTTGCGGCGGTCCGCTTCGCGGGCCTCCTGGTAGAGGCGCGCGTTGTCGAGCGCCACGCCCGCGCGCAGCCCCAGCTCCTCGGCGAGCTCCAGTGTCTCGGTGTCGTAGCGGCCCACCTCTTCGCTTCCCAGGACGATGGCCCCGAGGACCCGGCCGCGCGCCGCGATCGGCGCCAGGACCGAGTTGTTCGTGACACAGGAGCGAGCCTCGCTCCTCGCCGAGAGCAGGGAGAGGCCCAGCTCCCGCGCGAGCCCGCGCTTGTCCGGCTCGCGGTGGATGGCCAGCGTCTTCGTCTCGTCGGCACCGGACGGGGTGCGCTCCACCATGTGGAGGACGACCCAGTCGGCGAACCGGGGCACCAGGAGCCGGGCCACCCAGGTGAGTGACGCCTCCAGATCCAACGAGGAGCCGAGCAGCGCGCTCGCTTCCGCCAGGAGATCCGCCCGCTGCTGCCTGGCTTCCGCCGTGAGCCGAGCCCTGCGCTCGGCCTCGAGCAGCCGGGCGCGATCACACGCCTGCGCCGCTTGATGGGCCAGGGCCTGGATGAACGCGCGCTCGTCGTCCTCGAAGGGCCGGGGCTCGGGGAAGTTGAAGCCGAGCGCGCCCAGGCACCGGTCATCGATCAGCAGCGGCACGGTGGCGTAGGTGAGCGCACGGCCACGATAGTCATTGCCGAAGAGGCCCCGCTTCTGGCGGAACGCCGCCGCGAGCGGCAGCTCGGCGTTCACGGGGATGAGCTGGTAGTCGCGCAGCAGCGTCTCGGGGTACCCCACGGCGCGGATCAGCCGCAGCCCGCTCCCGGTCTCGTCGGCCAGGTACATGCTGCCCGCGGTGGCGCCCATGGCGTCCAGGCCCCAGGAGAGGATCACCTCCGCCACCTGGACGGAGGTGTGCGTCCGCGAGAGCCCGTCCGAGACGGCGTGGAGCATGGACAGCACGGAGTTCACGCGCTGGAGCCGGCCCCGTTCCTCCGCGAGCCGCTGGCGTGCCCGTGCCTCGCGGCTCGACTGCAGCGCGAGCGCGGCCTGGTTGGCGATCAGCTGGAGCAGGTGCCGCTCATGCGCCGTGGGGAAGTTCTCCCGCCAGGAGCCGACGATGATCGTCCCGGCCTCCCCCGGGGGCTCGGCGGCGGCCAGCTGCACCCGGGTCCGGCCCACCGTGTTCGGCCGTGGCAGCTCGAAGACCCCACTCGCGGCCTGGAGCGCCTCGCGGTCCAGCTCCGGAGGAAAGCAGCAGTCGAGCGCCCCCTCCGGTCCGTGGATCTTCAGGAGCGCGACGTCCAGCCGCAGCCGCGACACGAGGATGTCGAGGGTGTTCCGGGCAAGCTCCTCCGGCTCCCTGCCCTGCCAGACGGAAGGCAGCTCGAGCAGGGCGTATAGATCATTGACCTGCCGGCGAAGCGCGAGTGCTCCCAGCTCGGCGAGCTCCGACAGGGTGGTGCGCTCCATGGTCAATGGAGGGCCGCCTTCCTGGCTCAGGAACGCCGGTCCCGCGTGGAGAGCTCCTCGGGCGGGACGTAGTACGGATTCTCACGGACCACGCCATCGACGAGCGCGTACGGGTGGGCCCGCAGGACGTCCATCACGCTCGTGCCATTGAAGCGGTTGAGATCGTAGACGCAGATCGCGGGCTGCTGCAGCCGGTTGAGCAGGTGGTTGACGCGGAACTCGTAATCGATGAAGCGCGCCGCTCCCGGCCGCTCCTCGAGCGCCCATTCCATGTGGCCCATCATGCGCACGCGGGAGAAGCCCTCGGCCCGGCTCGTCATCACCGCCTCCTCGAGGAGCGCCATCATCGAGTCCCCGTCGAACCGGCCCTCCTTGAGGTAGGCCTCGTTCCACCCCATCACCTCGAGCTGCCCCGTCCTCATGCAGTCACCGGTGGGCACGCCCATCCTCTCCAGGTGCTGGAGGTGATCATGTTTCAGGAGGGGATCGCAGATGTGGATCGCCTTCTCGCCCGCGTCGATTCCCTCGCGAATGTAGGAACCGAGCACCTCGTACTCTTCCTCGCGAGAGCGGAAGAACGCGGCGATATGAAAATGCTGGAGCTTCCTTCCCGCGATGGTCACGTCCCCCAAGGCCGTCCTCCTTGTTCAGGGTCAACGAGCTCCGGCCGCGGTCCCCCCCCGGCCGACGCCTCTTCGGCGAGGCTGTTGCTCCAGAAAATACTCCTGTGCTGGCGCAAGCGTTTCTCACGGCCCGAGAGGCCGTCCGCTACCGGACAGCGGCCCGGGAGGAAGGCGCGCCTAGCTCACACTCTCGGCGCTGTAGCGGGCGATGAGGCCGGTGCGCACGGCATGGCGGTAGACCCGGGTGAAGCACCCGCACGCCAGCAGGATGTAGAGGACGGCGAGCCCCACGCCCCAGAGCAGCGTGGCCGCCGAGAAGGCGCCGCCCGCGACAATCGTCCGCATGCCCTCGAAGACGTAGGACGGGGGCAGCAGGTGCGAGACGGCACGCATCCACTCCGGGAGCGTGGAGAGCGGATAGAAGACGCCCGCGAAGGGCGAGACCACGGCGGGAATGGGCCAGACGAACCACTCCGCGGACGGCCCGAGCCGCAGCACGATGGCGGCGCCGAAGATGCCCAGGGCAATGCCGAAGAGGAAGAGCACCAGCAGGAACGGCACGAGCAGGAGGCCGTAGGTGAACAGGGACAGGCCGAACGCCGCCCCCGCCACGAGCAGCATGACGAGCAGCCCGATCGAGCTGGTCGCGATGCTCGAGAGCACGAGGCCCCCGATGTACTCCGAGATGGAGAGCGGCGTGGCGAAGAGGTTGAGGAAGTTGCGCGACCACACGTCCTCGAAGAAGGCCATGGTCACGCCCTGCATGACGCGGGTCAGGAAGTCCCACAGGAGCACCGCGCCCAGGAGCGCGGGAACGAAGTCCAGGCCCGGCGCGGTGACGCTGTTGAGGTAGCGCGACATGAAGCCCCAGAGCACCATGTCGATGGCGACCCAGACGAAGAGCGGGAAGATGCGCGCGGGGCTCCCGCGGATGAGGTAGAACTGACGGAGGACGATGGCGGCGGCGCGGGTGATGGCCATGGCTCAGACTCGCTCCAGCGCGAGCGGCTCCCGCGCCACGGTGATGAACAGCTCCTCGAGGCTCGCCTTGCCGTGCTCGCGCGGCAGGCGCTTGGGGTCCCCCTCGAGCAACACCTTCCCGCGCGAGACGAAGAGGACGCGGTCGCAGACCTCCTCGACCTCGTACATGTTGTGCGAGGTCCAGAGCACGCCGCCGGTCCCCTGGGTGGCGAAGTCGCGGATCCGGGCGCGGATGTCCTGCGCCGTGGCGGGATCCAACGAGGCGGTGGGCTCGTCGAGCAGCAGGAGCTGCGGACGGTTGAGCATGGCCTTGGCCAGGGCCACGCGCGTCTGCTCTCCCGAGGAGAGCACGCCGCTCTTGGTGTCGCGGAACCGCACCAGGTCGAACTGCACGAGCAGCTCCTCGATGCGGGCCGAGAGCCCCTTCACGCCGTAGATGAGGCCGGAGACGCGCAGGTTCTGCTGGACGGTGAGGTTGCCGGGCAGGGGCGAGTAGACGGCGGCGAAGTTGGTGCGCTCGAGCGCCTGGGAGCGGCGCTTCGCGAGGTCCACGCCTTCGATGAGGATGGACCCCGCGGTGGGCTCGAGGACGCCGAGGATCATGTTGATGGTGGTGGTCTTCCCGGCGCCATTGGGGCCGAGCAGCCCGACGATCTCCTTGCGGCCCACGTCGAAGGAGATGCCGTCGACCGCGACGGTGGCGCCGTACTGTTTGCGCAGCGCCTGCACCGAGAGGACCCGTTCCCGCGTCGTGGGCATGCGGGCCTTCTACTACGTGGCTCCAGCGTCTATCCCTATCATTTTGAGCTAAAGTGGCAATTTGTGTTTAAGCTGGATTTCTGGCACATGACGGGAGCCGCTGGCGTCTCGCACGCCGCGGCAATCCCCCCACACCCCTCGTGTGTCCTTGATCCGATCCAACCCCTGGTACGTCCTGATGCCGCTGTGTCTGGGCATCACCGCCTGCACTGAGAACCGAACCCCCGCGGAGGCGCCCGCCGAGCCCGCGAAGAGTGCCGCGGCGATGCTGGACGAGCCCACCTTCGAGTCCATCCCCACTCCGGACGAGATGATCGCCCTGCTGCGCGAGAGCCTGCG
The DNA here is from genome assembly GCF_042230915.1 of Archangium gephyra. GTDB lineage: Bacteria > Myxococcota > Myxococcia > Myxococcales > Myxococcaceae > Archangium > Archangium gephyra_B. Next base: position 6,046,990 of record NZ_CP102578.1, on the reverse strand, counting down.
CGACCCGGTGGACACGCCCGAGGAGGAGCAGTCCCTCCAGCAGTTGCAGGAGCAGCTGGGCACGTTCACCTACGAGCGGCCCAACACGATGGTGACGATGGAGCCCATCTTCGAGGGGCCCATGGGGAAGTCCTACCTCGCGGACAGGGAGTGGGCCGCCGAGCGCCTCGAGGCGCTCTATGGCGAGGACATGGAGATCAGCTGCCTGTCGCGGCCCTGCATCCAGTACGGCGACTTCGACGGTGACGGCAAGGTCGACCTGGTGGTGCAGGTGGGCGACGACGAGAGCGACAAGACGGGCATCGCCTTCCTCCTGGCCGACCAGACGCACGCCCTGCTCGGAGCGGGGCACCCGAGCCCGGTGGGTGATGATCTGATCTGGGCCGACGCCTGGAAGCTGGTGCCGCACTCGAGCGGCAAGGGCTCCGCGGTGGTGTTGAGCACGGCCACCCAGACGGCCCGCGCCGAGCTGTCGCCCGGGACCGGGCCCGACGGCTCCCATGAAGTGAGCACCCTCTGGGCCTGCGCGGCCACCCCCCAGGTGCCCGCGATGACCGGCCTCACCACGCCGAGCGGTCTCGTGACGCGCTCGGGGACCCTCGACGGCTCGGCCAGCTACGAGGCCTGGCAGCTCTTCGACACCAACAAGTCGAGCCTCTGGATCTCCGAGACGTGGACGTCCAACCCCGTCTGGGTGGGCTACGAGTGGAGCGATGGGCCCCGCTCCATCACCCGGTACGCGCTCACCTTCAACAACGGCTCGCTCACCTCGCGTGCCCCGCGTGACTTCACGCTGCAGGGCTGGGACGGCAGCACCTGGGTGACGGTGGACAGCCGCACCGGAGAGACCCAATGGGCCGGCGTCGAGCGGCGCCTGTACACCGTCTCCAGGCCGGGCTCCTACGGCAAGTACCGCCTGCACATCACCGACGACAACGACGATCGCGCGCCCATCGTCGCCATCTCCCTGGAGCGCTTCGAGCTCATCGGGGGCAACTGCACCGGGAGCACGCCGTGAAGATCCCCTTCCCTTCCCTGATCCGCGCACAGCTCGCGGCCTGCCTCTTCCTGACCGTGCTCGGCGTCTCCCTTCCGGCCTGGGCGTGGAAGCCCATCACCCACGTCTACCTCGCGGAGAAGGCCCGCGAGGAGCTCCTCGCCCAGAACGGCTACGTCTCCCTGAACCAGGTGGATTTCCACAACCGCCAGCTCCTGGGGCCGCTCGGCACCTGGCAGGTCTCCGCCCCCATCTACCAGGCGCTGCGCGACTACCCGGAGTACTTCCGCGCGGGCGTGCTGGGGCCTGACGCCTACCCGGACATCCTCTTCGGGCAGGGCGTCATCCACCCGGCCACGGACGACGACGGCAGCGACTCGGACCCCTGGCTGCGCCACCTCTACTCCAAGGCCAGCACCCCCCAGCAGCGGGCCTTCGTCATGGGCTTCCTCACGCACGCCGCTGGCGACATGTTCGCTCACACCCTCGTCAACCACTACGCGGGCGGGCCCTTCGACGTCACGACCCCCAGCAACGTCAAGCGGCACCTCGCCACCGAGGGACATGTGGGCCGCCGCACGCCCTTCCTGGGCGACGTCTCCATCAACAACCCGGACAACGACAACAAGCCCGAAGGCGTCCCAGCCCGCTACACCATCGACACCTCGGCGGTGAACACCTTCATCTACGACAACATGATCGACGCCCGGCGCTCGCGCGACGGACGCTCGGGCAACAAGGTCTGGCAGCTCACCCAGGGCACCTTGCCCAACAGCGTGCCGCGCATCTTCACCGAGCTGCGCGCGGGCCTCGAGGACAAGATCCACGGCTATTACGGGTACGTCGAATGGCTGAGGCAGCAGTACCGGGAGAACTGGGACCGGTGCACCTTCTACCGTCCCAACGCCTGCCGGAAGGCTCTCGAGTACAAGGCGCTGCTGCTGGCTTACCGCTTCATCAACGGCCTGCCGACCTCCTACGTGGAGGCCTGGGTCCGGGATATCGACCGAGGCCTGCAGGCCTGGCCGGCGACGAGCACCAAGGTGGCTCGCGCCTTGTTCATGCAGACCAACCACAAGGCCGACACCGAGTCGGAAGACCATGGGGCCAAGGCGGTCATCTTCACCTACGCGGAGGACCACCTGTGCTCGATGTCGGGCGCGCCGGATGCGCAGTGCCGGCTGTCCGCCACCGTGAGGCGGTTCCTCGCGGAGATCATCAACATCACGCTGTTCGATGAGCTCAAGGACGACATCCTCAACTTCATGGTCGACAAGGCCACTGGCGAGGATCTCGACTACTGGAAGGGGCTCATGGATCCGGAGCCCTATCAGGTCAACCAGGAGGTGCCCGCCAACCCGCCAAGCCCGCTCACCTCGAGCGAGCAGCTGGACCGGCTGATGGGGATCCCGGTGAGCGGCAATGCCGCGGACCGTTTCAACACGTACGCGTTCGCCCCGGCCTACAACACGTACACGGCCATCAAGATGTCCTTCCTCGACACGCGGGCGCAGTGGCACTCGGTGATTGGCACGACGGGTTGGACTCCCGCCAACCTGGACGTGCTCATGGACACGTACGATGCCCCCAACGGCTTCAACGGCCAGCTCATGCTGGGCTTCATGCGTTCGATGGACTGGGACAACCAGTGGGCGTTGCCCAAGCAGTCGTTGCTCTCGCGCAACTGCCACGTGTTCAATCGCTTCTTCATGCAGCAGACGGGAGACCTGTGGGAGAGCACCGATCCCGATGAGCAGGCCTACCTGAACAGATGGTGCAAGGAGGGCGGCAACAAGTTCACCTACCAGGGGTTCGGCTCGAAGTATGCCGTCCGGGAGATTCCCCTGCTCGAGGGAGAGACGCTCACGCTGGGCACCTGTGGTGTGAACGGGGCCTCGGGTTTCGGTGACACCCGGCTGACGCTGATGACGCCCTGGGGCACCCAGGCGGCATACAACGACAACGCGTGCGGCGGCAGCCTGTCCAACTTCACCTACACTGTCCCGCCTGGGGCCGGCGGCATGTACCAACTGCGCGCCAATTGCGCGGGATTGTTCTCCTTCTGCGGCGGCACGGTGGTGTGGACCATCGGCGGCTCGTTCTCCTACAGCGCGAGCAACACGAGCACCGCCACCGTCAGCACCACCAACCGCGAGCTCCCCCTGGTGGGAGGCCAGCGCCTCCAGGTGGGCACCTGCGGTGTGCCGGGCTCATGGGGCAGTGGAGACACCTTCTTGCGGTTGAGCAAGACGGGGCAGTCCGAAGTGGCCATCAACGACAATGCCTGCGGGGGAAGCCAGTCCTACCTCGAGTACGTCGTTCCCCAGGACACGCTCGGCACGCACCTGCTGCGCGCCGGCTGCGCCTCGAGCAACAGCTGTAGCGGCACGGTGAGCTACCTCCTCACCGACGCGTCCCTCTGAGCACCCCCTCGGGCCGGCCCGGTGTGCGCCGGCCCGGGGTGGGTGTTCGAGAACCGTGACTCAGTGGTCCGTGCGGTCCGCGCCGAGGCCGCGCACGGCGAGCACCGCCGCATCCACCTCGGCGAGGATGCGGCGCGCGTGGCACAGGAAGGCCTCGCCCGCGGGCAGCAGGCGCATGCCGCGGGACGTGCGCTCGAAGAGCCGGGTGCCCAGCTCGTCCTCGAGCGCGAGGATGTGGCGGCTGAGCGGCGGCTGGGAGAGGTGGAGCCGGCGCGCGGCGCGGCCCACGTGGCCCTCCTCGGCCACCGCGACGAAGGACTGGAGGTGTGTGAGGCTCACGGCCGGCGAGGTTAGCGCGCTCTCCGGTGCGGGTACACCCACGGAGCGTCCTCCCGCCCGGACGGTGTGCAACCGGGGACGGAGTCCCATGCCGGAACAGCATTGGACTCCGGGGCCTCAGCGGGGCCAGACCATGACCCAGACCCAGACCGGCGACCAGAGGGGCGCGGGCATGGGCGCGCGAGCCGTCGCGGGTGGGGCGTCACGGCGCTTGCGGAACTCGTCGAGGTTGATGACTTCGGCAGCCTGGTTCATGGCGGACACCGCTTTCCTGAAGTGGATCAATGCCACCGTCCCCATGGGGGACGCTCAGGACCATTATCGGAAGGAGGCGTCCGCCAGTTGCGCGGATTTTTGTCCGCCCCAGCGGATGGCGGTTCAGGGCGCCCCGGCGCGGGTCCTGGCCACCCAGGCGTCCACCCGCCGCTCGAGGATGTCCAGGGGCAGCGAGCCGTCGAGCAGCACCACGTCGTGGAACTCGCGGACGTTGAAGCGCGAGCCCAGCTCCCGCTCGGCCCGGGTGCGCAGCTCGCGAATCTTGAGCTGCCCCACCTTGTAGGCCAGGGCCTGCCCCGGCCAGGCGATGTACCGGTCGATCTCGTTGACGACATCCAGCTCCTGGCGCGGCGAGTTCTCCAGGAAGTAGTCGATGGCCTGCTGCCGGCTCCAGCGCCGGGCATGCATGCCGGTGTCCACCACCAGCCGGACGGCGCGCCACATGTCGTAGGCCAGCTGGCCGAACTTGTCGTACGGGTCGTCGTACAGGCCGAGCTCGTCCCCGAGGGTCTCGCAGTACAGGGCCCAGCCCTCGCCATAGGCCACGTAGTAGCCGTAGCGCCGGAAGGCGGGCAGCTGGCCCTGCTCGGCGGCGAGCGACGTCTGGAGGTGATGGCCGGGCACGGCCTCGTGCAGCGTGAGGGGGATCATCTCCCAGGTAGGCCGTGTCTCGGGGCGGTAGAGGTTCACCAGGTAGGTGCCGGCACGAGAGCCGTCGGACGCGGCCGGGTAGTAGAAGCCGGTGGTGACATCCGGGGCCATGGCCTCCGGGGTCGGCTCGACGCCATAGGGCAGCCGCGGCAGGGTCTTGAACAGCTTCACCAGGCGCGGATCGATCTGCTTGGCGAGCCCGCGATAGCGCAGCAGCAGCTCCTCGCCGCTCTTGCAATAGAACCGGGGCTCCGAGCGCAGGAACTTGAAGAAGTCGTGGAGCGAGCCCTGGAAGCCCGTCCTCGCCTTCACCGCTTCCATCTCGGCGCGGATGCGCTGGACCTCGGCCAGCCCGAGCTCGTGGACCTGGTCCGGGCTGAGGTTCGTCGTCGTGTACTTGCGGGCGAGGAAGCCATACAGCGCCTGTCCCTCTGGGAACTGCCAGATGCCCACCTGCTCGGGAGCCGCGGGGATGTACTCGCCCGTGAGGAACCGGTGGAAGCGCGTGAGCGCGGGCAGCACTCCGCGCTCGATGGCGGCGCGGCCCGCGGCGGACAGCCGCTGCTGCTCGGCCGGGGAGATGCTCGAGGGGAAGCGCGTGAAGGGGCTGTAGAACCCACTCTTCGTGGGATCTTCCACGAGCTGCCGCTCGATTTGAGGCGGGATGCGCCGCAGGATGATCTGGGGATGCATGAGGCGCTCGCGCATGCCCTCGCGCATGAGCGCCATGATCTGATCCACGTAGGTGCCGAAACCGCCGAGGCGGGTGATCCACTCCTCGTAGTCCTTCACCGTCGCGAAGCGCAGGGTGTCCGCGAGCTGGTAGGCCGTCTGAATGCCGGGAGGCTGCTTGATGCCCTCGGGGATGCTGCCCACCTGGTTGACGGGCAGCAGGTACCACTTGAAGCGGTGCTCCTCGACCCAGGTCTCGTAGTCGCGGCGGAACAGGTCGTAGTTGAGCTGGTCCTCGGCCGGGAGCCGCTTGCGATCCAGCTTCTGGAGCTGCGCGAGGATCTGGAGGTTGTGCTGGTGGTCCGCCTCGATGGCGGAGAGGCCGAGGTCATCCCAGCGCCCGTTCCAGCGGCGGTCCCCGAGCACCGAGGCATAGGTGGGGCTGTGCTCCAGCTGGTACTGCCACTCGCGCTCGATCAGCGTGTGGAGCGTGGTGGCGGGGGTGTTCTTCTTCTGGGCGCCCGCGGTGAGGGGGAGTGTCGCGATGAGGCCCACGGCGAGCCGGCGGACTGCTTGCAGCATGGATCGTCCTCGGATTTTCAAGGCGAAGGAGCCAGGTTCACGTCAAGGCGCTGGCCGCGCCGGTGCAGCACCCGCTCGATGCGCCGTGCGGTGGTGGGGGCGGAGGACATGGCGCCCCATCATGGCACATCCGCTTCAGGCCGAAGGCCCACGGGGGCATTGAGCAGCCTCCGCACGTCCCCTTCGAAGAGCACGAAGACCGAGAAGGTGATGGCGTACGCGCCGATGACGTCGATGGTGTAGTGCAGGTGCGAGAGGAAGACGCTCGCCACCACCAGCACGTGGCCCACGAGCATCACGGCCCTCAGGCTCGGAATGCGCCAGACGTAGAGCAGGAGCAGGAAGGTGGTGGCCGTGTGCCCGGAGAAGAAGAGATCCTTGGTGAGGTACGTGTGCGGCGTGTTGGCGCCCAGCACGTCCATCGGGGACACCAGTTGGAGGAAGGCCCGCGCGCGAGTCGCCGCGTCCATGCCGGCGTTGACGTCCGCGCCCCGTACCGGCCCCAGGCCGGTGGCGAGGATGCAGAGCCCGCGCAGGAGCGCCAGCATCCCGCTCGCCACCGTGTAACGGCAGAAGCGGGGGGCGTCCTCCTTGAGCAGCAGCAGCGCCACGGGCAGGTACGCGAGCGTCCACAGCGCGTAGTTCCAGCGATCCACCCAGGGCACATAGGGCATGTGCGCCAACAGCAGGTCCGGCAGATGCGGGGCTGGACGCGCCTCGGCGAGGAGCACCAGCCACAGCATCACCGCGTAGCACGTGGCTCGAAAGCCCAGCGCGAGCACGACCCGAGCGATCAACGACAGCGCACGGGAGGGTGCCGGCGCGGAGAGGACATCCATGTCCCAGCGTCATGCCCGATCGTCACGGAATTGAAAACCGACATCGGGTGCGTGTGCCACCAGTGGGCTGCACGGCCTCTCCACCGGCTTGGCGCGTCAGCGGCCCTTGTAGGCGGGCTTGCGCTTCTCGGCGAAGGCCTTGAGGCCCTCCAACCGATCCTCGGTGGCGAGCACCTTCTCGTAGTGGCGCAGCTCCAGCGCGAGCGCCTCGTCCAGCTCCAGCGACAGGCCCTCGTCGATGGCGTGCTTGGCCGTGGCCACCGCGATGGGCGCGTTCTCCACGATGCTCTCCGCCATGGAGTACGCCGTGTCCAGCAGGTGCCCCTCGGGCGCCAGCCGGTTCACCAGCCCGATGCTGAAGGCCTCCGCCGCGTTGAGCCGCCGCCCGGTGAGGATCAGATCCTTCGCCCGTCCCGGCCCCACCAGCCGCGCCAGCCGCTGCGTCCCGCCCCCGCCGGGAATGATTCCCAGCTTCACCTCGGTCAGCCCCAGCTCGGCCGCTGGTGCCGCCACCCGCAGGTCGCACGAGAGCGCCAGCTCCGTCCCCCCGCCGAACGCCGCCCCGTTGATCGCCGCGATGAACACGCAGTCGCTCTTCTCCAGCGAGCGCAGGGTGCGCCGCAGCCCGTCGAGGAACGCCCGCACCTCCGGCTCGCTCATCGTGCCGCGCTCCTTGAGGTCCGCCCCCGCGCAGAACGCCTTGTCCCCCGCCCCGGTGATCACCACCGCCCGCGTGTCGTGACCGCGCGACACGCGCGTCACCATCTCCTCGAACTCCTTCAACATCGCCCGGCTGATGGCGTTGCGCCGCCCCTCGCCGTCGATGGTCCAGATCTCGATGGGTCCTCGTGCGTCGACCTTGAACTCCGCCATGTACCCTCCCTTACCGGGCCCTACACCGGGCCACCAATCGATCTCCCAGCCTGCGGCGACTCGACGGGCCTGACAAGGCGGAAACGGTTACTCTTTTGGGCGATGCGCACTGCATGGAACCGCTCCCTCGCTCGCTGGGCTCCCTGGCTCCTCCCAGGCCTCGGGCTCGCGCTGCTCGTCGTCCCCCTCGTGGCCCTCGCCCGCGGCGGCGGGGGCGAGAACTACACCGCTCGCGACCGTGACTCCGGCGGCGGCGGGGGCAGCGTCCCCATCGAGCTCATCTACTGGCTCCTGCGGCTCACCTTCCGCTACCCCCACGTCATGCTGCCGCTGATCGGGCTCGGGGTGGCCGCCTGGTACTTCTACCAGCGCAACCTCCACCCCACCGGCGCCACCCAGCGGGCCTTCCAGCAGCGCGAGGCCGAGCAGCGCACCACCGTCTCCACGCGCGACGTCCAGGGTTGGGTCAACGCCCTGCGCCTGAAGGATCCCCAGTTCGAGCTCCAGCCGCTGCTCGACCGGACGCGGCAGCTCTTCCTCGCCCTGCAGGACGCCTGGTTCGACCGGGACATGTCCCCCGTGCGGCCCTTCCTCTCGGATGCCACGTACCAGCGCTTCGAGGTGCAGTTGAAGCTCATGAAGGACCAGGGCGTGCGCGACGCCATCACCGACATCGAGGTGATGGACGTGCAGCTGATTGGCCTGGACCAGAGCCAGTGGTTCGACACCGTCCACCTGCGCGTGAAGGCGCGGATGCGCGACTCGGAGGTCGCCGCCTCCGCCTCCCAGGCCGAGGCCGTCGCCGCCGCGAAGCGCGCGCCCCTGGAGGCCTTCACGGAGGTCTGGTCCTTCGTGCGCAAGCCCGGCGTGCAGACGCGCATCGGCGAGGATCTCTTCCAGGGCAAGTGCCCCCACTGCGGCGCGCCGTACAAGGGCGGGGCCACCAACCGCTGCGAGTACTGCAACGCCATCGTCAACTCGGGCAACTACGACTGGACGCTCTCGGAGATCACCCAGGGCATTGAACACGTGCGCCACTACGCCATGGTGGACAACCTGCGCGAGGCGCGCGAGGCCGATCCGGCCCTCAACCTGGAGATCCTCGAGGACCGCGCCTCGCTGCTGTTCTGGAAGTGGATCGACGCGCAGAGCCGCGGCACCACGAAGGCCCTGCACAAGGTGGCCGCGCCCCAGGCCATCGGCCGGCTCGACGAGGAGCTCGAGGGGCTGCGCCAGGAGGGCCGGCGCAAGGTGTTCCTGGAGTGCGCCGTGGGCGGGGTCATCACCCGTGGCTTCGAGTTGAACCCGGACGGCTTCGACCGGGCGCACATCGAGGTGCGCTGGAGCGCCCGGCTGGGGATCGGCCCGGCCAACGAGCGTCCCCCAGCCCTGCCGACGGTGCCGCAGCGCTGGGTCTTCACGCTGCTGCGCCAGCACGGCGCCCAGACCAATACGGACAACGGCATGTCCACCAACCGGTGCCCCCAGTGCAACGGGCCGCTCACCGAGTCGGCCGCCACCACGTGCGACTACTGCGGTGCGGCACTCGGCAGTGGCGAGCGGGACTGGGTGCTGGCCTCGGCGGATCCCTTCGAGTCCTGGAATGCCCGTGAGCAGCGGCGTTTCGAGGCCGCCCCCCAGGGCCCCCGGCGGAGGAACACCGTGCGCACGCCCGCGGCGGACGAGGCGGCCTTCGCCCGGGCGCCGGGGGATGACGTCATCACGGATCCCGAGGAGCGCCAGCGGCTGCTGTACATGATGGCCGCGCTCGCCGCCTCGGATGGCACGGTGGATCGCACCGAGCGCAAGCTGCTCGAGCTGTGCGCACGCCGCTGGAGCGTGCCCTGGAGCAACGTGGAGATGGCCCTCAACACGGGGCCCCAGCTCTTCACGCGGCTCGTCCAGCGCCGCACGCCCGAGGCCGAGGTCTTCCTGCGCAACCTCGTCGAGATGGCGCTCGTGGACGGGCGGATCGATCGCAAGGAGCGGCGGATGCTCGAGTTCGCCGCCGGCCATCTGGATCTCTCGGACAAGCTGCCGGAGCTGCTGCGCGAGCGGTAGTGCACGCTCGCGGAAGCTGGCGCTGGAGCCCGTCGGCACGTTGCGGTAATGCGTGCCGCATGCGACCCATGCTCCTGCCCCTCCTGGGCGTGCTCCTGATGCTGCCGGCCCCCTCCGCCGAGGCGCGGCCGGTCAACTCCGAGGCCCAGGGTTGGTATGCCGCCATCGCCCAGGGACCCATCGACAGGCCCTTCCTCTACAGCCTGGAGCTCCAGCCACGCGTGGGGCAGAACGATGGCCGCCTCATCCTGCGCTCGGCCCTGGGCCTGGCCTTGCCCGTCCCGGGGCTGTCCGTATGGCTCGGCTACGCGTGGATTCCCGTCTGGGCCTGGAGCGACGAGGACCCCACGGTGCGACTCAACGAGAGCCGTCTCTATCAGCAGCTGCTCTACAACACGGCGCTGGGGCCGGTGAAGCTGGTGAGCCGGACCCGGCTGGAGCAGCGCCTGCTGGCCTCGGCGTCCGGGGCGTCCCACCGCGTCCGGACCCTGCTGCGCGGGGCGTATCCGCTGGATGCCGAGGGCACCTTCTCCCTGGTGCTCTGGGACGAGGTGTTCTTCCACCTCAACACGGTGGAAGGAGGCCCCCGGGCCGGCTTCGATCAGAACCGGGCCTTCGTGGGCGCGGCGTGGAAGCTGTCCCCGCATGTGGCGCTGGAGGTGGGCTACCTCAACAACTTCATCCGCCGGCCCACGGCTCCGGCGGATGCGATGATCCACGCGCCCTACGTCTTCACCGTCTTCAACTACCTGTAGCGGCTCACACCACGACTTCGCGCCGCGGCAGGGTGAGCGGTACCTGGCTGGTCTCGTCGGTGTAGCAGAGGACGAGATACGCCAGGGTGAGCGGGAGCGTGAGGACGACGGCGACGGCGGTGAGGCCGGCCACCCCGGAGAGCACGGCCAGGACGAGCCAGTTGAGGAAATAGCCCGCCCAGTCCTTCCTGCGCTGGAAGATGCGGCCGCTCTCGGAGATGGCGTCGAGCGTGTTGCGGCCATCGGCGGCCAGCATGGGGGCGTGGAACCAGTAGAGCGAGAGCAGCACGCCCGGCACGATGAGGAGCATGTAGCCGATGGCGATGGGGATGCCCATGGCCAGGGCGAGCCCCCAGCTCTTGAGGAAGTTGCCCTGGCGCTCGAAGGTGGCCTGCCACCGGACGGAGCGTCCGGTGCGGGAACACTCGAGCACCTCCTGGAGCAGGTTGAGCGAGAACCAGGGTCCGAGGATGACGACCATCCACCCCACGATCGCCACCAGTCCGCCGAGCAGCAGGCCCCCGGCGTTGGCCAGAAAGAAGTCCCAGGTCCGCTTGATGCGTTGATCGATGTGCGAATCCATCATGGCGTGCAGGTCTCCGTCAGCGGGGGCTCCCTGCCCCCCTGTCATGCAATGGAGTGCACAGCGGCGATTTGTGACCCCCCGGGTCCGAGCGTGGCCGGCGGGCCCTCGCCAGGCAGGCCGTGCCTGAGGCAACATCCTTCCACCATGCACGTACAGCCCATGCCCGGACTGCCCCCGCTCCCGACGCTCCCCGAGAACCCCTCGCTGCTCGCCCGCCTGCGGGTGGGCCTGCAGACCCTCCAGGTGTTGAAGGTCGAACCCACGAATCCCGCTTTTGGCGCCCTGTTCTACGACAGCGTGGAGATTGGCAGGTGCGCGGAGCTCGCCCGCCAGTTCTCCCGCCATGCGGAGGGCCGCCGGCTGCTCGCCGAGAAGCCCTCGCTGAGTGCCGGAGAGCTGGACCTGGAAGGGATGGAGAAGCTGCAGCCGGGAACGTTTGGCCACGAGTTCGCGCGCTACTACCGGGAGAAGGGCCTGCAGCCCATTGAGACGCTCAGCCCGCCGAAGAACGACGCCCAGTACCTCGCGAAGCGCCTGCGCGAGACGCATGACTTCATCCACCTGGTGACCGGATACGGCACCGATGTCATGGGCGAGATGGAGGTGCAGGCCTTCAGCCTGGGCAACCTGCACCTGCGCACCTCGCTGATCATCCTCCTCAACACGGCGAGGGAGGTGCCCCAGCAGATTCCTGGTTTCGATGCGGCCGTGTACATGAGGCGGTTGTGGGCCGCGTTCCGGCGAGGGGCCGACTCCCGGCAGTTCGCCAGCTTCCGGTGGGAGGACCACTGGGCGACGCCGCTGGCGCTGCTGCGCGAGCAGCTCGTCGCCCCCGCGGAGGAGTGGAACTGACGCGCCCCGCGGCGCTCCTGGCGGTCGTGCTGCTGGTGGCATCGACCGCGTGCCGGAATCACACGGACAGCAACCTGGGCCAGCGTCTGGGATTCACCCTGGAGTTTCCGGGCAGGAAGGTAGGCCTGGGCATGAGAGCCCCGGCGGACTGCGGAAACGGGACGCTGGAGGGAACGCAGGAGGTGCGTGTCAGGGCCTGGGCGGCGGCGCGCGGATTGAAGCGCAAGGGGGCGTGGCTGACGCTCGGGCTGCGGGTGGAGGGCGAGCGGGTCCGGTTGCTCGGCCTGAGCGCGCACGAAGGGAGCGGCGCCGAGGCGAAGGCCGAGGAAGCCGAGCGCTTCCGCGGCCTGGTGGAGTGGGCGCTCTACCGGTACGTGAGGGAGCAGCGATGCGAGGTGGTGCTGACGTTGCGGCGGGGCGAGGGCATGTGGAGCGAGGAGGCGGAGTCCACGGGTCCGGTGCTCTCGGCCACCCTGCCCCAGGCGCCCTATGAGGTGTTCCTCCGCCACCAGCGGGAAGCGCTGCGGGCCCCGGGCCACTCGGAGGAGGCTCGCGGCGAGGCCCTGACGGCGCTCCAGAGGTTGGAGCAGTGGCTGCTGCTGCAACCGGACGAGGCACTGCGCGAAGCCCCCTCGCCCCTGGAGAAGTACGTGACGCTGCTGGAGGAGGAGCGGCAGCGGGAGGTGCGTTGGCGGGCCGTGCAGCGCAAGCTGGCCGAGTACGAGGAATGGGGGCGCAAGCTGCTGGCCACCTACGTGCCGCCGCCCCGCCGCCTGGAGCCGGGCTACCTGTTGAGCGAGTCGCCCCTGCGCGAACAGTCCCTGCGGGCACTGGGCAGTGCCACGCTGGCCTGGGCCTATGCGCATACGGAGGATCCGGATTTCCTGAAACGTACGCCCGACGAGGTGGCCCTCTACCTGCTGGCGAGCCGCTCCGCCCTGGCCTCCGTGGTGCAACTGGGCCGCATGGCGCCGGTGCAGCTGGACTACAACGCGGCCTTCGACCCGGAGGTGTACAAGCCCGAGGAGCTGGTGCTCGAGCTGCTGGTGGGCCTGACTCCGGGAGTCGGTGAGGCAGCGGATACGAGTGCGGCCGTGACTGGCAAGAGCCTCACTGGCCACCAGCTCACCCGCCCCGAGCGCGTGGTGTGCGCGCTGGCGGTGCTGGTGCCCTTCGTGGCTGGCGCCGTGCTGATGCGAGGCGGGGACGAGGGGGCGGAACAACTGGCGCTGCTCACCGGCCGCAGCCTGGACGAGGTGCGGGTGCTCTCGCGCGTGGCCTCGCACCTGTCTCCCGGAGACGCGAAGGAAATCGAGCGACTGATGGCGGCGGCCGCCCGGGGCCACACCTTCAGCAAGGAGGAGCTTCAGTTTCTCCAGCGGGTGGCACGAGGGCTGGAGGCACCGTTGCGAGATGCGGCCGGTGCGCTGAAGGTGGGCCAGAAGGTGCCGCTGCTAGGCGTGCGCACGCTCACGGACGGCAGCCGGCTACTACCCGGCACGCCCATGCACAAGGCCCAGCGCTGGGTGGACTACCAGTTCCGCCACCCGGAGAAGTACCGCCGCTTCTCCTTCCAGCCGGACGCCGACTGGGAGCGCATGTACGAGTCCATCCTCAAGAACCGGCAGGCGGGCAATGCCTTCGAGGACACCATCCTCCAGGCGGGAAGATACGAGCGCAACAGCGCGATGATGATGCCGCCGCCGGGCAGCCGCGTTCAGGGCTTCATCCCCGACTCAGTGAAGGACAACCCCGCGGAGCTGGTGTGGGGACAGTCCTACCGCTTCGTCGAGGCCAAGGCGCGCAAGGAGCTGTCCCTCTCCGGCAACCTCGAGGCCATGATCGAGTATGTGGAGGCATACGGCGGTCACCTCGAGCTGTGGGTCCGTTCCGCCAATCATGCAGATGGCGCAACGCATCTTTCACAACCGCTCCAGCTCCGTTTGGACCGTCTGGAATCACAAGGTAAAGCTGTCGTGAGAACACATCCATGATGCGCTCGGCCACAGGGCTTGATCTCAGAATACAGCTTCCACCAAGCTGTCTCTCGGGTGGGCTCGTCAGAGAGGTACTCGAGTTCGCCCTTCGTAGGTTCCGGTGGTTCGAGGCCAGACGCTACGGCCATGCCTCCATGAAAGAAGCGATCGATCCGGCCCACCTGGACCTCAATCCCCTGGTCGCCTATTTCGAGGAGCGCGGTTGGCTGTGTGTCGGAGCCAAGACGGATCGGGACTTCATCTGGTTCTCGCCCTCTCGCAGTGCCGAATTCCCCTACGTGGGCGAAATCTCCTGGACGACCTCTGTCCGCTCGGCCTCCAAAGCATCCTGGCGCACCGCCCTCGTGCCGCAGGTCGCCGAACTCATGCGCCTCGTCCACTCTCCCCTGGCTCAAATTGGGTTGGGGCAGGATTTCGAAGGCAAGACGCGGCGATGGATTCCTCAAGAGGTGGGACAGAAACGCGTCATCACCGTGCGCGACTACAGCGAAGGGCTGGCGGGCCTCTACTGGCGCAACTTCTACGGCCCTCCCTTCGTGCGCATGTTCGGCGAGCGCCTCGATGCGCTGCCCGCCGAGTGCCGCCAGAAGCTCGGGGAGGACATCGTCCTCGTCCAACCCTATGAGCTCCCCACGGAGGCGGGCACCGAGTCCGGTATGGCGCGCGAGCGGGAGCTCATCTCCCTGCTCGGCCCCGAGTGCTTCTACGACCACGAGCACCACACCCTGCCCACCCGCCGTCCCGTTCTCGACTCTCTCGGCCAGCCTCTTCACTGAGGGCCGCCGGAGTCGAAGATGGGAAGACAGGCACCGGACCTGTCTCCCCTGCCCTGCCACCTGGGCTCAGTTCGCCCCGGCCGCCGAGCCGATGGGCTTGACCTCGGGAGCCGGCGACTCCGTCAGCTCCACCGCCAGTGCATCGAGGCCGTGGTAGCCCTTGGCGCTCACCTCGCCGCCCCGGTAGAGCGCCCAGCCCTGGAGCTGACCCGGCATGAAGGTGCGCGTCATGTGCCACAGCTGCGGGCCGCTGTTGGCCAGGTAGAGGTAGAGCGTCCGCTTCGCGTTCCACGGGTTGGGCAGCGCCACGGCGAGCCCGTCATCGGCCCGGCCGTACGTCTTCCCCTGCCAGCGGAAGAACCGGCGGCCGATCTCCACTGGCAGCTTCTTCTCCGCCGCCAGCCGCGCCACCAGCGCGTTGTCCTCGGCGCCACCGAGCACGAACAGATCCCTGCTCGCCATCTCCTGCTCCGTCACCTCGGCGTCCGGCTTCAGCGGCGCGAGCACGTCCATGAAGGCATCCGCCACGACATCGCGGAAGTTGAGCGTCAGCGTGCGATCCGCCTCCACCCCGCGGGCCGTGCCGTGGACGAAGAGCAACTGGCTGAAGTCGTCCATGGCGTTGGACAGCACCTGGAAGTGCTCGCGCGGCACCGGGATGTCGTTGCTCGTGTTGAACACCACGCGCACCGGCCGCTCGGCCACGTGGAAGGTGAAGGTGTCGCTCGCGCCCTTCACCTCCACCCGCTCCAGCACCGAGCCCTTCGCCGTGAACAGCTCCACGGTAGTGAGGAAGTGGTACGGCTTGCCGCCCTGCTCCACCTTCAACGTGACGTCGTAGCCGTCCTTGGCCTTCGTGCTGCTGGCGCGGATGCGAGGCTCGGGCAGGCCGCCGCGCTCCACCCACTGCGCGACGAAGGGCGAGAGATCCTTGCCCGCGGCCTCGGACGCGGTGCGCACGAACTCGGCGGTGGTGATGTTCTTGTTGGCGTAGCGCGCGTGCACGGTGCCCATCACCTTGGAGAAGGCCTTGTTGCCCAGCAGCAGGCGCAGTTGGTGCAGCACGAAGGTGCCCTTGAGGCGGGGAATGGCATAGGTGCCGTAGCGGCTGTACGAGGTGCGCGTGGCCACGGGCACCACGTCCCCCTCGCGCGAGCTGAGGTAGAGGTAGCGGGTGTTGAGATCGGCCAGGGCATCGCGCTGCTGATCGAAGGCCTTGTCCGCCGAGTCCGGCAGCTTGTTGAGCAGGTTCCAGTAGGCGGCCGTGCCGCTCACCAGCCAGTTCTCGCCGTCGGTGGCGGGGAACACGGTGTTGGCCCACAGCAGCTTCTTGTCGAAGCCGAGGGCCTCCTTCACCTTCGAGGTGTCGCGCTTGGAGGCCGCGGCCTTCTCCTCCTTGGCGAGCGACTTCGCGCGGGCCTCCTTCAGCTTGTCCGCCACGAAGATGGGGCTGAAGGTGGTGTAACCGAGCGTCAGGTGGGGCGTGGCGCCGGGCAGGTCCTGGATCCACCGGCCGCCGACCATCTTCTCGCGCAGGGTCGTCTTGCCGTAGTGCGCGATGAACACGAGCTTGCCGGCCATCTCGCCGGTGGTGAGCTTGGCGTCACAGGCGTGAGGCCGGTTGATGGGGCTGGAGGCCAGCATGCGGATGGCGTTCTCCAGGTCGATGCCGCCCTTGCCATGCCGCTCGAAGTACTCCTGGAAGGCAATGTCGCGGTTCCACGTGTTGAAGGCCAGATCCACCGGGGCGTTCTGCGGATTGGGGAGGTACTCCTTGCGCACCTCCAGGTCCCGGTTGTTGTTGTTGGCCCAGATGAAGTCCTTGAGGTTGCCCGGGGTCTCGGCCGTCTTGCCCGTGCCGCCGGTGCGCCACAGCTTCGTCTTCTTCGTGCCGAGCGTCAGGCAGGCGCCCTCGCCCGTCTTGGCGTCCGCCAGCGTCCAGTCGTTGGTGTAGAGCCCGTTGTTGCGCTCCTTGAGGATGCGGGCCACGTCGTCGATCGAGTTGGCGTACTGGGCCGCCTTGCGGATGCGGTTGCTCTGCGGCGTGCCATCGGGATCGAAAGGCGTCTGGCCCACCGTGGTCTCGCCGATGACGATGCCCGCATCGTTGATGAACCAGTCCGCGCCGCTGTGGATGCCGCCCGGGAACGTCTGCATGACGAAGCGGTGGCCCTTGGTGGGCTGCACGTCGGCGATGACGTCCCAGTGCACGCCCGTGTAGCCGTTCCACATGAAGATCTGCCCCATGATGAACTGGCCATCCTTCGTCGCGGACTTCGTGGCCACGAAGGACGAGCAGTGGTCCCCCTCGCCCGCCCGGGCCGTCTCGTCCTCGGCCTTCATGAAGACGCGTCCGGACAGCGACGTGGCGGTCACCTCGTTGGCGTCCTCGAGCTGCCCCAGGTCCACCACCGAGTTGAGGGACACCACGTCGAGCAGATCCAGCTCGCGGTCCTTGAACTTCACGCCGGCCTTGTTGACGCCGTCGGCGATGCCCTTCATCTCCTCGAGGTACTCGGGATCGAACTTACGCAGGAAGAGCGAGTCGGTGAGCAGCCGCACCTGGTTCCAGCCGTTCACCACGTCCTGGCGGTTCTTCCGGATGCCCAGCTTCTCCATGTAGCGGACGATGTCGTCGGCCAGGAGCTCGCCGTACTGCTGGCCGCGCTCGTACGGCTCGCCCTCGATGTGGACGTACTTCCAACCGCCATCGTCATAGCGGAAGCCCTTGCCCGCCCAGCGCACGGACTCCATGGGGAGGTAGGCGGTGATGTCGTCCACCTCCTCCAGGCGCACGTCATCCACCCAGGCGGTGCCGCTCGCCTTGCCGTTGCGGCCCAGGTGCACCTGCACGCGATCCGTGCCCTGGATGGCGAAGAAGAGCACCGAGACGCGGCCGTCCTGGTCCGCGCCCAGCGTGGGCGAGCAGTTGGTGAAGGGGAAGCTCTTCATCGACAGGCAGGCCCCGAGCGCCGTCGGGTAGCGCGCCTGCGCGTCCGCCTGCACGCCGCGGGTGCGCACCCAGGCGCTGAGCCGGTAGAGGCGGCCCACCTGCAGCTTCACGGGCTCGGACTGCACGGTGGTCTCGGCGCCACTGGCCGGGTTCTCGATGACGAGCCCCTGCGTGCCCTCGGCCTTGCCCTCGGGGCTGGAGGCCACCTTGCCTCCGCCCGTCACGCTCCAGCCGGTGGGCTGTCCCGAGCCGGTCTGCGCCTCGAAGCCAGCATTGCTCACGGGCACCTGCGCGGCCCGCGAGGGCGGCGCATGGAGCGCTCCCGCGGTGAGCAGCAGGGCACCAGCGAATCGCGAAATCATACGGAGAGGGGTCATGTCCTTCCCGGAAGAGACGAATGGAGGTTGCGGGTCCGCGTACTTCTCTCGCTCCCCCTCCGAGGCGTCAACCGACGCCCGGGCACTCCGGCGCGAGACTCTAGGTGCTGACGCAGCCAGTCATGACCGCTAGTGGAGCCGAAGTGCCCGGTTTGACTGGGAGTGTGAGGGAGGGAGCAGGCCACGAAAGGCGGAACGAACTCCGCGTCCCGCGTCAAATTCCCAGGAAATGCCCGCCTGGAGTCCGAGCCGGTTTCGACGCTTTCCTTGGGCCAGGAACAATTTCGGGTCATGCTCCGCCCCGAGTGCGTTCTACATCTTGGATCATCCTGTTGCTGTGCGCCGGCTGCACCGCGCACGTTGCTCCCACAGTCTCTCCGTCGAAGGTGACGGCCGCGGTGCAGGAGGCGTCGACGTCTCCTGCCCAGGCCGCCAACCAGCCCGCCCTGGCGCCGGCTGCTTCGCAGGGAGCCGTTGCCTCGCCCCCGGCGGAGAGTGTCTCGGAGGTCGTGACGCAGGTCGTCGAGCAGAATGACGCGGCCATCGCGGCCGCCGAGGCCACCACCGAGGAGGAGGAGGCCGCCGACGACGAGGAGCTGGCGGGCACCCCCGACGCGGACGAGGGCGAGGCCGAGGAAGCGGACCCCAACGTCGTGGCCCCCAACGGGCCGCTCTACACCGCCGAGCTGTCGGATGAGCAGCTGACGGAGCTGTGGAAGAAGGAGCCGGGGTCCCTCGGCTCCATCTCGGTGGGCTTCGTCGAGAGTGGCCGGATGGTGAACGCCGTGCGCGTGCCCCAGGCGCAGGGCAATGAGTGGATCGTGGTCTCGCCCGAGCTGGCGTGGGCCACCCAGGAGACGGTGGACTACCTCTCCACGGCCATCCGCGAGGTGCGCGCCCAGTACCCGAAGGCGCCCCCGCTGCGCGTCAACCAGCTCAGCTCCCGCGAGGGCGGCTACCTGCGCCCGCACAAGAGCCACCAGAATGGCCGGGACGTGGACCTGGGCTTCTACTACCCCACCGCCGAGCCCGTCCGCGTGCGGGCGCGCGAGCAGCACATCGATCTCGAGCTGAACTTGGCCCTGCTCAAGGCGCTCGCCATCCACACCGACGTGCAGATGATCCTCCTGGACAAGCGCGTGCAGAAGGTCCTGTACGACTACGCGCTGCGCAAGGGCGAGAGCAAGGAGTGGCTGGACTCGCTCTTCAACGCCGGCGCCAGGTCCCTGGTGAAGCACGCGCGCGGCCACCGCGATCACTTCCACGTGCGCTTCTTCAACCCGCGCGCCCAGGAGCTGGGCCGACGCGTCGCCCCGCTGCTGGCGCTCCAGCCGGACAAGAACATCCAGATGCACCGGGTGCGCTCGGGTGACACGGTGGGCGGCATCGCCCTGCGCTACAACTCCAGCATCCAGTCCATCAAGAAGGCCAACCGGATGCGCGGCTTCTTCCTGCGCATTGGACAGGTGCTCGCGGTGCCCCTGCGCGGCCCCTGCACCCGTTGCCCCGTCCCGCCGCCCGTCGTCGTTCCGCCGCGCCGGATGCCTCCGGGCTTCGAGCAGCAGGCGCCGGCCGTGGCCACCAAGCAGGCCCCCGCCGCCCCGGAGCTCCAGGTGGTGCCCGCGTCCGCTCCGGCTCCCGTGACTCCCGAGCAGCCCGCCGTGGCCTCGCAGGAGGTTCCCTCCTCCCCTGCCGCCGCCGAGACGCAGCCCTCCGTGGCCGCGCAGGCAGAGAGCACGGGCGGAAGCGCTCCGGCGAGCACGGATGCAGAGACGACTGGAACTCCGGTGCAGGCGCCCGAGGCTCCGGCGCAGGCGCCCGCGGTCCAGGGCTCTCCGGCCAATACCTCGGCGGCCGTCATGCAGATCGGCCCCGCGGCGTCGCGGTAGGACGGTGCTGTGGAGGTCCCCTCTCCCTCTGGGAGAGGGTCAGGGTGAGGGTCTTCCCCGAACACGTGGTTGACGACCCTCACCCCCCGCCCTCTCCCAGAGGGAGAGGGAGCATGCGCAACACTTCCACTACATGTTGCGCCGGTACTGCCCGCCCACCTCGTATAGCGCGCGGGAGATCTGGCCGAGCGTGCAGACCTTACAAGCGTCCATCAGCGCGGCGAAGATGTTGCCGTTGTCCAACGCGGCGCGCTTCACGGCCGCCAGCGCCTCGGGAGCAGCTCCGGCGTTGCGCTTCCAGAAGGCGTCGCGCGAGCTGATGGCGTAGTCCTTCTCCTCCTGGGTGGCGCGGATCACCTCCGGCGGAGTGATGGTCGGCGAGCCCTTGGGATCCAGGAAGGTGTTCACGCCGATGATGGGCAGCGTCCCGTCGTGCTTGAGCGTCTCGTAGTAGAGCGACTCCTCCTGGATCTTCGAGCGCTGGTACATGCGCTCCATGGCCCCGAGCACGCCGCCGCGCTCGGAGATGGAACGGAACTCCGTCAGCACGGCCGCCTCGACCAGGTCCGTCAGCTCCTCGACGATGAAGGCGCCCTGGTTCGGGTTCTCGTTCTTGGAGAGGCCGAACTCCTTGTTGATGACGAGCTGGATGGCGAGGGCCCGCCGCACGCTCTCCTCGGTGGGCGTGGTGATGGCTTCGTCGTAGGCGTTGGTGTGCAGCGAGTTGCAGTTGTCGTTGAGCGCCAGCAGGGCCTGCAACGTGGTGCGGATGTCGTTGAAGGCGATCTCCTGGGCGTGGAGGCTCCGGCCAGAAGTCTGGATGTGGTACTTGAGCTTCTGCGAGCGCTCGTTGCCGCCGTACTTGTCGCGCATCGCCTTGGCCCAGATGCGGCGAGCGACCCGCCCCAGCACGGTGTACTCGGGGTCCATGCCGTTGGAGAAGAAGAACGACAGGTTGGGCGCGAAGTCGTCGATGTTCATCCCTCGCGAGAGGTAGTACTCGACGAAGGTGAAGCCGTTGGCCAGGGTGAAGGCCAGCTGGGAGATGGGGTTCGCCCCCGCCTCGGCGATGTGGTAGCCCGAGATGGACACCGAGTAGAAGTTCCGGACCTTCTGCTCGATGAAGTACTGCTGGATGTCTCCCATCAGCCGCAGGGCGAACTCGGTGGAGAAGATGCAGGTGTTCTGCGCCTGATCCTCCTTGAGGATGTCCGCCTGCACGGTGCCGCGCACGGCCTGCAGCGTGGAGGCGCGGATCTTCTCGTAGACGTCGCGCGGGAGCACCTCGTCACCTGACACGCCGAGCAGCAGCAGCCCGAGCCCGTCGTTGCCCTGGGGCAGCTCGCCCTGGTAGCGCGGCCGGGGCAGACCGCGGCTCTTGTAGAGCTCGTCGATCTTCTTCTCCACCTGCTCGGTCAGCCCCTTGGAGCGGATGTACTTCTCGCACTGCTGATCCACCGCGGCGTTGAGGAAGAAGCCGAGCAGCATCGGCGCGGGACCGTTGATGGTCATCGACACCGAGGTGGACGGGTCCGCGAGATCGAAGCCGGAGTAGAGCTTCTTCGCGTCGTCCACGTTGGCGATGGAGACGCCGGAGTTGCCCACCTTGCCGTAGATGTCCGGGCGGTGGTCCGGGTCCTCGCCGTAGAGCGTGACCGAGTCGAAGGCCGTGGACAGGCGCTTGGCGGGCAGCCCGCGCGAGACGAAGTGGAAGCGCTTGTTGGTGCGCTCCGGGCCGCCCTCCCCCGCGAACATGCGCGCGGGATCCTCGTTCTCACGCTTGAGCGGGAAGACGCCCGCGGTGAACGGGAAGGCGCCCGGCGCGTTCTCGCGCAGCAGCCAGGTGAGGATGTCGCCCCAGTCCTCGTACTTGGGCAGGGCGATCTTGGGGATGCGCAGGTGCGAGAGCGACTCGGTGAAGAGATCGATCTCGATGATCTTCTCGCGCACCTGGTACTGGTACTTGGCCGCCGCGTAGCGGCGCTTCATGGCCGGCCACTCGTCCAGCAACCGCTTGCACTCGGGGTGCAGGCGCGACTCCAGGTCCTGGTAGAGCTCCGCCAGATCGGCGAGGTAGGCGGGCTCGCCCTCGACGCGCTGGGTGACGTGCACCACGTCCGAGGCGTCCCGGGGCTCGACGATCTCCAGCCGCTTCTTGCCCACGTTGGCGCGCAGCGCCTCGATGGTGCCGTGCAGCTGGTACATGCGCCGGGCGAGCGCCGCCTGGGCGCGGGTGAACCGGTCGTAGGCCTCGCAGGTCTCGACGATCTCCGCGAGGTACCGGGTGCGCTCCGGCGGGATGATCCACTTCTTCTCGCTCATGCCCGGGGTGATCTCGGCGTGCGACTGGAGCGCGGCGCCGGTCTTCCGGGCGATCGTGTCGATCAGGGCCCGGTAGAGCTGGTTCATGCCCGGGTCGTTGAACTGCGAGGCGATGGTGCCGTAGACGGGCAGCGCGTCGTCGGGCGTGGAGAAGGCGTTGTGGTTGCGCTTCCACTGCTTGCGCACGTCCCGCAGCGCGTCGAGCGAGCCCCGCTTGTCGAACTTGTTGATGGCGATCACGTCGGCGAAGTCGAGCATGTCGATCTTCTCGAGCTGCGTCGCCGCGCCGTACTCGGCCGTCATCACGTAGAGCGACACGTCCGAGTGCTCGGTGATCTCCGTGTCGGACTGGCCGATGCCGGACGTCTCCACCACGATGAGATCGAACCCGGCGGCCCGGCAGATCTCGATCGACTCGCCCACGTGCTTGGACATGGCGAGGTTGCTCTGGCGCGTGGCCATGGAGCGCATGTAGACGCGCGGGTTGTCGATCGCGTTCATGCGGATGCGGTCGCCGAGCAGCGCGCCGCCGGACTTGCGCTTGGACGGATCGATGGAGAGCACCGCGAGCGTCTTGTCGGGGAAGTCCGTGAGGAAGCGGCGGACCAGCTCGTCCACGAGGCTCGACTTGCCCGCGCCACCGGTCCCGGTGATGCCCAGCACGGGCACGCGCGGAGCGTTGGTGTTGAGCTTGGCGAGCGCGTCGCGGAGCGTGTCACCCGCGGCGGGGAAGTTCTCCGCGATGGTGATGAGCGGGGCGATCTTGGCGGGCTCGCGCTGGGGGCGCTCGGCCAGCAGGGGCGCGAAGTCCGGGGTGCGCTTCTCGAAGTCGCACTTGGAGATGAGATCGTCGATCATCCCCTGCAGCCCCATCGCGCGGCCGTCGTCCGGCGAGTAGATGCGCGTCACGCCGTAGCGGTGCAGCTCCTCGATCTCGGACGGGAGGATGGTGCCGCCGCCGCCGCCGAACACCTTGATGTTCGCGCCGCGCTCGCGCAGCAGATCGATCATGTACTTGAAGAACTCAACGTGGCCGCCCTGGTACGAGGTGATGGCGATGCCCTGGGCGTCCTCCTGGATGGCGCAGTCGACGATCTCCGCCACCGAGCGGTTGTGACCCAGGTGGATGATCTCCGCACCCGAGGCCTGCATGAGCCGGCGCATCACGTTGATGGCCGCGTCATGCCCGTCGAAGAGCGAAGCGGCCGTCACGATGCGCACATGGTGACGAGGCTTGTAGGGCGTGGGGATGGGAGTCGATTGGAGGTTTCGCATGATGAAATGGGTCAGGTGGTGGCCCGGCGGTTCGCTTTCTTCTCGCGCTCGCCCAGAGCCGCTTGGAGGAACTTGCCCGCGAGCTTCCGGCCGATGAGCTCCTGGGCGACCATGCCCGCCTCGACGAGCTTGTCGAGCTGGATGCCGGTCTTCACGCCCATGCCGTGGAGCATGTAGACGAGATCCTCGGTGGCGAGGTTTCCCGCCGCGCCCGGGGCGTAGGGGCAGCCGCCCAGGCCGCCGATGCTCGCGTCGAACGTCGTCACGCCCAGCTGCAGGCCCACGAGCGCGTTGGCCAGGGCCGTGCCGCGCGTGTCGTGCAGGTGCAGCGCCAGCTTCTCCACCGGCACGTGCTCGAGCAGCGCGTTCAGCAGCGTCTCCGTCTGCCGCGGCGTTCCCACGCCGATCGTGTCGCCCAGGCTGAGCTGGTAGATGCCCGCGTCCAGCAGGGCGCGGCTGATCTCCACCACGCGAGCGACGGGCACGTCGCCCTCATAGGGGCAGCCCCACACCGTGGACAGGTAGCCGCGCACCCGCAGCCCCGCCTTCAGTGCGGCCTCGGTGGTCTGCCGGGCCTCGGCCACCGCCTCGGCGATGGTCTTGTTGATGTTCTTCTTGGAGTGGGCCTCGGACGCGGAGATGAAGACGGCCGCCTCTTCCAGGCCCGCCTCCTTCGCGCGCGTCAGGCCCTTGAGGTTGGGCACCAGCGCCGAGAAGGTGACGCCCTCGCGCCGCCCCACCATGCGCAGCAACTCCTCCGCGTCGGCGAGCTGCGGAATCCACTTCGGTGACACGAAGGACGTCACCTCGATGCGCTTCTCGCCCGCGGCGATCAACGCCTCGATGAGGCGCGCCTTGTCGCGCGTGGGCAGCGTGCGCAGCTCGTTCTGCAAGCCGTCACGAGGACCCACCTCGTAGACGTCCACCTTTTCCGGCAAGTTGCCGAGCCCGCTCAAGCGCGGGCGGCGCTGTTCGTTCGCATCCACTGGACGATGTCCCGCGTCGAGCTTCCGCTCATGTCGAGCTTCCACTCATGAAATTCACCGTTTGGCGCCTCTGGCGCAACTGAGAGGCTCCTCGCAACTCGGCACCCACGATGAGATCCGTCGATGTGTCCGAGGGCCGCTCCTCCCCCAACCCGCCGTGCACCCAGCACACCGAAAAACCCGTGGATTCCAACAGCCGCGTCAGATCCGCAAGGGGATAGTAACGGATGGCATATTGGCCGGAAAGAACGCGGCCGTCCGGCCTCGTGAGCTGCCGGGTGGCCTCGTCGCGGCCACGCACCGCGTCGAAGCGGCTCCGCTCCTCGAGCAGGCTGCCGTCCGGCAACCGGGTGGAGAAGGATGCCTCGGGCTGTGCGGCCAGGCGCTCGTACGGGACGGTGTGCAGCACCAGCCGGCCCCCGGGCTTCAGGCACCGCGCCACCTCGCGCAGCAGCGCCTCGTGCTCCTCATCCGAGAAGACGAAGAGCGTGGAGTACCAGGCGTAGGCCCCCGCCAGCGAGCCCGTGCGGAATGGGAGGGAGCGGAGGTCCGCTCGCACCGCTGGAAAGCCCGGCAGCCGCTCCTGGAGGGACAGCGCGTCCAGCTCCAGGCCGATGACCCGGCCCGCCAGCGGCCCCTCGGCATTCAGGCGCGCGGCATGGCGGCCATGGCCACAACCCAGGTCCACCACCGGGCCGGGCACCTCGAGTTCCTCGAAGCTCCTCGCGAGGTACGCCGCCTCCTTCGCCGTCGTCTCCTCGGAAAGGAACGGCAGGGTGGAACGGAGGTAGAGTTCGCCGAAGAAGCTCACGGGGTCGCGCGGGGGTGTAGCACCCGGGTGTAGGGGTCGCAAGCCGCCCGCCTCCCGGGCATCCAGGCGTCAGCGTCCCCGAGCCAGTCCCACCTTCAACCGGCGCACCGCTTCATCCAGCACCGCTTCCGTCTTGCAGAAGGCGAAGCGCGCCATCCCCTGCCCCAGGTGCTTGTGCTCGGGGCTATAGAAAACACTCGGAGGGATGGCCGCTACTCCCACCTCCGTCACCAGGTGCCGGCAGAAGGCCACGTCGTCCGCGAAGCCCCTCCCCGAGATGTCCGTGATGATGAAGTAGCTGCCCTCGGGCGCGTACGCCTTCAGCCCCGCCTCGGCGAGCCCCGTCAGCAACCGGTCCCGCTTGGACAGGTACATGGCGCTCAGCTCCTGGAAGTACGCGTCCGGCTGCCGCAGCGCCGCCGCCGTGGCCGCCTGCAGGGGCGAGGCCGTGGCGAACGTCACGAACTGGTGCGCGCGCTGCACCGCGTCACGCAGCGGCGGCGGAGCGATGACCCAGCCGATCTTCCACCCGGTGAGGCTGAACGACTTGCCCGCGCTGCTCACCGTCAGCGTCCGGTCCGCCAGCACGGGCACCGTGGCGGGACGCACATGACGCGCCGGGCCGAAGAGGATGTGCTCGTACACCTCGTCCGAGAGCACCTTCACATCGTGTTCGGCGCACAGGCCGCCGAGGAACTCGAGCTCCTCGCGGGTGAAGACCTTGCCCGTCGGGTTGTGGGGCGTGTTGAGGATGAGCAGCCGCGTGCGGGGACCGAAGGCCGCGCGCACCTCGTCCCGATCGAACCACCACGTGGCGTGCGCGCCGTCCGGCGGACGCAGCGGCACATAGCGCGCTTTGGCCCCGACGAAGCCGACATTGGCGTCATACGAGTCATAGAAGGGCTCGAAGAGAACCACCTCATCGCCCGGGTCCACCAGGCCGAGGATCACGCAGAGGATGGCCTCGGTGGCACCGCTGGTGACGGTCACCATGGTGTCCGGATCGATGCCGGTGTGTCCGTGGAAGCGCGCGCCGTGCTCGGCGATGGCCACGCGCAAGTCTCTCAGGCCGGGGCTGGGGGCGTACTGGTTCACCCCGTCGGTGATGGCCTTGCGAGCGGCTTCCTTGACGGCCTCGGGCCCATCGAAGTCCGGGAAGCCCTGCCCCAGGTTCATGGCCCCGTGCTTGAGGGCCAGCGCGCTGAACTCGGAGAAGACGGTGGTGCCGAGATGGGCCACGCGGCCCGCGAGGATCTGCCTGCTCATGGATACGCTCCCTGTTCAGGGGCGTACGATAGCGTCCATCGTGACCGGGCGCGCGACTGTATCGCGCCGCGCGACGGTCCGGCTCCACCCCACGGCCAGGCCCACCACCACCATCACCAGGGGCACCGCGCACACCAGATCCGTGGCGTAGTGGAAGCGGCCCACCAGGGTGGCGGCGATGAGCAGCAGGCCCGGCACCAGCATCACCTTGAAGAAGCGTGGCACGAAGCGCCGCGCGTACACGAACACCAGCAGCGTGGTCCCCGTGTGCCCCGAGGGGAAGCAGTCCTGGGCGAACCTCGGCAGGCGCATCACCGAGTCCAGGAAGGACGTCACCCAGACCCCCTGCAGGGGCGCGTCGAAGGCGAAGTAGAGGAAGTAGCGCGGGCCGATGGCCGGCACCAGGGCGTAGAAGAGGTAGTTGAAGGTGAAGAAGAGGCTGAGCGCGAGCAGGTACTCGTCGAAGGCGTCCTGGCGGCCGGTGAAGTACAGCACCACGCCCAGCATCAGCGGCCAGACGAAGTGGCCGTAGTAGCAGAGCATCAGGATGTCGGTGAGCCAGGGCGGCACCAGGTGCCCGAGCACCACCGAGGCCTGGGCCCCGAAGAGCCGCTGATCCATGGCGGCGAGCTGCGCATCCCGCAGCACCGGGGTGAGGGCGGTCACCAGGGGACTGAGCACCTCGTGACTGAGGCCGATCACCGGCAGCAGCCAGAAGTTGGCCACGAAGGCCAGCAGCCGGTGCTGGGGGAAGTAGGACTCCAGGGTGCGCAGGACCAGGGGGCCGAGCGCGAAGACGGCGAAGTAGACGGTGGACTTCGTGGAGCCAGGGGCCCAGCGGGCCGGGCCCAGGAGCGTCAGGGCGGCGAAGGAGCAGGCGACGACCATGACGACGTCGACTGCTCGCAGATGGACGTTCCGGACGCCCGCTCGGGCGCGCTCATACGAGGTCCAGGCGTTCACGCAGACTTACGCTCCCCCGGTTCCGCGGCGGGTTTCTTCACGCCGATGTCCAGGCTCCGAATCATGCCCCCATCCCTCTTCCGGCCCTTCCAGCGCTCCAGCAGCGCGAGCATCGCCGGGAAGAAGACCGTCGTGCCCAGGAAGGTGCACATCACCCCTAGAAGTGCAATCTGTCCGATAGAGCGCAGCCCGGCGTGATGTGAGATCAACAGTGCGCCGTAGCCGGCGGCGTTGGACAGCGTGGCCACCACCGCCGCGAAGCCCGTATGGCGCACCACATGGCCGAGCGAGCCGGGGCCCTCTTCCTCGTACCGGTGGAAGAGGTGCACCGAGTTGTCCACGGCGATGGCGAGCAGGTTGGGGAGCACCACGGCGTTGATGAAGTTCAGCTGGATGTCGAAGAGGTACATGCCTCCGGCCAGGCAGAGCATGCCCAGGAACAGAGGGC